>CADCTF010000103.1 GCA_902805655.1 uncultured Acidimicrobiales bacterium
TCGGCGGTGCCGAGGTTCGACGTCATGATCAGCACCGTGTTCTTGAAGTCGACGGCCCGGCCCTGGCTGTCGGTCAGGCGACCGTCCTCCAAGATCTGCAGCAACGTGTTGAACACGTCGGGGTGGGCCTTCTCGATCTCGTCGAAGAGCACCACCGAGAACGGCTTGCGCCGCACGGCCTCGGTGAGCTGGCCACCCTCCTCGTAGCCGACGTATCCGGGAGGCGAACCGACCAGGCGGGAGACGGTGTGCTTCTCCATGTACTCCGACATGTCGAGCGTGATCATGGCCGACTCGTCGGTGAAGAGGAACTCCGCCAGCGTCTTGGCCAGCTCGGTCTTCCCGACGCCGGATGGGCCGAGGAAGATGAACGAGCCGCCGGGGCGCTTCGGGTCCTTCAGACCGGCCCGGGTGCGCCGGACGGCCTGGCTGACGGCCTTGATGGCGTCCTCCTGGCCGATGACCCGACGGTGCAGCTCTTCCTCCATGCGGAGGAGCTTCTCGGTCTCCTCCTCGGTGAGGCGGTAGACCGGGATGCCGGTCCACATGGCCAGCACCTCGGCGATGACCTCCTCGTCCACGACGTCGAAGAGATCCACGCCCGACTGACGAGCCTCGGTGTCGAGGGCCGACTTCTTGTCGAGCAGCTCCTTCTCCTTGGCCCGGAACTTCTCGGCCTGGTCGAACTGTGACCGGTCGAGCGCGCCTTCCTTGTCCCGCCGGATCTTGACGATCTCCTCTTCGAGGCTCTTGTAGTCCGGCGGCGTGTCCATCCTTCGGATCCGCAGCTTCGAACCCGCCTCGTCGATGAGGTCGATCGCCTTGTCCGGCAGGAACCGGTCGGCGATGTAGCGGTCGGCCATGTTGGCCGCGGCCACGAGCGCCTGGTCGGTGATGGTGACCGAGTGGTGTGACTCGTAGCGGTCGCGCAGGCCCTTCAGGATCTCGATGGTGTGAGCCACCGTCGGCTCCTCCACCTTGATCGGGGCGAAGCGCCGCTCGAGGGCTGCGTCCTTCTCGAGGTGCTTGCGGTACTCGTCGAGGGTGGTCGCACCGACCGTCTGCAGCTCACCTCTCGCCAGCATGGGCTTGAGGATGGAGGCCGCGTCGATGGCGCCCTCTGCGGCACCGGCACCGACGAGGGTGTGCAGCTCGTCGATGAACAGGATGATGTCGCCTCGGGTGCGGATCTCCTTCAGCACCTTCTTCAGGCGCTCCTCGAAGTCACCGCGGTAGCGGGAGCCGGCCACGAGGGCGCCGAGGTCGAGGGTGTAGAGCTGCTTGCCTCGCAGGGTCTCCGGCACGTCGCCCGAGACGATGCGCTGGGCCAGGCCCTCGACGATCGCCGTCTTGCCCACGCCCGGCTCGCCGATCAGCACCGGGTTGTTCTTGGTGCGACGGGAGAGCACCTGCATGACGCGGAGGATCTCGTCCTTCCGGCCGATCACCGGGTCGAGCTTCTTCTCCCGCGCCTGCTGGGTCATGTTTCGCCCGAACTGGTCGAGCACCAGCGAGCCGGACGGCTGCTCCTGCGTGCCGCTCGCGCCCTGCGGCGCCCCGGAGGTCTGGCCCTCCTTGCCCCCGCCGTATCCGGAGAGGAGCTGGATCACCTGCTGGCGCACACGGCTGAGGTCGGCGCCGAGCGAGCCCAGCACCTGGGCGGCCACACCCTCACCCTCACGGATGAGACCGAGCAGCAGGTGCTCGGTGCCGATGTAGTTGTGGCCGAGCTGCAGCGCTTCGCGAAGCGACAGCTCGAGCACCTTCTTGGCGCGCGGAGTGAACGGGGGTGCGCCGGTGGCCTGCGTTCCCGCTGGGCCGATGGTCTCCTCCACCTTCTCGCGGACGGCCTCGAGGGAGACGCCCAACGACTCCAGAGCCTTGGCGGCGACACCCTCGCCCTCGTGGATCAGGCCGAGCAGGATGTGCTCGGTGCCGAGGAAGTTGTGGTTGAGCAGCCGTGCTTCTTCCTGGGCGAGGACCAGGACTCGGCGTGCTCGGTCTGTGAAGCGTTCGAACAAGGTGACCGCCTCCTAGGACGGTTGGAAGTGAGAGCAGTCTACCGAGGTGCCGTGTCAATGACCGAGGCAGGTCGGGTTTCTCCCTCACCTCGAAATCCCGGGTTGTTCGGAGGTCGCGACTCGCGCCTACCGTGATCAACTGATGAACGTCGCCGACCTCCTCGGTCTTCCACGGCTCACGGGGGACCTCGAGCGCGTGGAAGTGGCCCTCCAGGCGTCGCTGGGGTCGGTCGACCCGTTCCTCGCCGAGGTGGCAGGTCACCTGGCTGACGCGGGCGGCAAGCGCCTTCGCCCCGCGCTCACGGTGGCGGCCGCTCTGGCCGGGGGCGCCGAAGCCACGGACGACGTGGTGCTCGGGGGTGTCTCGGTCGAGCTCGTGCACCTCGGATCGCTGTATCACGACGACGTCATGGACGAGGCCGAGGTGCGCCGCAACGTCGTGTCGGTGAACGCTCGATGGGGCAACCTCATCGCCATCCTCGCCGGTGACTTCCTGCTGGCCAAGGCCTCCGAGATCGCCGCGTCGCTCGGCACCGAGGTGGCCGGGCTGCTGGCCGCCACCATCGGTCGGCTCTGCGAAGGCCAGGTCGGCGAGCTGCAGACCGCGTTCGACATCCGCCGCACCGAGGACGCCTACCTGCGCTCGATCGCCGGGAAGACCGCGTCGCTCATGAGCGCCGGGTGTCGGATCGGGGCGATCGTCGCCGACCTGCCCCGCTCGCAGATCGACGCACTCACGGAGTTCGGTCTCGCCTTCGGCATGGCCTTCCAGATCCGGGACGACATCCTCGACCTCATCTGCACCGACGAGCAGCTCGGGAAGCCTTCGGGCCAGGATCTGGTGGAGGGCACCTACAGCCTTCCGGTCATCCGGGCCCTCGCTCTGCCGCGCGTGGGGGCCGAGCTCGCTCCGATGCTGGGCGGCCCGATCGGCGTGCCCGAGCGGGAGAAGGCCCGGGAGATGATCCGGGAGTCGGGTGCCATCGAGTCGGCCCTGGGCGACGCCCGCCGGTTCGCCGAGCAGGCGGCCGAGGCGCTGGCTCCACTCGGCGAGTCGCCTGCGGCACGTGCCCTGGCCGTGTCGGCTTCCGGGCTCGTCGCCACCGTCGCAGCCTGAGCCACCCGCCGGCCGTAGCCTCCGGCGATGCCCCTCCTCACCGCAGATCTCTCGTTCCCCGAAGGCCCTGTCGTCCTCGACGACGGCTCCCTGGTGTTCACCGAGATCACCGCCGGTCGGCTGCGTCGGTGGGACGCCGGCGAGGTGTCGCCGTACGCCGTCACGGGCGGCGGGCCGAACGGGGCGACGCTCGGAGCGGACGGATCGGTGTGGGTGACCCAGAACGGCGGCATGGGAGCCGACCCGGAAGCCCAGCCTCTCGACATGCGCCGCCCGGCCAGCGTCCAGCGAGTCACCGACGGGGTGGCCGAGGTGGTGATCACGGAGGCCGGCGGGCTGGCCCTCGGGTCTCCCAACGACCTCGCGTTCGGGCCCGACGGCCGTCTCTACTTCACCGACCCCAACGGTCCCTCCACCGGCGCGAACACCGGCTCCGGCCGGATCTTCGCCCTGGAGCCCACGAGCGGCGCGACGGAGCTGCTCGCCGACGTCGGCCGCGTCTACCCCAATGGCATCGCCTTCGGTCCGTCGGGTGACCTGATCTACACCGAGAGCTTCACCCGCCGCGTGATGACGCTTCAGAAGGGGTCTGCGGGCTACACGGCCGAGGAGATCTGCGTGCTGCCCGAACGCCACTTCCCGGATGGCTTCGCCGTGGCCACCGACGGCACGCTCGCCGTGGCCGCCACCCGCTCGGGCGGCGTGGACATCGTCTCGGCCGGGGGCGAGCTGCTCGAGCACCTGCCCGTCGCCGAGAAGGGGATGGTGACGAACTGCGCCTTCGCCGGCGACCGGCTCTTCGTGACCGAGAGCCGGTTCGGGGGGCTCTACGAGCTGCAGACCGGCCTCACCGGCCTCCCGCTGCTTCGGGGCCGGTGAGGCGGTCAGCGGCTAGCTGTCAGCGTCCGGGGCCGACCTCGTTGACGCCGTCACCGGGGCCGGTGCGGCCGTCGTCCTCGTCCATCTGGTTCTGGTTCTCGGGCGCGTCGTCACAGGCGACACCGCCGGCCACCGCCATGGACCCGACGAGCACTGCGGCAAGGAGCCTCCGCATCGATCGACCTAGTGCTCGTGCTCGATGCGCTGGACCAGGATCGCCTTGCCCATGTCGGCTGCTCGGCGGTAGCCCTGCTGCACCTGCTGGAAGAAGGTCTTCAGCTCGTCGTCGACGCCGCTGTCATCGAGGTACGTCTGGATGGTCTCGGCGCCCTGCAGTGCGTGGTACACGACACTGATCACGTTGTAGGTGGGGTCACTGGTACCCGTTGCTTGTTGGTCGCTCATGGCCCCGTCCTTCCCGCCGACCAGGGGTGGCTACACCCCTCAGCGCCGGGTGAGCCTCACTGCTCGGGCCGCAAGGTGGGGAACAGCACGATGTCGCGCACGTTCTGCACGTCCGCCAAAAGCATGGCCAGGCGGTCGATGCCGATGCCGAGCCCACCGGTGGGAGGCAGGCCGTACTCGAGCGCCCGGATGTAGTCCTCATCGAGCTCGTTGGCCTCGTCGTCTCCGGCGGCTCTGGCCGCGGCCTGGGCCTCGAGGCGCAGCCGCTGCTCAGCCGGGTCGACCAGCTCGCTGAAGGCGTTCATCAGCTCGCGGCCGGCCACGACCGCCTCGAAGCGCTCCACCAGCTCGGGCATCTCGCGATGGTCACGAGCGAGCGGAGACACCTCCTTCGGGTAGTCGAGCACGAAGATCGGGCCCCAGAGCCCGGCCTCGGTCGTCTTCTCGTAGATCTCGAGGATGAGCTTTCCGGGCCCCCAGCCGTCGTCGATCTTGGGCACCCCGTGCTCCTCGGCGAGTGCCCGGAGCTGCTCGACCGGCATGCGGACGTCGACGCGGACGCCGATCGCCTCCTCCACCAGGTCGGCCATCGTGGCCCGCCTCCACGGGGCGGTCAGGTCGAGGGGCTTGCCGTCGTAGGTGAGCTCGGTGGTGCCGTGGAGCTCGATGGCGAGGTGGGCGATGAGCTCCTCGATGAGCGACATCATGTCGCCGTAGTCGGCGTAGGCCTGGTACAGCTCGAGCATCGTGAACTCGGGGTTGTGGCGGGGCGAGATGCCCTCGTTGCGGAAGTTGCGCCCGATCTCGAACACCCGCTCGAACCCTCCCACGACGAGTCGCTTGAGGTAGAGCTCGGGCGCGATGCGCAGGTAGAGGTCGAGGTCGAGCGCGTTGTGGTGGGTGACGAAGGGCTTGGCCGTGGCGCCGCCGAGGATCGTCTGCAGCAGCGGTGTCTCCACCTCGATGAAGTCACGCTCCTCGAGCCAGCGCCGGATGAGGCTCACCATGCGGCTCCGCAACCGGAAGGCTCGCCGGGAGCCTTCGTTGGCCCAGAGGTCGACGTAGCGCTGCCGGTACCGCAGGTCCGGGTCGGTGATGCCCTTCCACTTGTCACCGAAGCTGCGATTCGGGGCGACGGCGGCCAGCGTCAGCCAGCTCTCAACCTTCACCGACAGCTCTCCGGTGCGGGTCTTGACCACCTCTCCCGTAGCACCGATCCAGTCCCCGAGGCTGAGCTTGGAGAGCTCGTCGAAGCGCTCGGACCAGCTCTTCCCACCGAACAGCTGGATCGAGCCGGACGAGTCCTGCAGCGTGGAGAAGCACAGCTTGCCGGTGGGCCGGTGCAGCATGACCCGGCCGGCCACCGTGACGACGATGCCGGTCTCCGCCCCCGCTTCCAGCGCGGTGAACTGTGCCTGCAAGGAGTCGGCCGTGCGGTCGGGCTCGAAGCGATACGGGACGTCGGTCACCGGGCGTTGCGCTCGTAGACGAGCCGGAGACCGTGCAGTGTCAGCCAGGGGTCGAGGTGCTGGATCTCGGACGAGTAGCGACCGATGAGGGCGCTGAGGCCCCCGGTGCCGACGACCGTGCACTCACCCAGCTCGTCCTTCATGAAGGCGCAGAGGCCGTCGACCTGGGCGGAGAACCCGTAGATCGCCCCGGACTGCAGTGCCTCGGCCGTGCTCTTCCCGATCACGCTGCGCGGCTCGATCAGCTCGACGCGCGACAGGCGATCGGCGCGCGCGTAGAGGGCGTCGAGGGAGATGTCGATGCCTGGGAGGATCACGCCGCCGAGGTACTCCCCCTTGGCCGACACTGCGTCGAGGGTGGTGGCCGTTCCGAAGTCCACCACGATGGTCGGCCCTCCGTAGAGGTCGTACGCGCCGATGGCGTTGACGATGCGGTCGGCGCCGACCTCTCGTGGGTTGTCGATGAGGATCGGCATGCCCGTCTTGGTGCCGGGCTCGACGACGACCGGCTCATGCTTGAAGTAGCGCGTAGAGACACCGCGGAGCGCAGCGGTGGCCCGGGGCACGACGGAGGAGATGGCCACGCCGTCGATGGCGACGTCGCCGATGAACTGGCGGATGAGCACGGCGTACTCGTCGGTGGTGCGCTCCGCGTTGGTGGCCAGGCGCCAGTGGTCGACGATCGTGTCCTCGTCGTAGAGGGCGATCAGGATCTGGGTGTTCCCGACGTCGACGGCGAGCAGCATCAGTCCCCCTCGAGGTCGAGGCCGATGTCGAGCACCGGGGCGGAGTTGGTCAGGGCGCCGACGGATACGAAGTCGACGCCGTCGATCTCCGCGTACGAGCCGAGCGTCTCGAGGGTCACGCGACCGGACACCTCCACGGGGATCCGGCCCCCGACGAGGGAGACGGCCTCCCGGACGACGTCGGGCGCCATGTTGTCGAGGAGCACCATGGTGGCGCCGGCCTCGAGCGCTTCGGTGACCTGTTCGAGGCGATCGCACTCGACCTCGACCAGCCGACCGGGCCACCGCAGTCGGGCTCGGCGCACGCCCTCCGAGATGGTCATGCCGCCGAGGTGGTTGTCCTTGATCAGCACCCCGTCGGAGAGCGAACCGCGGTGGTTGGTGCCCCCGCCGGCGCGCACCGCGGCCTTTTCGAGGGTGCGGAGGCCCGGCGTGGTCTTCCGGGTGTCGAGGATGGTGACCTGCCCGTGGGTGGCGCGCACGTACCGACGGGTGAGGCTGGCGATGCCCGAGAGGTGCCGCAGGAAGTTCAGGGCGGTGCGCTCGGCGGTCAGCAGCGACGGCAGGGGCCCTTCGACCCGGGCGATCACATCGCCGGCGCCCACCTCGGTGCCGTCGTCGATCCGCCACTCCACCCGCACGGTGGGGTCGACCTGGAGGAACGACTCCACGGCGCAGAGGCGGCCGGCCACCACCCCCTCGTCCCTCGCCACCAGCGCGACGGCCGCCTGCTGGTCGACGGCCAGGAGCGATGCCGTCATGTCCCCTAGGGGCGAGAGATCCTCGGCGAGGGCACGCCCGACCGCATCTCGCACGGCGAACATGGGCGGGTGTGGCTCTGTCACGAGATCACCAGTCTGCGCTTGAAGCTGTCGGAGGTTGCGGGAAAGTCGGTGCGGGTGTGAGAGCCGCGGCTCTCCTCCCGGGCCGTGGCCGAGGCCAGCAGTGCGAAGGCGACCTGCACCAGGTTGGCCAGCTCGACGTCGTCCCCGGTCTCCACGCCGGCCACGACGTCGCGGGTGCGCGCGAGGGACTCCGCCGACCGGAGCACCCCGGCCCCCTCGGTCATGGCCCGCTGGAGCCGCTCGCGTCCTTCCGAGCCGGCTCCGGTTGTCGCATGCCGGCCGTCGGCGTCGTCGTTGCGGGCGGCCGAGATCCGCGGGGCTGTGTCGTGCAGCACGTCTCGCATGGCGCCGGTGGCCTCCGGGCCCTCCTTGCCGCGCTCGATGGCCTCGACCACCCGCGGCGCGAACACCATGCCTTCGAGCAGAGAGTTCGAGGCCAGGCGGTTGGCTCCGTGCACCCCCGTGCAGGCGACCTCGCACGCGGCCCACAGGCCCGGCAGGGTCGTGGCCCCGTCGAGGTCGGTGACGATGCCGCCCGAGAGGTGGTGGGCGGCGGGCGCGATGGGAAGCCAGTCCCTCGACGGATCGAGCCCGATCTCCTGCACCGAGTTGGCGATGGTCGGGAAGCGGGCGTCGAAGCTCTCGAGGTGCGTGGCGTCGAGCCACAGGTGCTCGACGCCCTGCTCCAGCATGGTGGCCGTCATCGCCCGCGCCACCACATCCCGGGGCTGGAGCTCGTCGACGAAGCGCTCGCCCTTGGCGTCGCGGAGCAGGGCACCATGGCCCCGTAGCGCCTCGGACAGCAGCGGCCGGGGCATGGCCGGATGGTGCAGGGCGGTCGGGTGGAACTGCATGAACTCGACGTCGGCCACCGCCACGCCGGCCCGAAGGGCCATGGCCAGCCCGTCGCCGGTCGACTCCTTGGGGTTGGTGGTGACGGCGAAGAGCTGGCCTGCCCCCCCGGTGGCCATCAGCACGTTGGCCGCTCTCACGTCCCGCACGACGCCGTCCGGTGCGGTCGCCCGCACCCCGCGGCACCGACCGCCCTCGACGAGCAGGTCCAGCGCGAGCCAGCCTTCCAGCACGGATGCGGCCGTCTCCCGCACCGCCGCCACCAGGGCTCGTTCGATCTCGGCGCCGGTGGCCGCACCCCCGGCATGCACGATGCGGGGCATGGAGTGCCCACCCTCACGGGCCTTCAGCAGGCGGCCTTCGTGGTCGACGTCGAACATCGCGCCCAGGGCGATGAGGTCGCTGACCCTCCCGGCCCCCTCGTCGACGAGCACGCGCACCGCGTCGACGTCGCACAGCCCCGCCCCTGCCTTCAGCGTGTCGGCCAGGTGGAGATCGGTGGAGTCCTCGTCACCGCCGAGCACCGCAGCCACGCCACCCTGGGCCCATCGGGTGGCTGCCTGGGTGAGCTCGCCCTTGGTGAGCAGGCCGACCCGAAGACCGGGCCCGCCGGCGGCCCGCACCGCGGCCGAGAGCCCGGCCACGCCGCTGCCGACGACAAGCAGGTCGAGGTCGGGAGCGGGCACGGCGGGCGACGCTATTCGACCGGGCCGGGCCGGCCGCTCAGGCGTCGACTTGGACCTGCAGCACCGCGAGCTCTTCGGCGATGGCGCGGTTCGAGCGGTCGACGTGCACGATGCGGGGCTCGAAGCTCTCCAGCTCGGCATCGTCGTAGTCGCCGTAGGTGATGATGATCACCCGGTCGCCGGTGTGCACGAGGCGGGCCGCCGCACCGTTCAGACACACATCACCCGGGCCACCGGGGATGGCATAGGTCTCGAAGCGGGCGCCGTTGTCGATGTCGACGACGGTCACCTGCTCCCACTCGAGGATGTCGGCCTGCTCCATGAGAGCGGTGTCGAGCGTGATCGACCCGACGTAGTTGAGGTTGGCGTCCGTGACGGTGGCCCGGTGGATCTTGGACTTCATCATCCTGCGGCGCATCTTCAGCCCTCCAAGGCCTTGTGGTTGTCGGACGGGCCTTCCCAGGCCAGGTTGTCGAGGAGTCGGGTCGTGCCGAGGCGTGCTGCGACGAGCAGCCGGCCGTCTCGCATCTCGGCGTAGTCGAGCTCGGCCAGCGGCTCGGCGGCCACCACGCGACGCATGGCCTCCACTGGGTCGGCAGCATCGGCCCCGGCCCGTAGGGCCCGGTGCAGGACCGTGGCGGCACGGCGCTCGGCGGCGGACAGGTAGGCGTTGCGGCTGGACAGGGCCAGGCCGTCCGGCTCCCGCACGATCGGACACCCGACGACCTCCACCGGCATGGACAGATCGGCGACCATCCGCCGGACCACCTGCAGCTGCTGCCAGTCCTTCTCGCCGAAGTAGGCGCGGCACGGGCCGGCGATGTTGCAGAGCTTGGCCACCACCGTGGCCACACCGGCGAAGTGGGTGGGGCGGATCTCGCCCTCCAGCCCTTCGCTCTCACCGGCGACGGTGACGGTCGTGTGCACGTCACCCGGGTACATCTCCTCCACGGGCGGGGCGAACAGCCACGTGACGCCGGCGGCCTCGGCCAGCCGCTGATCCGCGGCCAGATCCCGCGGATAGCTGGACAGGTCCTCGCTGACCGCGAACTGCAGCGGGTTGACGAAGATGGTGGCGGCGACCACGTCGCACTCGGCCGCCGCCCGTCGCATCAGCGACGCGTGGCCGTCGTGGAGGAACCCCATGGTGGGCACCAGCCCCACGGTGCGGCCGGCCCGACGCTCTTCGTCGAGGACCTTCCGAAAGCCCTCGATCGACTCGACGGTCTGCACGCTCATCGTCCGGCCGCCACAGCAAGCGGTCCACGATCGGTGACGAGCCGGGCCGCCAGATCGGCCAGGGCCTGGTACGCCGGGCGCTCGGCCGGCGCAAGGGCCGCGAGATGGCCGTCGACCGTGGCCCAGTCACCTCGGGCCACGGGCCCGGTGAGCGCACCCGCCGGCCCGAGGAGCGCGACGTTGTCGACCGTGCCCCGAATCAGGTCGAGGTAGGCCTCGAGCGGCACCCCGGCCTCGGCCGCCACCCGCTCGACTTGGCCGAGCAGCGCCACCAGGTGGTTCGAGGCGATCACGGCGGCGGCGTGGTAGCTGACGCGCTTCGCCTCGTCCACCTGCACCACCCGGCCATCGAGCGCAGAGACGACCTCGGCGGCCAACGGGTCACCGCTGATCGCGAACCAGGCACCACGAAGATCGGTGCCAGGAGCGGGCAGCGATCGGAGGGGGTGGATGGTCGCCCGGCGCCCGTGCGGCTCGAGCGACGACAGGCCGAGCGCTCCGGAGAGGTGGGCGACCACCGTGGTCGGCACCGGTGCCACCGCGGCTGCTACCGCGGCTATCGCGGCGTCCGGAGTGGCGAGCACGAGCAGGTCGACGCCGGCCGCGGCGTCGGCGAGGTCGTCACCGCGCCCGAGCGGCGCATCGACGCGCCAGCCCGCCGCGTCGAGAGCCCCCGTCAACGAAAGGCCGGCTTTGCCCGGCCCGATCACCCGCAGTGCAGGCACGTACCTTCACTTTCGACGTTCCGGCCCCCGAGCGGGGTGCCGTTCGCTCCAGTGGCTACAACGTACCCGCCCGCTGCACGGTTCCACCACCGAGTCGGTGCACATCGCTCGGCACCAGCTCGGGAGCAAGATCGGCGAGAGGCTCCAACACGAACCGCCGCTCCCACATCCGCGGGTGCGGCACCTGGAGGTCGGCTTCGTCGATCACGAGGTCACCGACGAGCAGGATGTCGACGTCGAGCGTCCGAGGTCCCCAGTGCTCGGCGCGCACCCGCTCGGCTGCGAGCTCGAGCCGGTGGCAGACCTCGAGCAGCTGGCGCGGCGTCAAGGTGGTGTCCAGCTCGACCACACAGTTGAGGTAGCCGGGCTGACCCGGCGGTCCGCCCTGGGGCTCGGTCTCGTACACGTGCGACACGCCGACGACGTCGGCCAGGGAGCTCACGGCCTCGCGCAGGTAGCCCCATCGGTCACCCAGGTTGGAGCCGAGGGCCAGGAACGCCCTCACCTGCGGGTTCGAGTGATCCGCACCGCCGCGTGGTCGAGGGCAACGCTGACCGGGGGACGGAGCTTTCTCACGACGACGGTCACCTCGCGCACCCGCTCGTCGACCAGCACCACCTCGGTGATGCGCTCGGCCAGACGCTCGAGCAGGTCGAACCGCTCGTCTCTGATCACCGACTCCACGGCCGTCGCAATGGCCCCGTAGTCGAGCGTGTCGTCCAGCGCATCCGAGGCCCCAGCGGCGGACAGGTCAGCCCGCACGTCGAGGTCCACCTCGAACGGCTGGGCTCGCGACCGCTCCTCGTCGAGCACCCCGTGCACGCCCAGCGCCCGCAGACCGCGCAGCTGGATCTCGTCCATGCCCTTAGAGGTCTGACGCGAGGGCCACGAGCTCGCGGCCCTGCGGCCCCATCTCACGGTGCAGCATCTTCTCGACGATGGTGATGGCACGGGGGCCGGAGTCGATCAGGCCGGCATAGAGCAGGTAGCCCGCCGCCACCCCCATCAGCCGGTCACCCAGCTCCTCCTGGTGCACGAGCACCGGCTGGCCGGCGCCGAGCCACCCCCGCAGCGCCTCGTAGACCTCGATCAGCGTCTTGCGGGCATCGGCGGTGGGGCCCAGGGGGAAGTGCGACCACTCGAGGCCCAGCTCGTCGTAGGCATGGAGGTTGTGCGACGACGGCAGCAGGGAGACCACCCGGGCGAAGCCCGAGTTGCGCAGCCAGAGGATCTCCTCGTGGCGGCGCACCTTGCGGTGGTTCCGGGCGTAGCCGCCGGGTCGCTCGCTCACAGCCAGCTGGTCCTTCACGATCCAGCTGAAGTGTCGGGGAGCGATGCCGCGCTCCCACTTGCCCTTCATGCCGCCAGCCGATGGACCAGCCCGGACTCGGCCACGAGTGCCGCAGCGGCGACCGTGGCGGCGACGTCGTGGGCCCGCACCATGCCGGCCCCCGACGCGAAGGCGACGGTAGCGATGGCGATGGACGCTTCCAGCCGGTCGTCCGCCGGCGCTCCCCCGACCAGGCGGCCCAGGAACCCCTTGCGGCTCGCCCCCACCAGCACCGGGAACCCCGTCGCCACCAGGCGCCCGAGCCCCCGGACCAGAGAGAGGTTGTGGGCGTCGGTCTTCCCGAATCCCAGCCCAGGATCGATCCACACCTCTTCGACGCCTGCCTCGCGCGCCGCAGTCGCCCTGCGCACGAGGAAGTCGGCCACCTCCGCGACCACGTCGCCGTAGGTGGGGCAGGCCTGCATCGTGGACGGCGCGCCCTGCATGTGCATGGCAGCGAAGGCCACGCCGCCTTCCGCGGCCACCGTCCACAGGCTGGCCGACACGTCGTTCACGAGCGTGGCCCCGGCGTCGACGGCGGCCTCGGCCACCGCCCGCTGCCGGGTGTCGATCGAGACCCGACCGAAGCGAGCCAGCTCACGGACGACCGGCAGCACCCGCCGGAGCTCTTCGGCTTCGTCCACCGGGGTCGCCCCCGGCCGGGTCGACTCGCCACCCACGTCGACGAAGTCGGCGCCCGTGTCGAAGAGGCGACGGCCGTGGGACACCGCGGCGTCGTCGTCGAACCAGCGGCCCCCGTCCGAGAACGAGTCGGGGGTCACGTTGAGGACTCCCATGACGAGAGGGCGGACGGGCATCGGCGGTCAGGTTACCGGTGGACGCCCCAGGTCCAGGGACTGTGAACGCAGTTAGATCGGGTTCGTCAGTGGCCGTGGATGAAGGCCATGGCTTCGGCCCGAGTCCGTGCGTCATCCCGGAAGAGCCCTCGGACCGCGGAGGTGACCGTGGTGGCGCCCGGCTTCTTGACGCCCCGCATCGACATGCACAGGTGCTCGGCCTCGATGACGACCAGCACGCCTCGCGCAACCAGCCCCGCCTCGATCGCGTCGGCCACCTGGGAGGTGATCCGCTCCTGGAGCTGGGGCCGGCGAGCGAACCCCTCCACCAGGCGCGCCAGCTTGGACAGGCCGGTGAGCCGGCCGTCCTTGCTCGGGATGTAGGCCACGTGGGCCGACCCGACGAAGGGCAGCAGGTGGTGCTCGCACACCGACTGGAACGGGATGTCCTTCACCAGCACCATCTCGTCGTGGTCGGCCTCGAAGGTGACGTTGAGCACTTCGCCCGGATCGCAGGACAGCCCCGAGAACACCTCTTCGTACATGCCCGCCACACGCGCCGGTGTGCGTCGCAGCCCGTCGCGGGAGGGGTCCTCCCCGATCGCCTCGAGGATCTCGACCACCGCGCGCTCGATGCGCGCCCGGTCCACGCTCACGGGGCCGTCGGGTCGTCGACGGCTACGCCGAGCGCCACGGCACCCTTGGCGGCGTGAGACCCGTTGGCGCTGCCGTTGCTGCCGGACGCTGCGGCCGAGGTCCACTTCGGCAGGTGGCCGATGATCTCCATCAGCTCGGGCGTGTCGAGCGTCTCGCGCTCCACCAGCGCAGTCGCCAGTGCCTCGAGGGTCTCGCGGTGCAGGGCGAGGATCGACCGAGCCCGGTCGTGCGCCGTGTCGATCAGATGGCGGATCTCGCCGTCGATGCGCCCCGCCACCTCGTCGGAGTAGTTGGCTTGGTGCCCGTAGTCGCGACCGAGGAACACCTCGCCCTGCTTGTCACCCAGCTGCTGGGGCCCGAGGAGGTCGCTCATGCCGTACTCGGTGACCATCGCTCGGGCGATCTTGGTGGCCTTCTCGATGTCGTTCTGCGCACCCGTGGTCGGATCCGAGAAGATCAGCTCCTCGGCGGTGCGCCCGCCGAGCAGCATGGCCAGCTCGTCGCGCAGCTCGGAGCGCGTGACGAGGTACTTGTCCTCCAGCGGGAGGGCCAGGGTCCAGCCCAGGGCCTGGCCGCGAGCGACGATCGACACCTTGTGGATCGGGTCGGCGTAGGGCAGCACGTGGCCCACCAGGGTGTGCCCGCCCTCGTGATAGGCGATGACCCGCTTCTCCTTGTCGGACATGACGCGGGTCTTGCGCTCCGGCCCGGCGATCACCCGATCGATCGCCTCCTCCATCTGGCGCATCCCGATGCGCTCGCCGCCGTGGCGAGCGGTGAGGAGGGCGGCCTCGTTCATGAGGTTGGCCAGGTCTGCGCCGGTGAATCCCGGGGTGCGGCGGGCGAGCACGTCGAGCTTGACGTCGTCGCCGATCGGCTTGTCCTGGCCGTGGACGTCGAGGATCTTCCTGCGCCCCTCGAGGTCCGGACGGTCGACGACGATCTGGCGGTCGAAGCGACCGGGGCGCAGCAGGGCCGGATCGAGGATGTCGGGACGGTTGGTGGCGGCGATGAGGATCACGCCAGTCTTGACGTCGAAGCCGTCCATCTCGACGAGGAGCTGGTTGAGGGTCTGCTCGCGCTCGTCATGGCCACCGCCCATCCCGGCGCCACGGTGCCGTCCGACGGCGTCGATCTCGTCCATGAAGATGATGGCGGGAGCACTGGCCTTGGCCTGCTCGAAGAGGTCACGCACCCGGCTGGCGCCGACGCCTACGAACATCTCGACGAAGTCCGAGCCCGAGATCGAGAAGAAGGGCACACCGGCCTCACCTGCGACGGCGCGCGCCAGGAGCGTCTTGCCGGTGCCGGGGGGTCCGTAGAGCAGGACGCCCTTCGGGATCTTGGCTCCCATCGCCTGGAACTTCGCCGGCGACTCGAGGAAGTCCTTGATCTCCTGCAGCTCGGCCACGGCCTCGTCGGCGCCGGCCACGTCGGCGAAGGTGACCTTCGGCGAGTCCTTCGTGAGCTGTCGGGCCTTCGCCTTGCCGAACTGCATGACCCGGTTCCCGCCCCCCTGCATTCGGCTGATGAAGAAGAGGGCGATGCCGAAGATGAGCACGAACGGCAGGAAGTTGACGAGCAGCGAGACCCAGAGGTTCGGGTCCTCCTTCTTGGCGTCGATCTCCACACCACGATCCAGCAGCTTGGTGGTCAGCTCGTCGGCGTACTCACCGGGATAGTCCGCCTGGATCTCCCGACCGTCCACCAGAGTCGCGTGCACGGTGCCACCGGAGTCGGAATCGATGAGCTCGGCTGTTCGCACCCGCCCGGCCGCCACCGACCGCTCGAACGCGGCGAGCGTGAGGTCCTCCCGCTCCTCTCCCCGTGACAGGAAGTTGGCCAGCAGGAGCAGGGCCACGAGTCCCGCAACGACGTAGAACAGCGCACTGCGGGCGATCTTCTTCTTCACGGTGTGTTCGAGCGTACTTAGGGCTCTGGCCCAACATACGTACAGACGTACGGCAGGCTCCGGTACCGCTCGTCCACGTCCAGCCCGTACCCCACGACGAACGCCGGCGGGATGACGAAGCCGACGTACTTCAGGTCGAGGTCGCCGTGCTGCTTGCCGTCACGGACGAGCAGGGCGCACACCTCGACCGAGGTCGGGTTGCGGGCGTGGAGGTTCTTCCGGAGGTAGTTCAACGTGAGCCCGGAGTCGATGATGTCCTCCACCACGATGACGTGGCGCCCGGACAGGTCGACGTCGAGATCCTTCACGATGCGCACCACGCCGCTCGTCTTCGTGCTGCTGCCGTAGGAGGACACGGCCATGAAGTCGAAGTCCACCGGGAGGTCGATGGCGCGAGCGAGGTCCGCCATGAAGACGAACGCGCCCTTCAGGACGCCGACGAGGAGTGGTGGGCGGCCCTGGTAGTCGGCCGTGATGCGGCCGCCGAGCTCGGCTATGCGGGACCGGATCTCGTCCTCTGACACCACTGTCTCGCCGAGGTTCGGATCTTCTGCCAGCACCGGTCGGACGTTAGCGGCCACCGAGCCCGATGCTCGGCGGCGGGAACGCCAGGTCGACCAGGCGCAGGCGCTGTGCGGTGCGGCGGACCTGGCGGCGCCCGCCGATGTCGCACGCGCGGCCTTCGCCTCGGGCTACTGCGAGCACGCGCTCCACCGTCGCCGCGTCCGGGGGGTGGTCCGACGCGAGCCAGCGCCGGATGGCTCGCCGGGCGAGGGCGACAGGGGCGGCGGCGAGGGCCAGGGCGTCGGTGGGGTCCAGCACCAGGGCATCTGCCGCCAGGTGGTCGGCGTCGGCTCGCAGCAGCTCGGCCTGGCGCACCAGCACGGCGACGACGTCTCGCGCCGCGATGTCGTCGAGCAGGGGGAGTAGCTCGTGGCGGACGCGGTTCCGCCGGAAGGACGGGTCTGCGTTCGATGGATCTTCGAGCCAGTCCAGGCCCTCGGCGGCGCACAGCGCACGCGTCTCGCTGCGCCGGAGGGCGAGCAGCGGCTTGGTCGGGCCCGGCCGGATGCCGGCGAGGCCATCGAGGCCGGCTCCTCGCACCAGGTTCAACAGCATGGTCTCGGCCGAGTCCTCGGCCGTGTGGCCGGTCATCGCGTCCGGCGGGAGCACCGACCGACGAGCCTCTCGAGCTCGTGCCTCGAGGTTCGGCCCGGCGCGCAGCTCGACGCGTCGCGCCTCGAAGCGGGCGCCGTACCGGGCGGCTGCGATGGCAACTGCGACCGCTTCGGCTTCCGAGCCGTCGCGCAAGCCGTGGTCCACGTGGACTGCGGTCACCCGATCGCTCCCGCCCGCGGCGCAAGCCAGCACGAGCAGGGCCAGGGAGTCGGCACCGCCGGAGACGGCGCAGATGATCGGCGTCGACCCCGGCGGGAACGCCGACCGGGCCAGCAGCTCGCTACGTAGGGACGCCACCGGCGCGCACCAGGAGAACGAGCTCGGGCACGGATCGGACCTCGAGCTTGCGCGCGATGCGGCGAAGGCTGGCGTAGACGTTCGACCGGCTGACCGCGAGGCGCTCGGCCGCCTCGCTGACCGTCGGCGTGGCACCGACCATGGTCAGCAGCTCCCGCTGCTTGTCGGAGAGCAATGCCAGCTTCTCCGGGCTCAGTCGGCTCTCGGTCGGGCGGGTCGCGGTCGGCGTGTGCGAGCGCTCGAGGCGGGTGAGGTGCGGCCGAGGCGCGCGGACCGCTGGAGGCTGGGCTCCGGTGCCGCCCTCGATGCGTGCCAGCTTCTCCAGGGCGTCGGTCTGGGCTCGGCGACGCTTCACCGGCTCCGGCTCGCCGGTCAGGGCCGCGGCCACCTCCCGGCGCAGCTCCGACGGGGAGAACGGCTTGGTGAGGTAGCGGATCGCACCCTCGATACCGCCGCGGATCTGGTCCAGGTCGTCGCGCTGCGACGTCAGCATGATCACCGGCACGTGCGCGACTCGGGCGTCGACCATGCTCTTCATCGAGGCCAGGATCTGCCAGCCGTCCATCTCCGGCAGCATCACGTCGAGCACGATCACGTCGGGCGGAGCGGCCGCCATGTGCTCCAGCGCCTCGGGCCCGCTGCCGGTGGTCACCACCACGTGCCCGTCGAGCTCGAGGTTGAAGCGGACCAGCTCACGGATGTCCGGCTCGTCGTCGACCACCAGAACCGTGCCCACGCCGCAGACTAACGAACGACCTCGGCGCCGGACCGGACCCGTGCGACCCATCGATCGGGGTCCCTGATCTCACTGAGGTCGGGGAGCATCTCGGGCCCCTCCCACACGCGGTCGATCAGCGCGGTGCCACCCACCCGCTCCACCGCCTCGATGAACTGCTCGCCCTGCTGGTACTGCTTCATCTTGGCCTCGAGCCCGATGAGCTTCTGGAGGACCTTCGCCGCCCCGGTGGCCGAGCCACGGCGGTCGTGCAGGGTGCGGTGGAATCGGTCCGCACTCGGCACACGGCCTCGTCCGGCGCGGTTCATGGTGACGTCACCGTGCCCTTCGAGCAGGCTCATCAGGCCCGAGACCCGCTGCAGGGACTCGTACTGCGCGGGCCCGGCCAGCAGCGCCACCAGGCCTCCGTCGTCGAGCGGGTTCTGCCCCGCCCGGACCTGATCGGCCGAGCGACGCAGCGCCTCGAGGAAGCGCTTCGGGTCGGGGTCGATGCCCTGGAGGGTGGACTCGACGAGGGACAGGAAGTGCGAACGCATCCACGGCACGCCGGTGAACTGGGCCCGATGGGTGACCTCGTGGAGCGCGAGCCAGAGTCGGAACTCACGGGGCGGGAAGCCGAAGCGCCGCTCGAGGGCCAGCACGTTGGGCCCGACGAAGTAGACGATGTCCTGTTCGTCGGGGCGCTCGTCCTCGATCAGGAGCAGGTCGTACTGGCCGAGGACCCTCGTGGACATCCAGCCGAGCATGGTGCCGAGCTGCACTCCGGCCACTCGTGCGGTCACCGGAGCGAACGCGCTCGCGCCCATGCGAGGCGCCAGCTTCTCGAGCACCGGCCGCAGCAGCCGCTGGAACGAGGCCACGTTGGCGTGGATCCAGCCGGCGCGGTCCGTGACTCGGGCGCGGGCTGGGCCGGCGAGCGAGGGCAGCCCGGTGACCTCGGCGACGAGCGCCTCCGCCTCGGGGGTCAGCTCGGCGATGTCGCGCTCGAGCGACGCCAGGTGGTAGGACTCGGCCAGCGGCTCTCGACCCGCCACGCGGACGGCGACCTTCTCGGCGAGGTCCCAGGCGACGGGGTCGGCCATGTGGTGCGCTACCGGCGGGGGTAGCGAGTGGCCTTGACGCGGACCACGTACAGCAGCGCGGTGCCAAGGATGAACAGTGCGATCGGGATCACCAGGAAGTAGGCGAGCCATGCGTGCCAGATCTTGGCGGCGAGCAGGGGGTCCATGTCGCCGATGCTACGTGGGGCGTGCAAGTGGTCGGTACTCGGCAGAGCCCCGACCGCTCAACCCTCAGGCGATCTTCTTGCCCCGAGTGCGGGGCACCGACATGGGCTCGTGCAGCGAGCAGTACTTGCCGTTGTTGTAGATCGACAGGCGGGTCTCACACACCTCCTCGCGACAGGTGCGGTCCTTGCCGAAGGCCTTGGACGGACGATCGTTGCCCGTGATGGGCGTGCCGACGAGAGCTTCACTCATATTGTCACTAACCAAGGCTAAAGGCGGGGTATTCCCCCGGCCGGATCGTTGTGGTCGCCGCTGGCAAGAACCTTGCGGATGCGCTCCTCGAGGCCGTCCGGCACTCGCTCCGTGCACCGCTGTGCGATCACGAGCTTGAGCTCGGCATGGAAGTCGACCACCTCGTGGCAGTCGACGCAGCCCTCGAGGTGGGAGGTGATGGTGATGCGCTGCGAGGTGGTCAGCTCACCGTCGAGGAAGGTGTACATCTCCTCGATGACGGCGTCGCAGTTCATCTCTGCGTCACCCATCTCGGTCCCCGACCAGCCCTCGCTCCATACCGAAGTCGTGCAACGTCTTCTGCAACGCCTTTCTTCCGCGGTGGAGGCGGCTCATGACGGTGCCGATCGGCACATCCACGATCTCGGCGATCTCCTTGTACGAGAAACCTTCGACGTCGGCCAGCAGCACCGCGATGCGGAACTGGTCGGGAAGGGCCTCGATCGCCGCCTTCACGTCACCATCGGTGAAGTGATCGAGCACCTCGTCCTCGGCGCTGCGCCCTGCTTGTGCAGCCTCGAGCCCACCCAGCCGGCGGTAGAGGTACAGGTCCTCGACCTCTTCGATCTCGGTCTGCTCCGGGCGGCGCTTCCTCGCCCGGTAGCTGTTGATGTAGGTGTTGGTGAGGATGCGGTACAGCCAGGCCCGCAGGTTCGTGCCCTGCTGGAAGCTGCCCCAGGCCCGGTAGGCCTTGAGGAAGGTCTCCTGCACGAGGTCTTCGGCGTCAGCCGGGTTCCGGGTCATGCGCATGGCCGCGGTGTACAAGGCAGGCATGTGCTCCATGGCCTGATCGGTGAACTGTCGACCCTTCAGCTCATCGACCTCGACCGGATCCGGCGACATGGCCGCACCCTACCCCGCCATCCGGTGTAGCCATCCGCCTACGGAGCGGAGTCGAAGCCGGGCAGGAAGGAGAGGCCGCCCGAGGCGTCGAGGCGCCGGTAGTAGCACGTCCGCCGGCTGGCACCATCGGGTTCCCGGGTGTGGCAGGCGCCCGATCGCTGAGGTCGCACCCGGTAGAGCAGCGAGTTCTGCTCGCAGTTGACCCGCACCTCGTCGATGACCAGCACGTCGCCCGATGTGGCCCCCTTCCGCCAGAGCTCGTCACGCGACGACGACCACAGCACCGCCGTGCCGGTGGCGAAGGTCTCGCGCAACGCCTCTTCGTTGGCGAAGCCGACGTACAGCACCTCGTCGGTATCGGTGTCCTGGAGGACCACGGGCACCAGGGCCTGCCCGGTGCGGGCCGCCGACTGCACCTTCCCCCAGGCGATCGAGGACACCGTCCCCTCTTCGAGCTCGTTCACGGGCGAAAGATAGATCAGCGTGCTGCGGGCCCACCTACCGCAGTGGGCGGCCCCAGCCGAAGCAGGGGCCGCCCGTCCTGCTTCACAGGGGGCCGCTTCTTGAACCCCTGCACGGCCTGCGCTACCCGGCACCCAACGCCGACACCGGAATAGTTCGGTTATCGACGCCTCTCGGGTGAGAAACCGGTACAGGCCTCCGGCGATCGTGTCCTTGGCCTGCGTCGCTACATCGAGGCGGTGCTCGGGGTCGCGTGCGCCGAGGAGCTGTTCGCCGCTGCGCTGGGCCATGCGGTCGGCACGGGCCCGCCGCCGGGGACGAGAACCGCTGGTACTCGGCCCGGGAGACCTTGGCCGTGGCCAAGGCTGCGTCGGCCCTGTGCGGCGATCCGGATCTCGGCCGCCGGGTCGGTGAGGAGATGTACTTCCTCTCGGCCGCCGAGGGGACGACGGACTTCCTGCGGGCCACCGGTTCGGTCGGCGCGGCGTGCGACGCCCTCGCGGGCCACGGCTCCCGCATGTCGTCGGATCGACCCATATGGGTGCACGCCCGGGCCGATTCCTGGGTCGAGCCGAGGACGAGGGTTCCGAGCGCGGAGATCGGCGACCGGTTCTTCTGCGGGACGACGGCCGGGTACTTCGCCCGCCTGCCGTCGCTCTTCGGTCACGTCGGCGCGGTGATCGAGCAGGAGTGCCGGACGAGCCCCCGAGCGGACCGCTCGCTCGAGGAGGACGCCGTGTGGAGCCCGAGAGGAGAATCGAACTCCTGACCTACGCATTACGAGTGCGTTGCTCTGCCGTCTGAGCTACTCGGGCTTGCGACCGGCCCAGGATAGATGCTCGGCCCGGAGGGGTCGTCCGGCTATCGGCCCGCAGCCGAGCCGACGGGAGGCGCGGCCTCGGCCGCCTCGGTGAGCCGCACGAGCAAGCCTTGCAGGAGCAGCGTCTCGTTGGGATTTCGAACCAGTGCCTCACCGGCGGCGTCCAGCGCACGAATCGCAGCCATCGCAGACGAGCGGGTCGACGCGCGCTCGTCGTCGACCAGCTGGTCGCGGTAGGCGCCGGCCAGGGTGAGAAGGCCGAACCGCAGCTCGTCCTGGCGGACCCGCCGCTGTTCACGCTTGTGGCGCTCGTCCAGCTCCTTGCGACCAGACCCACGCTCGCCGTACTGCGCGATGCGCTCCTCGACGGCCCTCACCTCGGCCGCCTGTCGCTCCTCGAGCGGTCCGAGGACCGTGTCGATGGTGCCGAGCAGCTCGTCGGTGAGCGAGGCGACCGTGGCGCCGGCGCCGTCGAGGCGGCCGGCGACGCTGCGCCATGCGGCCGAGCGCGCCGCGAACCCCGAGTCCGCCGCGAGGAGGCGGGCACGGTCGATTCGCCCGCCGCTCGCCTCCGCCAGGGCGATGGCCACATCCGGCTCGACCCCGTCCACCACCAGGGCATCGGCGATGGCCTGCACCGCAACCGGGCCGAGGTCGACACGGACGCACCGGCTGGCGATGGTGACCAGCTCGGGCGGCACCTGCTCGGCCAGGACGACGAACACGGTGCTGGCGGGCGGCTCCTCGAGCGTCTTCAACAGGCGGGGATGCTCCTGCGCCACGAGGTGGAAGTCGACCAGCACCAGCACCTTCCGGGCACCTTCCGAGGGTGGACGTACGGCCAGCCGGAGGATCTCGTCGATCTGGGCCCGGCTGATGGATGCGCCGACGCGCTCGAAGACGGCCAGATCGGGATGACGTTCGGCAATCGCTCGCCGGCAGTCGCTGCACTCGCCACAGCCTCCGTCGCGGCACAGAAGGCAGGCGGCGAAGCCGCGAGCGGCCTCACGGGTGCCCGTGCCGCCAGCGCCCACGACGAGGTAAGCGTGCACCGGTGCCCGGGCCGCGGCTCGAAGCTGGCCGGCGGCGCTCGGCTGTCCGACCAGCCCGGCGAAGACATCGGTCATCCCGGCATCATCCCAGCCAGTGCTGACACGCGTCCCATACGCGACCTGCGACCTCGTCGATCGACCCGCTGCCGTCGACCACGCACCACCGGTCCGGATCCTCCGACGCCAGGGCGACGAAGCCGGCCGCCACCCGGGCGTGGAAGGCGTCACCGGAAGACTCCATGCGGTCGGGTGCACCTCGCATCCGTGACCGCTGCTGGCGGGGGTCGACCTGCAGGAGCACGGCAAGATCCGGCCAGCGGTCGCCACTCGCCCATGCGCAGATCCGCCGAACCTCGTCGACCCCCAGGCCCCGCCCGTAGCCCTGGTACGCCAGCGAGGAGAACGCCGACCGATCACTGACCACGTGCCGGCCCGACACGAGCGCAGGCTCGACCACCTGGCGCACGTGCTGCGCCCGGTCGGCGGCCATCAGCAGCGTCTCCGCCCGCTCGTCGATGGACGAACCGGGCTCCAGGAGCAGCTCACGTACACGGGCCCCCAGCTCGGTGCCGCCCGGCTCCCGGGTCAGGACGGCGCCGAGCCGCTCGGCCAGGAGGCGAGCCTGGGTCGATTTCCCGCTGCCGTCACCGCCCTCGAACGCGATCCAGGTCACGGATCATTGCGGGGCTCACGCAGACCCACGACCGCCACCCATCCGGCCAGGAGGATGATGATGCCCCCGAGCCAGAGCGTCAGGCGCACGCCTTGCAGCGCCACGTCGATGCCCAACAGCTCGACGTGGCCCTCGAAGAACCGGCTGGACAGCGCGCCCAGGGCGGAGCTGAGGAACGGCGCCAGGGCGAAGGCCAGCAGGAGGCAGAACCGCACGAGCGTGTAGAGCGTCGCGAAGATGCGTCCCCGGATCTCGTCGTCCACGTTCGCCTGGAGGATGGTGAAGCCCAGCACGTAGATGGCGCCGGCGAACGTACCCAGGAGGAAGACGAAGGCGAGGGCCGGGCGCAGGTCGGACATGGAGGCGCCCGCCATGATCGAGAGTCCCGCCCCGAAGACGGACAGCACGAACGTGCGGGTGTGGGGAATGCGGCTCTGGAGCACCGAGAGCGCCACGATGCCCGCCGCCACGCCCGAGCCCATGGCCGTGAGCACCAGGCCGAAGGCCGCAGTGCCGCCCCCGAGCACCGAGCTGGCGAAGCGCGGCCCGAGGGGAACGAGCATGCCTCCGCCGATGAGGCCGGTGGCGATGGCGAGCATGACCGATCGGATGAGGCGGCTGCCACCGATGAAGGTGAAGCCCTCGCGGACGTCTCGGAACGCCGCACCGAGCTCGATCTTGCCCCGGCTCTCGGCCGTGGGCCGGGACGGCAACGTCAACGTGGAGATGAGGAAGGCCGAGACGAAGAAGGTACCCACGTCGAAGAAGATGGCGACGCTGGTCTGGTCGACGCGCAGGCCGGCCAGGGCGTCGTAGCGAGCCAGGAAGGTCGCAACCCCGGCGAGCGCGGCGAAGAGGGCGGTGCCGATGGGGAACGTCCCGTAGGCGGCGACGAGCGACAGCGAGTTGGCGGTGGCCAGATACTCCTTGCGCACCATGTTGGGTACCGAAGCCTCCTTGGCCGGCGACCACATCAGGGTGAAGATCTCGAGCAGCAGCGAGGCGAGCACCAGGCCCGGAAGCGTGTCCACCCACGGCAGGGTGGCCAGCGTGAGGCCGCGGCCGATGTCGCACAGCACCATCACCTTCTTGCGGTCCCACCGGTCGATGAGCACGCCCGCCACAGGTGCCAGGAAGAACCCGGGGACGAGTCGTGCCGACAGCACCACGCCGACCGCGGCCTCCTGCGACGAACCGCCGATCCTCGCCGCGATGGCGGTCACGGCCACGAACCCGATCCAGTCGCCCAGCGACGACGCAACCTGCGCCAGCCAGAGCCGGAAGAACGCAGGCGACCCGAACAGGCGGGCGGTGGAGGGGCCGTCAGGAGGCAGCACGGCCTCGCCGTCGCCATGCGGCACGGCCGTCTGCTCCTCGGCCGCGGGCTCAGGCACCCCTGTGTCCGGCCGCTGCCCTTCTGCCACGCGGCCAGGCTAGGTGCCGCGCGCCCCGATGTCGGGCACCCTCTGCCACCAGGTCAGGCGTCCGGGCCGGCTCCCGTGGCCTTGCGGGCCGCAGCCTTCTTCACGCCTGTGGCCTTCTTGGCCACGGCTTTCCGCGTGCCGGTGCCCTTCTTCGCCGCCGCCTTGGCGCCGGTGGCCTTCTTCGCCGCCGCCTTCTTGGGCGCACCGGCCTTGCGGCCACCGCGCTTGGCGGGGGCCGGCCCCTTCGCACGGCGCTCGGCCAGCAGCTCCGAGCCGCGATCGGGCGTGATCTCCTCGAGCGAGTCCCCCGCCCGCAGCGACGCGTTGGTCTCGCCGTCGGTCACGTAGGGCCCGAAGCGGCCCTCCTTCACGACCATGGGCTTGCCGCTGACGCCGTCCACGCCGAGCTCCTTGAGCGGCGGCTTCGGCGCAGCCGCGCCCCGCCGTTGCTTGGGTTGGGCGTAGAGGGCGAGGGCCTCTTCGAGCGTGATCGTGAAGAGCTGGTCCTCGTGCTCGAGGCTGCGGCTGTCGCTGCCCTTGCTCAGGTAGGGGCCGTACCGACCGTTCAGGGCGGTGATCGCCTCGCCCGTCTCCGGGTCCTCGCCGACGACCCGCGGAAGTGAGAGCAGCTGCAAGGCCTCGTCGAGGGTGATGGTGTCCAGGCTCATGTCCTTGAACAACGACGAGGTCTGCGGCTTCGCCTTCCCGGCCGGCTCACCCAGCTGCACGTAGGGGCCGTACCGACCCGCCTTGGCCACGACCGGCAACCCGCGCTGCGGGTCGGTTCCCAGCTCCCGGTCCCCTGAAGGTGCCGAGAGCAGCTCGAGCGCCCGCTCGACCGTCAGCTCGTCGGGAGCCAGATCCTCCGGTACGGAGGCCCGCTCGTCACCCTTCTGCAGGTAGGGGCCGTAGCGGCCCACTCTCGCCACGATCTCCTGGCCGTCGTCGGCGATGCCGATGGGGATGGAGTTGATGTCGCGCGGGTCGATGTCGTCCAGGTGCTCCGACGTCATGGAGAGCAGACCGGGAGAGCCGTTCCCGAAGTAGAAGTGGCGCAGCCAGGGCACCCGCTCGACCTCGCGGTTGGCGATCTTGTCGAGGTCGTCCTCCAGCTTGGCCGTGAAGTCGTAGTCGACCAGGTGCTCGAAGTGCCGCTCGAGCAGGGTGGTCACGGCGAAGGCGGTGAACGACGGGATCAGGGCGCTGCCCTTCTTCCAGACGTAGCCACGGTCCTGCACGGTGGAGATGATCGACGCGTAGGTGGAGGGGCGGCCGACGCCCAGGTCCTCCATGGCCTTCACCAGCGAGGCCTCCGTGTACCGGGCGGGCGGCTTGGTGGCATGCCCCTCCGGGTCGAGGGCGAGCACGCGGATGGCGTCACCCTCGGACAGCTGCGGCAGCCGGCGCTCCTCGGTGTCACCGCCCTCGACGTCGTCCGCACCCTCCTGGTACGCCTTGCGGAAGCCGAGGAACGTGATGACCGTGCCGCTGGTGGAGAACTCGGCGCGCTCGCCGGCGCTGCTGGTGCCTTCCAGGCGCATGGTGACGGTGGAGCCGAGCGCGTCCTTCATCTGCGAGGCGATCGTGCGCCGCCAGATGAGGTCGTAGAGCCGCTGCTCGTCGCCGTTCAGCTGGCCCCGCACGGCATCGGGGGTGCGGAACGTGTCGCCCGCGGGGCGGATGGCCTCGTGGGCCTCCTGGGCGTTCTTCGCCTTCTTGGCGTAGGTGCGCGGCGCGTCGGCCACGAACTCCCGCCCGTACAGCTGGCCCGCCTGCGCCCGGGCCGCGGCCACGGCGGACTCCGACAGCGAGGTGCTGTCGGTGCGCATGTACGTGATGTAGCCCTTCTCGTACAGCCCCTGGGCCACCTGCATCGTGCGGGCGGAGGAGAACCGCAGCTTGTTCCCCGCCGCCTGCTGGAGGGTCGAGGTGATGAAGGGCGGCTTCGGGCGGTCGGTGTAGGGCCGGCGCTCGATCGCCTTGACGGAGAAGGGACTGCTCTCCAGGCGGCCGGCCAGGGCCCGAGCCGCCTCCTCGTCGAGGACGACGACATCGGCTCTGGCCGCACCGTCGCTGGCGAAGCTCCGGCCGTCGGCGATGCGCCGACCGTCGAGGGAGCTGAGCCCGGCACCGAAGCCACCCGATGCGTCATCGGCGCCGGCAGGCGCGAAGAGACCCTGGATGTCCCACCAAGACGCGGATCGGAACCGCATGCGCTCCCGCTCACGCTCGACGACCATCCGGGTCGCGACGCTCTGCACCCGGCCGGCGGAGAGCCGGGGCGCCACCTTCTTCCAGAGCACCTCACTCACCCGGTAGCCGTAGAGGCGGTCGAGGATGCGCCGGGTCTCCTGGGCGTCGACCAGCGGAAGGTTGATGTCGCGCCAGTTCGCCACCGCCGTCTCGATCGCGCCCTTGGTGATCTCGTGGAACACCATGCGGCGCACCGGGACCTGCGGGTTCAGGACCTCCACGAGGTGCCAAGAGATCGACTCGCCCTCCCGATCTTCATCGGTGGCGAGATAGAGCTCGCTCGCGTTCTTGAGCAGCGCCTTCAGCTTGCGCACCTGGTCCTTCGCCCGGCCCTCCGGGACGATGTAGAGGGGCTTGAAGTCGTTCTCGCAGTCGACTCCGTCACGCGACCAGGGCAGGCTCTTGTAGGCGGCCGGGACATCGGCCGCTCCCCGGGGGAGGTCACGGATGTGGCCGATGGACGACTCCACCACGAAGTCATTGCCGAGGAAGCCGGCAATGGTCTTCGCCTTGGCGGGCGACTCGACGATGACGAGGGGTTTTGCCATTGATCTCTTCTTCGACTGTTTGCAGACATCTGGCCGGATGTCAAACGTTGCTCCGGGAGCCGAGGGTCACCGGCAGTACCCTCGACCGGTCCGCCGCCCCCACCTAGGAGCCGACACCTCTTGCTCAGCAATCTGACCGAATGGGTCACGAGCGTCATCGAAACGCTCGGCTACGTGGGCGTCGCCCTGCTCGTGGCGCTCGAGAACCTGTTCCCTCCCATCCCGTCGGAGGTGGTGCTGCCCTTCGCCGGGTTCGTCGCCTCGGACGGGGATGCGTCGCTGCCGGGCATGATCGTGGCTGCGACCATCGGGTCGACCGCAGGCGCCCTCGCCCTCTACGCCATCGCCGGCGCCATCGGGCCGGTGCGGCTGAAGGCGCTGACCTTGCACTACGGGAAGTGGCTGCGCCTCTCGGTGAAGGACGTCGAGCGGGCCGAGCGCTGGTTCGACCGTCGGGCCGTCGTCGCCGTGCTGCTCGGGCGGTGCGTGCCTCTCATCCGGTCGTTGGTCTCGGTGCCGGCCGGCTTCCGTCGCATGCCGTTGCCCGCCTTCCTGCTCTATACCGTCATCGGCAGCCTGATCTGGAACACCGGTCTCATCGGCGCAGGGTTCCTGCTGCGCGAGCGGTGGGAGGAGATCGAGCCGGTGATGAGCGTCCTCCAGTACATCGTCGTCCTCGCGGTGCTGCTGGCCGTCGCATGGTTCGTCTGGACCCGGTTCCTCTCGCCCTCGGGCCGGCAGCGCTTCCGATCCGAGCTGGCCGACGAGCGGGCGGTTCCTCCCGTCTGAGCGCCGGTCGCAGGGCCCGCGGATTCACGGGCCCGACCCTCGGGTAGACCCGGGCCTGGAGCGCCGGGAAGCCTGGTCGGCACACCATCGCCACGGAGCACGCCGGCGTCGCGTCGAGATGTGCCCGTCGAGGTGTCAATCGCTGTTGCCAGGAGATGCATGCCCGCGCCCGAATCCAGCCGTCACGCCGGCACCGTCGGCCACGTCTGGGAGACTCGAGTGGCTCCGACCGTCGAGCGGGAGAAGCGCCTCCTCCCCGCCGCCCTGATCATCTGGAGCATCGTCGGGGCTGCGGTCCTGCTCTGGATGGCTGTGGCGATCCTCTCCACTGTGCGCCTCGCCGTCGTACCACTGGTGCTCGCCCTGTTCCCCGCCGCGCTGCTCTCACCGGTCGTCGACCGACTCCGGCGGCGGCTGCCGCCCGCCGCCGCGGCTGCGGTGGTGCTCCTCGGCTCCTTGTCGTTCCTGGCTGCGACGCTCGCTGTCCTCGGGTGGCTGATCGCCGACCAGGTCCCCGACGTGGTGATAGCCCTGGAAGACGCGTACACAGACGTCGAGGCCTTCCTCTCGGCGCGCTTCGACGTCACCATCCCCGCCGTGGACGAGGCCTTGGAGCGAGCGGCGGAGTGGGCACGCGGTGGCGAGCTCGGGGATGCAGGGCGGAAGATCGCGTTCACCACCCTCGAGCTCCTCAGCGGCGTGCTCCTCCTCCTCGTCGCCCTGTTCTTCTACCTGAAAGACCGGAGCCGCCTCTTCCGCTTCGTCGTCGAGCTGGCGCCTGCGCACCTGCAGGGCGACGTCGCGGAGGTGGGCCATCGTGCGTGGGACACGCTGGGGGGCTACTTCCGTGGTCAGCTCGTGGTCGCGGCCGTGGACGCCGTCTTCATCGGGCTCGGGCTGTTCCTGCTCGGGGTGCCGCTGGCCCTGCCCCTGGCGGTGCTCGTCTTCTTCGGTGGCCTCTTTCCCATCGTCGGTGCGTTCACCGCAGGAGCCCTCGCTGTGCTCGTGGCCCTGGCGGACGCCGGCGTGCCCACCGCTCTCGCCGTGCTCGCCTTGAACATCGTGGTGCAGCAGGTCGAGGGCAACTTGCTAGAGCCGCTCGTCGTGGGCCGGGCCACCAAGCTGCATCCGCTGCTGGTGATCGCCGCCTTGACGGCAGGAGGCGTCACGCTCGGCATCCTCGGCGCCTTCCTGGCCGTCCCCGTCACGGCCTGCCTGGCACGAGCCGGCGGCTACGTCCTCGAGAGACGGCGAGCAACGACGCCCCTCGCCGACGAGTCGGAACCAGACGACTGAAGAAGGGCGACCGCGCGACTTGCCCTCAGGCGTCGATCGGCTGTCGCTGCTCCGGCGCGACGGACGTGGGGGCAGGCACCGGAGCCAGGCGCAGCACCAGGTAACCGATGACGGCCGCCAACAGCGACCCGCCCAGGATGCCGATCTTCGCGGCTTCGGTCAGGACCGGATCGGCGAAGGCGAGGCCCGCGACGAAGAGCGCCACAGTGAAGCCCACCCCCGCCACGATGCCCGCCCCGAGCACGTGCACGAGGGTCACCCCGGCCGGAAGGCGGCCAATGCCGAGCTTGGTGGCCAGCACGGTTGCGCCGACGATGCCCAGCGGCTTTCCGATGAGGAGACCGAGGGCGACGCCGAGTGCGACGAGGGAAGCACCTTCCCCGGACATGCCATCGGAGGAGATGCGCACGCCGGCGTTGGCCAGCGCGAAGATCGGCAGGATCACGAAGGCGGACCAGAACTGCAGGGAGTGCTCCACCCGGAACAGGGGCGACGTCGCCTCCCTGGCGATGTTCCTCACCTCCCACAGCACGGCCTCGTCATGCTCCTGGTCGTCGGACACGGCGCTGGCGTGGTTTCCCTCGACGTCGCGCACGCGGCGGACGATCGCCCGTGCCGCCGCGCCCGGCGCATGGAAGGCGTTGGCGGGGGTCAGGAGGCCGGTCGCGACCCCCGCCAGCGTGGCGTGCACGCCTGACTCCAGCAGGGCGAACCAAGCGCCCACGGCCACCACGAGGTAGATGCCGAGATGACGGACGCCCATGCGGCTGCAGATGACGTTGAGGGCGAGAAGGCCGACGGCGGCTGCGAGCCAAGCGAACGCCACGCCTGACGAGTAGAAGATGGCGATGACGATGATGGCCCCGATGTCGTCGGCCACGGCGATGCTGAGCAGGAAGATCTTCAGCTCCGGAGGGAGCCGGCGCCCGGCGAGGACGAGCACACCTACGGCGAAGGCGATGTCGGTGGCCATGGGGATGCCCCAACCTCGGGCACCGGGCGAGCCGACGTTGATGACGGCGTAGATGGTCGCCGGCACCACCATGCCGCTCAGGGCAGCCACGACGGGCAGCATCGCGGCGCGACGGTCACGCAGCTGCCCGTGCACCAGCTCGCGCTTGATCTCCAGCCCCACGACGGCGAAGAAGATGGCCATCAAGCCGTCGTTGACCCAGTGGTGGAGCTCGTAGCGGAGGTTCCAGCGCCCGAGCTCGAAGCCGAGCTCGGTGTGCCAGAGCTGCTCGTAGGACGTGTGCCAGGGGCTGTTCGCCCAGATCAACGCCACCACCGCCGCGACCACGAGCACCGCACCCGACGCCACCTCCGTCTGCAGGAAGGACCGCACCGGGCGCAGGACGGCCCGAGGGATCGCCCGGTCGGACTCCAGGTACTGCAGGGACAGTTCGTCGTCGCTGGAGCCGGAGGCCTCGTGGGTGCTGTTCTTACCGCTCACTTGTTGTCCTTGGGAGGCTGTGGAGGACGAGCGCCGGCTCTTCGAGCGGCTCCTCGCGGCCGGGGACACCCGGGCGGGGCTGAGCGTATCCACGCGGCGGCAGGTGCAGATCCGCCGGCGCAGCGCCCAGGCGGTGCCTTGCGGCCATCTGGCCCCCCGGAGGGGCCATCTCCTATCTTCGTGCCGCGCGCTCCGGCGCCGCGCCCGCCGACCGCCTCACCGAGGAGCACACGTGGAGTCCGTTCCGTACATCGCCGCCCTGACGGCGATCGCCGGCCTTGCCCTGGCTGCCTTCTTCTACGGGGTCGTCAAGAAGGCGAGTCCCGGCAACCCGCGCATGGTGGAGCTCATGGAGGCGATCCAGGAAGGCTCACGCGCCTTCCTCCGCCGTGAGTACACGTGGGTGGCGGGCTTCGTCGTCATCATGACCGTCCTCATCGCCGTCTTCCTCGACTACGGACGGCCCTGGGGAGCCATCGCCTACATCTCAGGCGCAGTGCTCTCCGCCCTTGCCGGGTTCGTCGGCATGACGGTCGCAACCATGGCCAACGCCCGCACCGCAGAGGCGGCCCGCAGCGGCCCGCAGCTGGCGCTGCCGCTGGCTTTCCGGGGTGGCGCGGTCATGGGCTTCACGGTGGCGGGTCTCTCGCTGCTCGGTCTGGCCGTGAGCTACCTGATCTACGTCGAGTGGCTGGAGGTGGAGGATCCGTTCAGCGTCCTCACCGCGTTCGGCCTCGGTGCCAGCTCCATCGCTCTGTTCTCGCGTGTCGGTGGCGGCATCTACACCAAGGCCGCCGACGTCGGTGCCGACCTGGTCGGCAAGGTCGAGGCCGGCATCCCCGAAGACGATCCCCGCAACCCGGCGACCATCGCCGACAACGTGGGCGACAACGTGGGTGACGTGGCGGGCATGGGCGCCGACCTGTTCGAGTCCTACACCGGCGCCATCATCGCCCCGATCGCCCTGGCTGCCTTCATCCCCTTCCTCGCCGTCAACGGCGTGGACGTGCCCATCACCCTCGACCGGGTGCCCGAGCTGTTCCTGTTCCCCCTGGCCATCGCCGCCGTGGGCATGGTCGCATCGGTCATCGGCGCCTTCATGGTCAAGTCGTCGGGCAGCACCTCGGTGCACGACCTGTCCAAGGCGCTCCACCGGGGCACCAACGTCGCCGCCGCGATCACGGTGGTCGGCGTCTTCGTCCTTGCCTATCTGATGCTCAACGGCAGCGAGGCCGTGGAGAACTGGTGGGGCCTGCCCGTGGCCGTGATCGGTGGCCTCTTCGTCGGGTACGCGATCGGCAAGGTGGCCGAGATCTGGACGTCGGACGAGTACCGGCCGGTCAAGAAGATCGCCCAGCAGGCGGAGACCGGCCCGGCCACGGCCATCCTGGGCGGCATCTCCGCCGGCATGGTCTCAGTGGCGGCTTCTGTCGTGCTGGTCGTCATCGGCGTCGCCGTCGCCTTCTGGGGCGGCGAGCAGGCGGTAGAGGGTCTGGGCATCTACGGCATCGCCGCCGCCGCCATCGGCATGCTCGCAACCACCGGCGTGGTCGTGTCGGTCGACGCCTACGGCCCCATCGCCGACAACGCCGGCGGCATCGCCGAGATGGCGCACATGCCCCCGGAGGTCCGGGAGGTCACCGACAGCCTCGACTCGCTCGGCAACACGACGGCGGCAGTGGCCAAGGGGTTCGCCGTGGGCTCCGCCGCCCTCACCGCCCTTGCGCTCTTCAAGGCGTTCGAGGCGTCACTGGCGGTGGAGGGTCACAACCTCAGGCTCGACGTCGGCGTCGTGGAGGTCTTCATCGGCCTCTTCCTCGGAGCCATGCTGCCGTTCCTGTTCGCCTCACTCACCATCGATGCCGTGGGCCGGGCGGCCAACAAGATGATCGAGGAGGTGCGGCGTCAGTTCCGTGAGATCCCGGGCCTCCGAGAGGGCCGGGAAGGCGTTGTCCCGGAGTACGCCAAGTGCGTGGACATCTCCACCACCGCAGCCCTGCGCGAGATGCTCGTACCCGGCGCCCTCGCCATCGTCGTGCCGCTCGTGATCGGCTTCATCAACGTCGATGCCCTCGGCGGGTTCCTCGCCGGAGCGCTCGTCACCGGGTTCTGCCTCGCCATCTTCATGGCCAACGCCGGTGGTGCGTGGGACAACGCGAAGAAGTACATCGAGGCCGGCGCCCACGGGGGCAAGGGCAGTGAGACGCACAAGGCCGCGGTCGTGGGCGACACGGTCGGCGACCCGTTCAAGGACACCTCGGGGCCAGCCATGAACATCCTCATCAAGGTGATGACGATCGTGTCGCTGATCTTCGCCAGCGCCTTCGTGTAGCTCTCTTCAGATGCTTCGATGACAACGGCGTCGGGTCCTCCCGGCGCCGTTGTCGCGTCTACTCGGGCGCTGCGACGTCCTGCTTCTGGACGTAGATCTGCCGGGCGACCTTCTCGCTCACCGTGCGGTCGAGGCCTTCGACGTCGAGCACGAGGGGCCCGTCGAAGGGATGCTTCTCCCGCACGACGACGCGCACTCCAGGGCGCAGGCCCAGTGTGTCCAGGAAGGCGACGACCTCCCCGTCGGTCGAGCCCGGCACCGCCACCACGGCGGCGTCACCCGGCTCCAGCGAGTACAGCGGAGGCATGGTGGCGATCTCGCCCACCTCGGGGGCGGGGATGGGGAAGCCGTGGGGGCACGTCTCCGGCCGGTGGAGGGCGACGAAGAGCCGGTCCTCGACCTCCTGGGGCAGCTCGTGCTCGAAGGCGCCGGCGTGGCGGTCGGCCTCGTTCCAGGCGTAGCCGAGCATGTCGGCGAGGAAGCGCTCGACGATGCGGTGCCGGCGGATCGACGCCACGGCTGCTCGCCGGCCATCCGCGGTCAGCTCGACTCCGCGATAGCGCCGATGGTCGCAGAGGCCGCGCTCGGCCAGCCGCTTCACGGTGGCCGTCACGGTGCCGGGCGTCACTCCGAGTGCCTCGGCCAGGTCGCCGGTGTGAGCCTCGTCCCTCATGCCGGGCACGGTGAGGCGGTAGATCGCCTTGAGCGTCTCCCGCTCCGACTTCGTCAGCGCCTGTTCCATCTTTTGCCGGGCGGAAGTTAGGTTTTGGCCGTCAAAAACGTCAAACCGAGGACACGTGGTCGTCGGCAGTGGCCAGAGCGGGGGAAGCGGCTCGCTCGTGCCTCCGCATCTCGTCGGCGAGCAGCTGCTCCACCTGCGTGGAGCGAAGGGGCTTGGCGAAGAGGTAGCCCTGCCCGTACGTGCAGCCGAGGGCGCGAAGCATCGCCAGCTGGCTCGAGTTCTCGATGCCCTCCGCCACCGTCGTCAGCTTGAAGGTGTCGGCCAGGTTGAGGATCGAGCGGACGACGTCCGGGCCCTCCTCGGTGGTCAACGACGTGACGAACGAGCGGTCGATCTTCAAGATGTCGATGGGGAAGCGGCGCAGGTAGCTGAGTGACGAGTACCCGGTGCCGAAGTCGTCGAGCGCGAGACGGACCCCGAGCCGCTTCAGGGCCCGCAGCGTGTCGATCGTCTCCTCGATGTCGTGCATCAGCATCGTCTCGGTGAGCTCCAGGACGACCGATCCAGGAGCGACACCGGTGTTCTCCAGGGCGGCGGCAACGTCGCCCAGCAGACCCGGGTCGAGGAACTGGCGAGCGCTCAGGTTGATGGTGATCGAGAGGGCGCGGTCGGGGCGCGGGTGGGCCGCGTGCCACTGGGCCAGCTCGCGCATCGCCTCGGCCATGATCCAGCGCCCGAGCGGCACGATGATTCCGCTGGTCTCGGCCAGGGCGATGAACGCGTCCGGCGTGAGCAGGCCTCGCCGCGGGTGTCGCCACCGCAGAAGCGCCTCCACGCCCATCAGCCTGCGGGTCTTGAGATCGACGAGGGGCTGGAACCGGAGGGAGAACTCCTGGCGCGCCACTGCATGACGGAGCTCGGTGACCACGGTGAGGCGGTTGCGCAGCTCCACGTGCATCTCCGGCACGAACATCGCCACCTGCCCCTTGCCGCGCCCCTTGGCGAGGTACATGGCCATGTCGGCGTTCTCGAGCAGCTCGTCGGCCGTCTTGCTGTGCGAGGTGGTGGCGACCCCGACGCTCGCAGGGGTGAAGACCTCGTGGCCGAGCACGAACATCGGGAGGCGCAGCATCTCCTGGATCTTCTCGGCCACGACCGCTGGATGACCGGGCTCTATCGCTTCGAGCAGGATGGCGAACTCGTCACCACCCAGCCTGGCCACGGTGTCTCCGGGTTCCACACAGCCGAGGAGCCGCCGGGCCACGATGCCGAGCGCCTCGTCCCCGGCCGCATGACCCAGCCCGTCGTTGATGGCCTTGAAGTCGTCCAGGTCGATGAGCAGCACGGCGATCTGGTGACCCATCCGCTCGCGTCGGTCCAGGGCCCGGTTGGCCCGGTCCCGCAGCAAGCCGCGGTTGGCGAGGCCGGTGAGCGAGTCGTGCAGCGCCTCCCTGATCAGCTGCTCTTCGAGGCCCTTCCGCTCCGTGACGTCTCGCGTGTTGAGCACGATCCCGCAGACGCTCGGTTCGTGCAGCAGGCTGCGGACGGTCGACTCGCAGTGCGACCACCCACCGCCCTGATGGCTGAGCCGCCACTCCACCGTCAGGCATTCGTCGGGGTGGGCCACCGCTTCGGCCAGCATCTTGCGGGCCAGCGGCACGTCGTCGGGGTGGAGCATGCCCCAGAGGGAGCGACCCTCGCAGTCACTCGGCCGGTATCCGAAGACCCGCTCGACAGAAGGGGTGAGGAACAGCACGACGCCCTCCTCGTCGAGGATCGTGACGACGTCGGAGCTGGTCTGCACCAGCGACCGGAAGCGGACCTCGCTGGTCTGCAGCTCCGCGGTGCGAGCGGCGATCTCGTCCTCGAGGTCGCGGGCGGTCCAGGCGCTCTCGACGATCGTCACCAGCTGCCGGCCGAGGACCAGGAGCACCACCGCGATGCCGGTGACCCCGATGAAGGGCTCGAGGTAGTCCCCCCCGATCAACGACCGGCCACCGGCGGCGACCGCTAGGGCGATGGCGACGCCGGACACCAACATGCTCGCCGGACGCCGGCGCACATCCACCAGCCGTCCGTCCTGCTCGACACGAGCGACGATGTGCCCCGCCAGCAGGATCGCAGCCGCGCCCGACACGACGGCGACCGCGTTCGCGACGGCAGGCAGCCGGTTGACCAGCACCACGGAGATCCCCGCGACTCCCACGAGCTGCACCGCCAGGCCTCGGCGGAGGGCGGTGGTCTGGTTCGCGACCACGACGGCGCTCGCCGACACAGCCAGGAGCGCGAGGACGGCCGTGAACCTCTCCCACACGCCTCCGGCCTGGATCTCCCCCGCCACTCGCGGACCGACGAGGGGCCACAGCGAGAAGACCACGCACGAAGCGACGAGGGCGACGTCGAGCACACCCCTGAGCCGGCGGCGTCGGGGCATGACCATGAAGCCGATCATCGAGACAGAGGCGACCAGGACGACCGCGGACAGGGGTCGGGTCGAAGGCAGGACCGCCAACAGCGGGGCGGCCGAGAGGAGGCGCCACCCGTGCCGGTCGATGCTGCTGAGCCGGCGTGTGAAGGCCACCATGAGGCCAACGGCCGCGACCGCCAGGACGGCCAGGCCCGGTAACAGCCAGACCGACCAGGAGGGAGCCACCCTGCCTGTTCGGATCGCCAGGGCTGGGACTTGACCACGAGGAGTGGTGAATGACTACAACGGGCCATGACCAGCAACGCCCGGCCCGCTTGGGCCCAATTCCTCGACGACCGGGTTCAGGGAGTGCGCACCGGCCCGTCGACGTACGCCGAGCGCTCTTTAGTCGAGCGCCTCGACATCGAACGGATGGTCGTCATCGACATCGTCCAGGTCGGCGAGTCCGCTCACCGACGGGCCGCAGAACATCGCCATGCGCACAGCCGTGCCCTCACCGGAGGAGAGGAACTCGACCTCGTCGACGAGGGTGCGGATCAGCGGGATCCCGAGCCCACGCTCGAAGTTCAGGCGGTCCGGGTCAGTGACGGGAGGGTGCTCGGGCAGGGACTGCGGATCGAAGCCGCGGCCTCTGTCCTCGACCTGCACCACCAGGCGGTCGTCGTGCTCCTCGCAACGCAGCACCACCCGGTCGTCGGTGTCGGCCTTGCCATGAGCCTCGATGGCGTTGGTGCATGCCTCGCTCACCGCGACCTTCAGGTCGTCGAGGCGATCCTCGGCCAGGTCGCGTCGCGTCGAAGCCATCGAAGACACGACGAGGCGGGCCAGGGCGACGTACTCCGCCCTGGCCGGTATCTCCAGCTCGATGCTGCCACCGTCACCGCCAGCGACCACCTCGCTAGCCGGCGACTGCGGCGTCGACGCTCTCGTGGATGGAGAAGACCTTGGTGAGGCCGGTGATCTCGAACACCTTCAGGATGCGGTGCTGCGTGCACACCAGGCTCAGGTCGCCGTCGTGGCTGCGCACCCGCTTCAGGCCGCCGACGAGCACGCCGAGCCCCGTCGAATCGAGGAACTCCACACCTTCGAGGTCGACCACGATGCGGTGCTGGCCGGCCGTGACCAGCTCGACCAGCTTCTCACGGAGCCTCGGTGCCGTGTAAACGTCAACCTCACCCTTGACGGCGAGTACTGCGACGCCGTTGCGCTCCGTCACATCCAGATCGAGATCCATCCTGTTCCTTCCTCCGGGGACGCGCGACGCCGCGTCGCGACTGTGCCCACTGGGCCGGGAAGTTACTACCCGCAACGCCGTAGGGTCATACCGACCCATCGGCCCGGAGGCAGCGTGGACCTGGAGCAGCTCGTCCGGTCGCTGGCCGACCGCGACCAGCTCGTGCACATCGAGCGCATGCCCGCTCGGCCGGAGCGAACCGGCGAGCTGTGCTCGCCGCTGCCCCCGGAGCTGGCGCAGAAGGCACCCGTGCTGTGGAGCCACCAGGCCGCCGCCATCGACCTGGCGCGGGCCGGACGTTCCGTCGCCGTGTCGAGCGGCACCGCGTCCGGCAAGTCGCTCTGCTACCAGCTGCCGATCGCGGAGGCAGCAGCCGTCGGTGGCAGGGCTCTGCTGCTGTATCCCACCAAAGCTCTGGCCCAGGACCAGCTGCGCGCGTTCGGCCGGCTCGAGCTGCCTGGAGTGGTGCCCGCCACCTACGACGGGGACACCGATCCCGATACCAGGGCTTGGGTGCGTCGACACGCCAACGCGGTGCTCACCAACCCCGACATGCTGCACGCCGGGATCCTCCCGAACCATGCCCGTTGGGCCAACTTCCTGGTCGGCCTGCGCTACGTCGTCATCGACGAGGTGCACGCGCTCCGGGGCATCTTCGGTACCCACGTCGGACACCTGATCCGGCGCCTGCGCCGGGTCTGCCGGCACTACGGGTCCGACCCGACCTTCATCCTCTGCTCCGCCACGCTCGGCTCTCCCGGACGGCTGGCCTCCGCGATCGTCGGCGCACCGGTGGCGGAGGTGACCGACGACGGCTCACCCTGCGGTGAACGGGTCTTCGCGCTGTGGAACCCGCCGGTCGTGGACCAGGGACAAGGCGTACGGGCCTCCACCGCGGGCGAGGTGGGCACCACGCTGGCGGCCCTCGTGCAGTCCGGGCGGCGCGCCATCGCCTTCTCCCGCAGCCGGAAGGGGGCCGAGACAGTTGCCGCCATCGCTCGCCGCCAGCTCCCCGAGGACATGTCCCTTGCGGTGCGTCCGTACCGCGGCGGCTACCTCCCTGAGGAACGGCGCGAGATCGAAGCCGAGCTGTTCTCGGGACGGCTCCTCGGCGTCTCCACCACGAGCGCGCTCGAGCTCGGCGTCGATGTGGGCGGCCTCGACGCCTGCATCCTCAACGGCTTCCCGGGCACCATCGCCTCGCTGTGGCAGCAGGCCGGTCGGTCGGGGCGCGCCCGCCAGCAGTCGCTCGCGGTGCTGGTGGCCGGAGAGGATGCACTCGACCAGTGGTTCATGGCCCACCCGACCGAGGTCTTCCGCCGAGCACCGGAGCCTGCGGTCGTCAACCCGTCCAACCCCTTCGTGCTCGACCCGCACCTGGCCTGCGCCGCGTACGAGCTGCCGCTGACTCCGGACGACGCCGACTGGTGGGGTGAGGACCTCGACGACGGCGTGCGACGGCTCGTGGCGGCCGACGAGCTGCGCCTCCGCGAGGGGCGGGCCGTCTTCGCGGGGCGGAGGAGGCCGGCGAGCACGGTGGGACTCCGCACCGGCTCCACCGAGGAGATCGAGATCGTGGACGAGCAGGGCTCGCTGATCGGCACGGTCGACGAAGCCCGGGCGTTCCTGGCCGTGCATCCCGGTGCCATCTACCTCCACCAGGGCCAGCACTACCTGGTCACCTCGCTCGACCTCGACGGCCGGGCCGCATGGGTGCGCCCGACCGACGCTGAGGAGACGACCCAGGCTCGGTCGGAGACGCAGGTCCGGATCCTGAGGGAGGACGACGCCACGTGGATCGGTCGGGCGCGGCTGGCGCTGGGCGCAGTGGAGGTCACCGACCGGGTGACGGGATACCGACGGCGGAGCCTGCCGGGTGGCGACCTGCTGGGAGACGAGGTGCTCGACCTCCCGCCGACCGTGCTGACCACGCGAGCCTTCTGGTACACCGTGGACGAGGCCGTGCTGAGCGACGCGGCGGTCGGGCGTCGCCGCGTGCCGGGCACGCTGCATGCAGCCGAGCATGCCGGCATCGGCATGCTGCCCCTCTTCACCATCTGTGATCGCTGGGACGTGGGAGGCGTGTCGACCGCGCTGCAGGCGGACACGGGCCAGGCGACGATCGTGATCTACGACGGCTACCCGGGCGGGGCCGGCATCGCCGAGCTCGGCTACGCCGCTGGTCGCCGGCACCTCGAAGCCACACTCGAAGCGATCGCCGTATGCCCGTGCGACCAGGGCTGCCCGTCGTGCGTCCAGTCGCCAAAGTGCGGCAACCTCAACGAGCCGCTCGACAAGGCCGGCGCGGTGGCGCTGCTGCGCGTCGTGCTGGGCTGACGAGCAGCGGTCAGAGCTCGCCGAGCACCAGGTAGCGCACCCGATGGGCCACGTTCACCGCGTGGTCGCCGAGCCGCTCGTAGAACCGGGCGATGAGCACCATCTCCATGGCGACGGGCAGCGACAGCGCACCCGAGCCGATCTCGGCGTTGAGGCTCGTGTGCAGCGAGTTCATCTCGTCGTCGCGCTCGTCGAGGTGCTCGTGGATGTCGCTGTTGTGCTCGGCGAAGGCGTCGGCCGCCTCCCGCCACATCTCGTGACCCACACGGCCCATCTCCTCCACCAGGCCGCGCATCCGGGGAGACAGCTCCCGGGCGATGCCGCGGGCCGCGGCCTGCGCGATGTGCTCAGCCAGGTCGTGGCTGCGCTCGAGCTCCGGAACCAGGCGCAGCACGGTGATGAGGAACCTCAGGTCACCGGCCATCGGCGACTGCAAGGCGAACTGGTGCTGCACCAGGCCCTCGATCTCGCGGTAGAGGGTGTCGATCTCCTTGTCCCGGACGACCACGGCTCGCGCCGCTTCTCGGTCCCCGGACAGGAACGCGTCGGTGGCCGCAGCCAGCCCCTCGGCGACCAACGCGAACAGCCGCATGACACGGTCCTCGATGACCTTGAGGTCGCGATGGAAGTTGACGCGAAGCTCAGCGGGCATGGGTGCACGGTACCGCCGTCGGTCGTCACATGGCCGGCGACTCCTGTCGCATCGTCGCATCCGAGATGAGCGTGACGTCCGGCAGGAGCGGTCCGATGAGCGGCACATCGGTAGCCGACGAGTACCGCACGCGAACTCGCACCATGCCCCCCACGTGGTCGGTGTCGACCGAGGCGCGCCCTTCGACCAGGCCGGCGTCGGTCGCCGCTCGGCTCGCCGCAGCCGCACCCTCCACCGCCGACCGCACCGCCGCCTCCCGTGCACCCTCTCGCGCCACGTGCACCACGAGGACCTGATCGCGCACGACCAGGCCCACCTGCACGACGGCCAGCAACAGGGTGAAGAGGAGTGGGGTGACGAGGGCCAGCTCGACCGCAGCCTGGCCCTCGTCGCCCCGGGTCACTTGACCTTGCCGGTGATGCCCTTGAACACGGAGTCGAGCAGGCTCCCGATGAGGTTGGTCCGCGAGACCCAGCTGACGACGAACATGGCGATGGCCGCGGCGGCCAGCATCACGAGGGCGTACTCGGCGGTCGCCTGGCCGCGTTCGTCACGGGACCGGACTGCGGTCGCGAGGCGGTTGGGCAGGGTGATGCAGAGCAGGACAGAGATGGCAAGCACAACAGTTCTCCTTGGTGATCGTTCGATCATCGGTTCCAACTTCAGAGGCGCAGCGACCGAAGGCCGCCGGCGAGGACGGGCGCCACAGTGAGCAGCGCGAATGCAGGAAGGATGAACAGCACGAGGGGGAACACGAGCTTCACCGGGAGCCGGCGAGCTGCCTCCTCGGCCCGGCGAAGCTGTTGGGCCCGCAGCTCGACCGCCAGCCGGTCGAGGGCTGGCACCAGTGCCGTGCCGTAGCGGGCTGACTCCACCAGCACCGAGGTGAGGGGCCGCACGGTGTCGCCGAGACGGGCGGTGATGCCTTCGACCGCGTCCGCCAGGCGCTCGCCGGCCGAGGTTCGGGCCACGGCGAGCCTCAGCTCGTCACCGAGCGCATCCGGCACCCGGGCCGCCACGGCCCCGAGCGCGAGGGCAGGCGTGAGGCCGGCCGCGACAGCGACGGTCACCAGGTCGACCACCTCCGGCAGCTGCTCGCGCACCCGGTTGTCGGCGGCGGTCGCAGCGTGGCGGGCCCGGAGCACCGGCGCGGCAAGGCCGGCGACCAAGCCGACCAGCGAGACGAGAGGTGAGACGGCCAACCCGGCCAGCGCGAGCCCGATGGGTAGCCGCCATCGGACCGGAACCCCGCCGACGGCTGCGCCGGCGGCTCCTGCCAGACGCGCTCGGCCGGGACGCGATGCCGACGACGGCAGCGTGCGGGCCGGACGGGGTCGGTGGAGCGCCGCAGCCAAGAGGAGCACGGCGAGGACCCAAGCCAGGCCCAGCGCGGTCGGGGTGCTCACCCGACGGACCGAGTGAGACGGCTCATCCATGCGAAGCCGCAGAGATCGAGCAGCAGCCCCAGGCCGAGCATGCCGAGCCCAGCCGGCGTGCCGAACAGGAACCGCATCGACCGAGAGTCGGCCGCCATGGCGACGAGGCCGAAGGCAATCGGAGCGAGCGCCATGACCACCGCCGACAGCCGGGCCTGAGTCGCCAGTGCCCGGGCCTCCGCTCGCACCGTCTGGCGCTGCCGAAGCGTCATGGCGACCCCATCGACGGCACGGGCGGACACTCCGCCTGCGTCGGCGCTGAGCGCCAACGCGGCCACCGCGAGCCGCACGCCCGGGAGCGGCCGGAGCTCGGCCCAGCGATCGAGGGCCTGGGACAACGACGAGCCGTGGGAGACGGTGGCGGCCACCAGGGCCAGGTCGTCGCTGCCGGCCAACGCCTGCGCCGCGGCATCCTCCACGGCTTGGTGGAGCGACGAGCCGGCACGCAGCGACCGGGCGATCCCCTCGAGCAGCGCAGGAAGCGCAGCCTCCCTGCGCCGGTCGTGCTTCCCCGTTCGGGCCGACACCCAGCCCTGCGGCCGAGACAGCAGGAGTCCCGCCGCCGACAACGACCTCGTTGCCTCCGGCTCGTGCCGAAGGCGGCCGGCGACCTCCATTCCGGCAGTGAGGCGTCGCACCAGGCTCAGAAGGCACATCGTCGAGAGGACCACCGCCACTGAGGTCGCCCAGATGAGCGACTCGCTCATCCCCCGGCCAGCCTCGGACGCACCGGCCTGGCCACGAGGCCTCCGGTGTCGGCCAACCGGCGGGTGCGACCTCGGGAGCCGGGATGCCCGCCTTCCACGACCTCGGCCACCTCGACGACCGAACGCGTGCCGTCGGACCGGCGAGTCACCTGCACGACGAGGTCGACGGCGGCCACCAGCTGCTCGCGCACGGCGTCCAGCGGAAGCCCGGACTCGGCCAGCAGCACCATGGTCTCCAGGCGGCGCAGGGCGTCGTCGGGCGCGTTGGCGTGGCACGTCGACAGTGAGCCCTCGTGGCCGGTGTTCATGGCCTGCAACATGTCGAGGGCCTCACCGCCCCTCGTCTCACCGACGACGATGCGGTCGGGGCGCATGCGCAGGGCGGCTCGTACGAGGTCCCTGATGGCCACCCGGCCCGCGCCTTCCGCGTTCGCCGGCCGGGCTTCGAGCCGCACGACGTGACCCTGGTCGAGGCGCAGCTCGGCCGCGTCCTCGATGGTGATGATGCGCTCGCGCTTGTCGATGAAGGCCGCCAGCGCGTTGAGGAGCGTGGTCTTCCCGGCGCCCGTCCCCCCGGAGACGACGATGTTGGCCCGAGCCGCAACCGCGCCGGCCAGCAGCCGGGCGACAGGAGGGGAGGCGAACGCGTCGAGCGTGAGGCGCTGGACGCCGAAGCGGCGAATGGTGAGGCACGGGCCGTCCACCGCCAAGGGTGGCACCACGACGTGCACACGCGATCCGTCGCTCAGCCGGGCGTCGATGATCGGCGAGCTGCGGTCGACCCGTAGGCCGAGCGGACCCACGATCCGCTCGATGAGGCCCCCGACGGTCGACGCATCGAGTCGAAGGGAGAGGCGCTCCAGCTGCCCGCGGCGCTCGACCCACACCTCCCCGGCCCCGTGGACGAGGACGTCCGTGACGTCCGGGTCGGCCAGCACGGGGTCGAGCGGCCCGAGGCCATGGACGTCGGACCACAAGGTGGCCAGCACGGCGGACGCCTCACCTGGTGACAGGAGCGGCGCCTCGTCGGTGACGAGCGCGGCCAGATCGGCCTCGGCCAGCCGGCTGGAGGTCTGCACACCGGCCAGGGCGCGGGCATGCAGACGCTGGCGGAGATCGGTCATTCCGTCACGCCGGCGAGCGCGCGGGCGAGGTCACGTGGCATGCGGGCGGCCAGGATCCCGGCATCGACGGCGCGCGCCACGGTGTCGCTGGTGCGGACGACTGCCCGCACCGGTACACCGAGCGCGTCCTCGACGTCGCGCCGGTCGAGCGCACGCCCGGGCTCGTCCACCAGGATCACCGCCGAGGGCCTGACCCTCGAAGCCACCGCTCGACGAAGCGCCAGGTAGCAGGGTCGGATGACCAGCAGCGACAGCGAGGCGCCCGAAGCGACTGCGGCTGCCGCACTGCCCTCGGCCGGAACGCCGCAGTCGACGACCACCGGCCGGCCGGAGGCGTCGGCCGTGGGCGACAGAGCGGCCAGGAGCCGTTCACCGACGTCGCACGCGTCGAGCGCACCCGCCTCACCCCTCCCACGAGCCAGCAAGGCCAGGCGAGGAGCGCCAGGCTGCTCGAGCCGGTTGAGCGCCTCCGATCCCACCTCGGAGCCGGCTGCTGCCCACTGCAGCAGGCCGGGGCCCGCGGGTTCCGGAAGCCCCAGCACGGCGGGAACGTCACCCGCCAGGTCGGCCAGCAGCGCCCCACCGAGCGAGTGACGAGCCGCCACGAGGGCCAACGCGGTAGCTACGACGGTGGTACCGCTACCGCCCTTCACCGACCAGCAAGCGACCAGCATGAGTCTCCCCGAGCGCGACAGAACGAGCCAAGGGGGAAGGGCAGGCCGCACCATAGGGACTGCGGAGCAGCCGGACAAGGGTCAGTTTCCTCCCGGGGCCCTCGGGTACAGGGGGTGCCGTGTCCCCCTGGCTCGTGGTCTTCCTGCTCCCGGCGGCCTTGGCTGTGCCGGCGCTCATACTCGTGCTCTCGTCCGTCGTCGAGCACCGGTTCCTGTCGCCCCAGTCGATGATCGTCTCCGCCGCCAGGTCGCGCCGCGCCGCGCCGGAGTACGCCGAGGTGATGGTGGCTCGCGAGTTCGACCGCATCCTGTCGGGCGACGACTGACCGGGTCGGCGCTCGCCTCCAACGGGTGCGCGGCCCAGGAGTGCACGGTTCCCTAGGCTGAGCCCGAGATGGAGGCCGCCTTCTTCGACCTCGACAAGACCGTCATCGCCAAGGCGTCGATGGCGGCCTTCGGTCGGTCGTTCTACCGGGAGGGCCTCATCTCCCGGCGGCTCGTGGCGCGAAGCATCTGGGCCCAGGTCGTCTACATGCACCTGGGCGCGAGCGAGGAGAAGCTGGCCCGGATGCGTGAGTCGGTGCTCGCCCTCACCAAGGGGTGGGAGCACGAACGGGTCCGCTCGATCGTCGCCGAGGCGCTTCAGGTGGTGATCGAGCCGATCATCTACTCCGAGGCCATGGACCTCATCGAGCTCCATCGAGCGGCGGGGCGCCTCATCTGCATCGTCTCGGCGTCACCCGTCGAGATCGTCGACCCGCTCGGGGGCTACCTCGGGGCCGATCACGTCATCGCCAGCCGAGCCGAGGTCGACGACGACGGTCGCTACACGGGCCGGATGGACCGCTATGCGTACGGTCCCTTCAAGGCGGCGGCGATGGTGGATCTGGCCAAGGAGCTGGGCATCGACCTGTCCGCCTCCTACGGCTACTCCGACTCCTTCACCGACCTCCCCATGCTCGAGGCCGTTGGTCATCCCGTGGTGGTCAACCCCGACCGCGACCTGGCCCGGGCTGCCCGCCAGCGCGGGTGGGAGGTGCGCCACTTCGTGCGGCCCGTGCGGCTTCGCGACCGAGTGCCGGTGCCGCCGGCGGCACCGACGGCCGCGGGAGGCGCGCTCACCGCGCTCGCCGTCGCGGCCTTCGTCTGGTGGCGCCTGCGGCGACCACCGGCCGAGCCTGTCGCGGCGCCCGCCCCCGCCCGGCCCGCCTCAGACGCCCTCGACCGGGCTATTCGACGCGCAGCTTCTTGGCGGCGATGACACCGAGCGTGACGAGGATGGTCAGCAGCACCAGCTTCTTCATCGCGTCACCGTAGCCAGGGGCGGAGCGGCCAGATCGGTGGCCGCAGCAACGATCAGGGGACCGAGCCGGTTCGCCATCTCGCGGGAGGTGGCTTTCGTGAAGTGGACGCCATCAGGACGCACCGTGGCGTCCAGCTCCCCGCCCGGCTCCTGGGCCAGCAGGCCGGCGAGGTCCACCAGCCGGACGTGCGGTCGGGAGGACGCCGCGGACCGCAGGAGCTCGTTGAAGCGCCGCATGCGCGCCGGCTCGGAGGTCGAGTAGCTCCTACGGGGCACCTCGGACCTCCCCAGCTCGACGAGGGGGCTGGTGAGCCACACGACGTCGGCGCCCGCCGAGCCGAACATGTCCATGGCGCTCCCCAGCTCGGCGAGGAGGTAGGCGTCGTAGATCGGGTCCCCTGGCGCCCGCCACGTCGACTCGCCCTCCAGGCGTCGGTTGGTGACGTCCCACGGCCCGACCTGCACGATGGCGAGCCGCACCTGCCTGCTCTCCACCTCGCCCGGCCAGCGGACCGCCCAATCGCACTCTGGGGACGCCGGCGCCACCGTCCCGTGGTAGTCGCGGTCACCGCCCCGGGCGACACCGCAGCCGAAGGGCACGGACGCGCCGACGATCGTGAGGGCACCGGTCTCGTCACCCCAGGCGGCCAGGCCCCACCCCGTCAGGGCGGCCGTCGAGTCACCGAACATGCCTGTCCGCTGCAGAAGGGCCCTCTCCGGGGCCTCCCCTGGCGGCTCCTCCGGAACGTCCGCCGAAGCCTTCTCCCCGTCCGACCTCAGGTCGGCCACGACCGCCTCGAAGTCCGGGGTGCGGGTCGGCGCCGTCGCCGTGACCGCCACCAGGACGAGGACGGCCGCGGTCGCCGGCACGGCGAGCTTGAGGGCCATGGCGGGCCGCCGCAGTCGGTAGCGCATCGGGCCCTCGACGAGCACGTGCAGCAGCCAGGCCAGCGCCGCGGTGACCGCAAGCTTCAGGGCCGCGAGCGAAACCACGTCCGCCGACGGAAGCACCTTCTCGGCCACGAGGTAGACCGGCCAGTGCACCAGGTAGAGCGCGTAGGACAAGCGGCCGACGAAGGGCAGTGGCCCCCGGCTCAGGATGGCGGCGGCCACGGTGCCGGGATGCACCGCCGCGGTCACCAGTGCTGCGCTCAGCAGCGCGGTTGCGGGCAGCAGGCCGGATCGCAGGGCCGGGCTGGAAGGCGAGCTGGTCACGAAGAGCACGGCGAGCACGGCGAGCGCACCGCCGGCGGCCAGATCGATGAGGTACGGGCGCCGCAGGAACGCAGAGCGATCGAGGGCCCGGGTTCCGAAGGCCCCCGCCAGCAGCACGCCCACCAAGATCTCCGGCGCCCGCGAAAGCGGGTCGTAGTAGAGGCTGGTGGTGTCACCCGCCGCTCCCAGCCAGAGGTTCCGGCCGACGCCGAGGATCAGCGCCGTGACAAGGAACCCGGTCAGCACCCGCGACCGGCCGCTCAGCACCCGGAACGCGACACCGATGAAGACGTAGAACTGCTCCTCGATCGCCAGGCTCCAGAAGTGCAGGAAGGGGGACGGTCGGGAGAACAGCGCGCCGTAGTCGGATCCGGTGCGGATCAGGTGCAGGTTCTCGGCGTACAGGAGCGCGGCGATGGCGTGGGCCCGCAGGTCCGACGTCGAACCGAGGTCGACGATCTGGGCGGCGGCCCAGATGCCGGCGATGACGGTGACGCCGGCCGGCACCAGCCTCCGGATGCGGCGGCTCCAGAAGCCCAGGAGGTTCAGCCGGCCGCCGGCGCTGGTGGTGCGGTAGAGGAGCGAGCCGATGATGAATCCGGACACGGTGAAGAAGACCGACACCCCGAGAAACCCACCACTGGCCCAGGCCCATCCCTGATGGAAGAGCAGCACCGCGCCGACGGCGACCGCCCGCAGGCCGTCGAGGGCGGGGATGTACGTGCTTGCCGATCGACCTTCCGAACCGTCGGTGGCCAGCTCAGCGTCCGGCCTTGAAGGCTGCCGCCTGCGAGCCCACGACCTGAACCAGGTCTCCCATGGCGACGCTCACGTCGACGAGGTGCATCCCCCACGCCGGGGTGAGGTTGCCGGGGATGTCGTCCGTGCGCGGATCCGCCGGGTCGGCGTTGACGGTCAGCTGCAGGTAGGTGGACGCGCCGGTCGTGACGCACTCGGCGGTGACGAGCCCGGGCGTCGACACGAAGGGCGTGGTGACCGTCTGCCCCCGCACCCAGTCGGACCGACCGGAGGCCGAGAAGTACGGGTGCAGCACGGTGCTCCCACCCGTCAGCGAAGCGGGGTTCGTGCATCCCACCGGGCCTTGAGCGGTCGTTCGGCCGAACAGGCTGTCGGGCGGTGGCGGCGATGTGGCTCGGAACGACGCGTAGGTGATGACGCAGCCCGTCTGCTCGGCACGACGGCAGAGCGGGATGTTGGCGAAGTCCCCGCCCACGTCCTTGCCCTCTGGCACCCGAACCGACGAACCGAGCAGGAGGGCGGAGACGAGGCGCTTCTGGAGCACCCCGTTGCCGTCGATCTCCCGCTTGATGAGGGAGTTGAGCACCGAGGCGCCCTGGGAGTGGCCGACGAGCACGACTCCCCTGCCCTGGTTGTCGTTGTCGACGTAGTGCTTCCACGCATCGAGGGCGCCTTCGTAGGCGATGCGCCCGGTGTCCTCACCACCCGGCACGGGGGTGCCGCCCAGGCGACTGGTCAGCGCCGCGAGGGTCATCTGGCGGTACACCGGCGCGAACACCCGGCAGTGCCGGCCGAGCCGGGCCACCTGGGATCGGACGCTGGCGTGCTCCTCGGGCCCGGGGACGAGGTCGCTGTTGGGCGTGGGGTCCCTCGACGTCGTCGGGTAGAGGTAGAAGCAGTCGACTGGAGCCTCCTTCGCCGGCTCGTAGGTCTCCACCGAGGTGGTGCCGTCCGGCTGCACCACCGTGGCCGACAGATCGGCATCGCACGGATCGGCGAGATCCGGACGGCAGAGCCAGTGAGCCGGGTCCGCGTAGACGTCGCTCCGGTGACCGCCGTAGTGCGGTGGTGGCGGTGGCGTGCTGGTCGTCGGCGGCACTGCAGCCCCGGAGGCGACAGCCTCGGGCGTGGGCCGTCCCTCATCGAGGGCCTGATCCGGCTCGCCCCCACTGCAGCCGGCCAGCGTCAGGCCGATCGTCACGGCAAGGGCAGCAGCTCGGGCCAAGCGACGATGCATCGGCTCAACGTATCCCCGGCCGCCTCCGACCAGGCGGCTGGTCGGTAGGGTGCGCACGTGGACGATGCAGAGACGACGCTCGTGACGATGCGGTTCGAGGCAGCCGACGCGGAGGCGCTCATCGGCGTGCTGTCGAAGTACGTCGTGCTGAGCCGGCAGCAGCCCGGCTGTCGCAACATGGACCTCTGCGGCTCGGTGGCGGTGCCAGACCGCTTCGTCATCATCCAGAAGTGGGAGACGCCCGAGGCGCAGCAGGCCCACTTCAACTCTGAGGAGATGGTCGACATGGCACGAGCGTGCGAAGGCCTGCTCACCGGCCCGCCCGATGTGGACCTCTTGGTGGGCCTGTCGGCTCACGACCTCAACTAGCGCCCCACGACATCACTCGTGGCGCCCGTCTCCTCCCTGCGGTGACTGGAGGATGTCGGCCACGTCGATCGCCGGGTGCCGCGCTTCCGCGGCCAGCTCGTCCAGCGTGGGCTGGCGGCCGAGGCGGGCCACGAGCAGGTCCCACGCCACCTGGAGGTCACTTTCGGTCGACGACGACACTCCCGCCGGGTGGCCTCCGAGGGCGTCGCGGATCGCCTGGTTGATCCACCGGGCGGCGTAGCTGGGAAAGCGCACGCCACCGTCCGGGTCGTAGCGGTCGACCGCCTTCATGAGACCGATGTTGCCCTCCTGGACGAGGTCGAGGAGGGTGATGGCGCCGGCGGCCTGGAAGTCCTGGGCGATCTCCACGACCAGCCTGAGGTTGGCCTGCACCAGTGCACGCCCTGCGGCGTGGTCGCCGGCGCGACATCGCCGCGCCAGCACGGCGATGTCCTCGTCGCTCAGCTGGGGCTGGCGGGCGACCTCGTCGAGGTACCGCTGCACGAGGTGCCCCTCAGGATCGTGCCCGTCGTCGCCCACCGGGTCCACGGTACGGGCTGCGGTGCCGGTGCGCGGCGCTCAGGCCGAGGCGGTCTCGGGAGCGGGCGCCATCCCGATGCTGCCCGGTCCGGTGATGCCGCCGGCCCGAACCATGATCGCCTCCAGTCGGCCCTGGTGGGCCGAGGCGCGCTCCACGTCCTCCGGAGTCTCGATCAACGACTGGATCATCAGCTCGCCGTCGCGCCAGTCCTCGAACTCGTCCTGGAGGATGTGCTTGATGGAACGGATGGTCGGCGCGTCGGTGATGGTGGAGGTGTTGTTGAGGTGGTAGGTGTACGCCGTGATCTTGTACGGGATCAGCACCCGGTAGACGCCCACCAGCTTCTCGAGCGTGCGCTCGGGTGCCTCGGGCTCGGTCATGGCGTCCATGAACTCCACCATGGCGTCGTTGGCCGGAAGCGTCAGACGGTCCGGGTTCATCTCCCGCAGCTCCGGGAGGCGCTTGTGCCAGAGCTCGCTGTGCCACGCGTGCTTGTAGCAGTGCGTGCCCAGCCGCATCTTCACGTCGAGCTCGGGAACGGTGGCCACCCAGCCGCCGAGGGCCTCGAACAGCTTCATCTCGACCCACTTGTAGTTGCCGACCCTCCGAGCCGTCTCCTCGACGCTGAACGAGCCCGGGAGCTCGCGACGGTCCCACGGGGCGAATGCAGCGCGGGGCTTCTTCGGATCTGCCATGGCCCCATCCTCATGGCCACCCCCCGTTTGGTCAAGCGAGCGTTCAGCCGCGATAGCCGTTCGTGATGGGCATGCGGCGATCCCTGCCGAAGGCCTTCTCCGTGACCCGCACGCCGACGGGCGCCTGGCGCCGCTTCCACTCGGCGACGTCGATCATGCGGGCCACCTTGCGGACGAGCGCCTCGTCGTGGCCGGCGGCGATCAGCTCCTCGATGGTGAGGTCGTCCTCCACGTAGGCCTCGACGATCGGATCGAGGACGTCGTAGGCCGGCAGTGACTGGTCGTCGCGCTGGTCGGGGCGCAGCTCGGCCGACGGAGGCTTCTCGATGACCGAGGTCGGGATGACGTCGTAGCCCGCCATCTCGTTGCGCACCCGAGCCAGCTCCCAGACCATCGTCTTCGACACGTCCTTGATGACGGCGAACCCACCGGCCATGTCGACGCCGTAGATGGTCGTGTACCCCACCGCCAGCTCGCTCTTGTTGCCGCAGATGAGGACCAGCCAGCTGCGGAACTTGTTGGCGAGAGCCATGAGCAGCGTGGCCCGGATGCGCCCCTGCAGGTTCTCCTCGGTGATGTCCGGCTCGGTGCCTTCGAAGGAAGGAGCGAGCAGGTCGAGCATGGGGCCGAAGGTGGGTTCGATGGCGATGGTGCGCAGCTCGATGCCGAGGTTGGCGCACAGCTTCTCGGCGTCGGTGATCGAACCCTCGCTCGAGTAGCGCGACGGCAGCGCGACGCAGTGCACGCGCTCCGGCCCGAGCGCGTCGGCGGCGATGGCCGTGACCAGTGAGGAGTCGATGCCCCCTGACAAGCCGAGCACCACGTCGGTGAAGCCGTTCTTGCGCACGTAGTCACGCGTGCCCAGCACCAGCGCGGCGTAGATCTCCTCGGCTTTGGAGAGCGGGGCAGCGACGGTGCCGGGGCGGCGCTCGCCCCGGTGGTGCTGCTCGGCCTGCGTGACCGTGACGATCGGCAAGGAGGGTGAGCTGGTGCGGCCCCGAGGGTCGAGCAGGCGCTTGCGGAACGTGGGCCGCACGTCCATGTCGATGATCATGAAGTGTTCGTCGAACTGCGGGGCGGAGGCCACCACGTCACCGTTCGAGTCGATGACGATCGAAGCGCCGTCGAAGACCAGCTCGTCCTGCCCGCCGACCTGGTTCACGTAGACGAGTCCACACGAGGCGTCGGCCGCCCGGGTGGCCAGCATCCGCTCCCGTTCGGCCACCCGCCCGGCGTGGTACGGCGAGGCGTTGATGTTGAGGATGAGCTCCGCCCCACCGGCCGCCTGCGTGGCCATCGGTCCGGAGGGGCTCCAGATGTCCTCGCAGATCGAGATGCCGGCGCGCACACCGCCGATGACGTACAGGGCGAGGGGCTCCGAACCCGGCGTGAAGTACCGAGCCTCGTCGAAGACGGCGTAGTTCGGGAGCAGGCGCTTGCGGTAGACCCCGTGCACCTGGCCGTTGGCGCACACCGCGGCCGCGTTGTACAGGTCCTGGCCGGCGTCGACGAAGCCGAGCACGGCCGTGCAGCGCCGGGTGGCGCGCGCCACTCGCAGCATCGCCTCGCGGTTGTCGACGATGAACCCCGGCTTCAGCAACAGGTCTTCCGGCGGGTAGCCGGTGATGGCCAGCTCGGGGAACACGGCCACGTCGCAGTGGGCGGCCTCGGCCTCCTCCAGAGCGGCGAGGATGCGGTCGACGTTGCCGCCGAGATCTCCGACCGTCGTGTTGATCTGGCACGCGGCGACGCGAAGGCGGGTCACGCCGCTCAGCGTAGGTCGGCGCGCCCGGAGGCCGCCGGTGAGCCGTGCGCTGCGGGGGCAATTGGGGGCCGGC
>CADCTF010000104.1 GCA_902805655.1 uncultured Acidimicrobiales bacterium
GCCATGAGGTCGGCATGCGAGCCCTGTTCGACGACGAGCCCATCCTCCACCACCACGATGTGATCCGCATGACGCACCGTGGAGAACCGGTGGGAGATGAGGATGGTGGTGCAACCGGCGGTGGCGGCGAGGAGGCGCTCGAAGATCTCCGCCTCGCCGCGCACGTCGAGCTGCGCCGTGGGCTCGTCGAGGATGACCACTCCCGCTCCGAGGTGGACCGAGCAGAGCGCCCGGGCGAGGGCAACGCGCTGCCACTGACCACCGGACAGGTCCGTGCCCCCCGGTTGGGCCTTGGAGAGCGGCTGGTCGAGGCGTGCGAGACCGTTCGCACCGGCGACCGCCAGCAGGCGCTCCAGGTCAGCATCGTCGACGGACCCGCCGTCGAGCACCACGTTGCGACGCAGCGAGAGCTCGAAGCGAACGAAGTCCTGGAACACGACGGTGACCCGAGCGCGCCACGCTTCGACGTCGAACGTCTTCAGGTCGTGCCCGTCGACGGTGATGGCACCAGAGGTGGGGTCGTACAAGCGGCACAGGAGCTTCACGAGCGTCGTCTTGCCGGCGCCGTTGCGGCCGACGATGGCGAGCGATCGGCCGGCGGGGATCGTGAGGTCGAGGTTCGAGTACACGGGTGCGCCGCCACTCGGATACGTGAAGCCGACGTTCTCGAAGCGGATCTCCGCGGTGGGCAGGCCGTCGACGGCCACCGTCGGGGCCTGCTGTGCTCGGCCGAGCGCGCCCTCTGCTGCCATCCGGGTCCGCAGTCGCTCGACGACCTGCACGGGTTGGGCGGCGCCCTCGAGCGCCCACGCGAAGCCCCCGACGGCCAGCGCGCTCGCACCCATCAGCGCCTGAGCGCCCACGACCAGCCGGGCCAGGCTGACGTCGCCCGAGATGGCCGACGAGATGAGCGGCACCAGCACCACCGCGTGCGCGACGCCGAGCACTGCGAACACTGCGAGCAGGGACCGCTGGCGCAGGCGCATGGCGTTCCACTGCAGATCGACCAGCCGCCGCCGACGCCGCGCGAACCGGTCGACCGTCCACTCGCCGAGACCGAACACCCTCATCTCCTTGGCCGGGTGGGCCTCGACGGCGAGCCGATACGCGTAGTCGGCGTGACGCTGCTCGTTCATCACGTCGGCGTCGGTACGGCTCGTCCACACCGAGCTCTCCCGCAACAGCCAATGGGTCGACAACCAGGCGCCGCCGATGACGAGCGGGGCCCACCAGATCACGGTGCCGAGCACGAGCGTCAGGGCGATGCCTCCGCCGAGCTCGACCAACCCGGCGGAGATGAAGCCCAGGGCGACGGCGAGCGGCGGGCCGGTGATGCCGAGGTCGAAGTCGCGAGCCATCACCAGCTCGTCGGCGAGGCCCGGTCGCTCCAGGTGCCCGATGCCCGCCGGATCCGAGCACGCCTCGGTCAGCTGCGCCTGCAGCCAGCCGGAGGTGGCGTCACCGAGGATGGAGCCGACCTGCGTGTGGATCGGCGACGACATGCTGAGCAGGGCGAAGCAGGCTCCCACGAGCACCAGAGGGCCGGTGATCGTCCGCCCGCCGGCGATGGCCGACACCAACGAGCCCAGGCCGAGGGTCAAGCCGGCGGGCAACACCGAACGCACGAGCACCAGCCCCCACCACACGGCCGCCAGCGGCGCACTCGCGCCCCAGGTCGCCCGGGCCAGGGCGAGCGGTGCCCAACCCTCCAGCCGTCGCATGACCGAATGCTCGCGCACCCGGTTCTTCCGGTCATCGAGAATGCGAGCCGACCGTCCTGGCAGGCTGCATCGCCATGGCCGGAAGGGGAGAGCTGGCGATCGCATGTCATCGAGCCGCCGCAGCCGGTGACCCTCGCGAGCTCTTCCCAGACCCGGACTCCGAGCTGTTGCAGGAGGCTCTCGCCCGGCTCGGAGTCGGGAGCCGGCTCGTGAGCTGGGACGATCCGGCCGTCGACTGGGCGGAGTGTCCGCTGACCGTCATCCGCAGCACATGGGACAGCGTTGACCGGCCCCAGGAGTTCCTGGCGTGGGCGCGAGCGGTCGACCAGAGCTCGACGTTGGTGAACCCCGCAGAGGTCGTCGAGTGGAACCTCGACAAGACCTACCTCTTGGGCCTGGCCGAGGCCGGCATCAGCACCGTGCCGACGCGATGGGTCCGGGCGGACGATTCCTGGGTTCCGCCGCCGGGCGAGTACGTCGTGAAGCCCTCGATCTCCGCGGGGGGTCGGGAGACAGCCCGGTACGGGCCTGGCCACGAGGCCGAGGCTCGGGCCCATGTCGGCCGCCTCTCGGCCGCGGGCCAGGTCGTCATGGTGCAGCCCTACCAGCCGTCGGTCGTCAGTCCGGGAGAGCTCTCGCTGGTGTTCGTGGACGGACGCTTCACCCACGCGGTGCGCAAGGGCTCGGTGCTGGAGACCGGCGCAGGAGTGCAGGAACGGCCCTGGGAGCGGATGACGTTCCTCGGCCTGTCCGAGCCCACGAGCCCGCAGATGGCCGTGGCCGAGGCGACGCTCGCTCGCGTCCACGAGCGGTTCGGCCGGACGTTGGTGTTCGGCCGGGTCGACCTCATCGATGACGGGGCCGGTGAGTCCCAGGTGCTCGAGGTGGAGCTCATCGATCCCGCCCTCTCGCTTCACCTGTCGCCTGCGGCCACCACCGCGTTGGCCGCCGCGCTGGCCGGCCGCCTGCGCGGATAGGGATGGTCGGTCAGCGGCTGCGGACCGTCCAGGCGTCCGGGTCCGCCGCCATCTTGGCTATGCGAGCAGGAAGCTTCCCGCGAACGATGTCGTCGAGGGTCACGTTCTCGAGCACCGATCGGAGCGCTGCTCTCGCCGCGACCCACACGTCCTGCAGGTGCTCGGCCGGTCCCTCGTAGGCGGATTGCTCCGGGCGGGCGCCACGCACCTCCGCCAGGGGGCCGTCGATCAGCCGGAGCACCTCCGCCACGCTGATCTCCTTGGCCGGTCGGGCCAGGCGGTAGCCGCCGAGGTTCCCGCGCTGACTGAGGACCAGGCCGCTTCGGCGGAGGTCCACCAGGATGTTCTCCAGGAACTTGACCGGGATGCCCTGGGCCGAAGCGAGCTGGTCACCCGTCATGGACTCCTCGGCGGCGGTGAGGGTGAGGAGGGCGCGCATGGCGTATTCCGCCTTGGCCGAGATGTGCACCCCGGCATTGTCGCGTCAGCCCGCGGCGACCGGGATCTTCTGCGACGAGGCCACCGACATCGCGCCCCGCTGCGGTCTGACCCAGACGGGCGAGCCTTCGGCGATCCCCAGGTCCTGGAACTGCGAGCGGGATGCCGTGACCAGCACCGTTTCGGCCCCGGCCTGGATCTCCACGCGGACCTCGTAGCCCACCCGCACCACTCGTCGCACCGTGCCGTAGTGGCCGTCTCCCGGGTCGGTGACGACCAGCTCGAGATCGTGCGGCCGCACCAACCGGCCGCCGAGCTCGGTCACCGGACCGATGAAGCGCATCACGAAGTCGTTGGCCGGCTCGTCGTACAGCTGGTCCGGGGTTCCGATCTGCTCGATCCGACCTTCGTTGATGATCACGATCTCGTCGGCCACCTCGAGGGCCTCCTCCTGGTCGTGCGTCACGAAGACGGTCGTGACGTGCACTTCGTCGTGCAGCCGCCGAAGCCAGTCCCGGAGCTCCTTGCGGACCTTGGCGTCGAGGGCGCCGAAGGGCTCGTCGAGCAGCAGCACGTTCGGCTCCACCGCCAGCGCTCGGGCCAGAGCCATGCGCTGTCGCTGCCCGCCCGAGAGCTGCGACGGGAGCCGGTCGGCGAACTGGGAGAGGTGCACCAGCTCGAGGAGCTCGTTCACTCGGGTGCGCATCTGTTGCTTGGGCACCTTGCGGATCTCCAGCCCGAAGGCGACGTTGCGGTAGACGGTCAGGTGCTTGAACGCGGCGTAGTGCTGGAAGACGAAGCCGACGTTCCGCTTCTGAGCCGGGAGGTGCGTCGCGTCCAGGCCCTCGATCTGCACTCGCCCTCGGTCGGCGTGCTCCAGGCCGGCGATGATGCGCAGCAAGGTGGACTTCCCACCGCCACTCGGCCCCAGCAGCGCGGTGAGCTGGCCGGTGGGGATGTGCAGGGAGACGTCGTCCAGGGCCACGAAGTCCCCGAACTGCTTGCCGACACCGTTGATCTCGATGCTCACGAACGTTGCTCCCTTGGGCGGATGATCGAGACGACGACGATGCAGGCGACGGAGATGCTGGCCAGCAGGAAGGCGGTGGCGTAGGCCCCGCCCTGGTCGAAGTTGAGGTACTTCTCCTCGACGACGAGGGTGGCGGTCCGGGTCTGACCGAGCACGTTGCCGGAGACCACCTTCACGGCGCCGAACTCGCCCAGCGAGCGGGCCAGGCTGAGCACGACCCCGTAGACGACGGCCCATCGGATGGTCGGCAGCGTGATCCTCCGGAACGTCTGCAGGCTCCCGGCGCCCAGGCTGCGGGCCGCCTGCTCCTGTTCGACGCCCACCTCCTGGAGGACGGGGACGACCTCCCGCACGACGAGCGGGAGAGCCACGAACACGGTGGCCATGACGATCGCGGGCGTGGCGAAGACCACTTGGAACCCCGCCGCCTCCAGCGTGGGCCCGAACCAGCCGTTGCGACCGCCGTAGACGAGCACGAGGGACAGGCCGACGACGATCGGCGAGACGGACAGCGGCAGGTTGACGAACGCACTGAGCAGCCGGCGCCCCGGGAACTCGTACCGGACGAGCAGCAGCGAGATGCCCACACCGAAGACCGTGTTGATCACGACGGACACAAGTGCGACCACCACGGTCAACCGGAGCGCGTGGACGACGTCGGGGTCCTCGGCGATCCCTTGGAGATCGGTGAGCCCCTCGGCGAACGTGTGGCGGACGACGAGCGACACCGGCCCCGCCACCAGCAGGAAGAGGTAGGTGGTGACGATGGCCCGGAACACCCAGCGCAAGGCCGTGGGCTGCCGGCGGCGCGCCTCAACCACGTCGGGACATCCGGCGCTGGAGCACCTCGACCGCGATCATCACGGCCACCGAGATCACCAGCAGGATCGTGGCCACCGACGCCGCCCCGGCCAGGTTGTTGTTCTCCACGCTGCTCAGGATCCGCACCGACGTGACCTCCGTGCGGAACGGGAGGTTGCCCGAGAGGAGCACGAGCGAGCCGTACTCGCTGACGCCCCGGGCGAAGGAGAGCGCGGCGCCGGCCGTGATGGCAGGAGCCAAGCTCGGAAGGATGACCCGGCGGAACGTGGTGAACCGGCTGGCCCCGAGGGACGCGGCGGCCTGCTCGACCTCGGGGTCGATCTCGGCGAGGACGGGCTGCACCATGCGGACGATGAACGGCAGGGTGACGAAGAGGAAGGCGAGGAAGACGGCGCTTCGCGTGTTGGCCACGTCGATCCCGAACGGGCTGTCCGATCCGTAGAGCGAGAGCAGCACGAGCCCGGCGACGATCGTCGGGAGTGCGAACGGGATGTCGATCAGCACCTCCAGCGCCCGCTTCCCGAAGAACTCGTCGCGCACCAGGACCCAGGCGATCAAGGTGCCCATGACGACGTTGATCAGGGTCACCACGGCGGCCATGCCGACCGTGAGCCGGATGGCCGCAGCCGTCTGCTCGTTGGTCACCGATGACCAGAAGCCGGTCCATCCTCCTCCGGCCGCGGTGACGACCACGGCGGAGAGGGGGATGAGCACGAGAAGGCTGAACCAGATCATGGCCACGCCGAGCCCCACCCCCGATGCTGTGGTGAGGTGGCCAGGGCGAACCGAGCGGCGCAGCCGCGCCGTGGGCCCGGTGCCGAGCGCAACGGTCGCCATCAGGCCTTGCCGGAGGCGGCGATGGCCTTCGTCACGATGCCGTTGGACTCGTCGAAGAACTTCTTGGAGAGCTCGCTCCAGCTGCCGAAGTCGTTGGCCACGGTCAGGAGGTTCTTGACGGCCGGGTAGGACTGGGCGGGGTCGTTCGCGCCCTCGACCTTGTCGACCCGGACCCCTGCGACGATGGGCCGGAAGCCCTTCAGGGCGAGCTGGCGCTGGCCTTCCTCGCCGAGCACGAACTGCAGCCAGGCCTTCGCCTTGGGACCGGCGTCCTTGAGGATCGCGCCCGGGTTCTCGATGAGCAGCGTGGTCTCCGGGATGACGTAGTCGAACTTCTCACCGCTCTGGCGGGCGAGGATGGCCTCGTTCTCGTAGGCCATGAGCACGTCACCGGTGCCTCCGAGGAAGGCGGTGGTGGCGTCCCTCCCGCTGCCGGGGAGGGCGACGACGTTCGCGAAGAGCTTGTCGAGGTACGCCGAGGCGCCGGCCTCGGTGCCGCCGCCCTTGATCACCTGCCCGTACGCAGCGAGGGCGTTCCAACGGGCCGCGCCGGACGAGCCCGGGTTGGGGGTCACGATCTTCACGCCCGGCTTGACCAGGTCTTCCCACGTCCTGATGTTCTTGGGGTTGCCGGGCCGGACACCGAACACGACGACGGACGAGGACACGACGCCTTTGTTGGGACCGTCGTCCCAGTCCTCCGCGACGAGGCCCTCGGTGACGAGGCGGGTCACGTCGCTCGTGACCGAGAAGTGGACGTAGTCGGCATCCAGGCCGGCGACCACGGCGCGGCTCTGGTCGCCCGACGCGCCGTAGGAGGTCTTGAACGACACGTTCCGGCCCTCCGGTGTCTTGCGCCACGCGCCGGCGATGGCCTTGTTCGCGGCCTCGGGCACGGCGAAGCCCACGATCGAGAGGGTGCTGGGCGCGTCGTCGCCCCCGGCCGCCCCGGCCGGAGACCCGCCGCCACCGCCGCACGCTGCGAGTCCGAGGAGCCCGGAGACGGCAAGGGCCAGCGCCGCTGGCAGGCGGTTCTTCATCGTCGGCTTCTCCTGTTCGGTCGGGATCGTAAACTATCCCTATTGACTTGGTGGAGAATAAGAAAGCCGACCTGGCTTGTCAACTTTGGCTGGAGCCGTCCGAGCGGTTCGTCGAGCCGCTGCCGGCCCTGCCCGTCAGTCGTACTTCACGAGCTGGACCTCCACGCCGCCCGGCTGGCGGAGGTACGACGTGTACATCCGCGCGAAGTCCTGTCGGTGCGGCGGGCCGACGGGCTCCATGCCCCCGGCGACGAGGTCGGCGTGCGCGGTGTCCACGTCATCGGCGCGGAACCCGAGATGGCGCAGGTGCACCTCACCGTCGTCGGATCCGCTGAGCTCGAACTTGAAGCCCGAGCGCGGGTCGACGATCAGGGCGAACTGGTCCGATCGGAACTGCGCCTCCATGCCGAATGCGGTCGTGAGCCGTTCGACTTGCTCGTTGAGGTTCGGCACGGTCAGCGCGATGTGGTCGAACGCCGGGGCTGCGGTCATGGTGGGCTCCTGTGTGGATGGGTGCTGCTGTGGGTCGGGCGAGCCGATGCGCCTAGGGCGCGGCGGGCTGGAAGAGCTCGATGAGGTTGCCGCTCGGGTCGGTGACGAGCACCTGTCGGCCACCGGGGCCACTGACGATCCGGTTGCGAAAGGGAACGCCCTCGCCCTCGAGGCGCGCCACCTCGGCGTCGATGTCGGCGGTGATCAGGTGGATGCGGTTCCAGCCTCCAGGCTGGGGCTGCTCGCCGTCCGGCATGGGGCGACCGGCGGAGCTGGCGCGACCACTGAGCAGGAGTCGAAGGTTCCCGCGCGTGACGTCTGCGAACGCCGGGGACACGATGCCGGGCTCAAAGCCGAAGTGCCTCGTGTAGAAGTCGACCGCGGCGGCGACGTCGTTGATCATGTAGCGGACGTTCACGATGTCGTCGTTCATGTGTGCTCCTTGGGTGTGGTGGCATCGGCCAGCTGAGCCATGAGCGCGCCGACGCGCTGGTCGATCTCCTCGGCGGTGCGCACGAACGTCGGGTAGGTCTCATCGTTCTCGCGGCCGCCGGCGGCGGGGTCGGCCATGCTCCAGTGGGCGATGCCGGGCTGGCCTGGGAACTCCGGGCAGATCTCCTTGACCTTGTCGCACAACGTGACGATGTGGTCGAAGCGCGACTGCGCGAAGCGCGAGAGGTGCTTCGTCCGCCGGCCGGCGATGTCGACGCCTCGCTCGGCCATCACTCGGACGGCGTTGGGGTGCAGGGCCTTGGGCTGGCTGCCGGCGCTGCGCGCCTCGATGGCGCCGCTCGATCGGGCTTCCAGCAGCGCCTCGGCCATCTGGGAGCGTGCGGAGTTGCCGGTGCAGAGGAACAGCACCCGTGACTTCCTTCCCTGAGGGCGCACCGGGTCGGGTGAGGCGGGCACGAGACGAAGGGCGGGGTGCAGGGAGGCGCTCGCCCGACCGAACAGCTCGCCGCATCGAGCGAGCTCGGCGCGGTAGTACGTGTCGCGGCCGTCGGCCGCGCTGCGCCGCGACGAGATCAACCCTGCGGCTCGCAGCTGAGCCAGGTGGTAGGAGACCAGGCTCTGGGGCGTGCCGGTCAGCTCGGTCAGCTCACCGACCCGGCGGTCACTGGCCGCCAGCGCGCCGAGCAGCCGCCAGCGATGTGGGTGGGCGACGACGGCGAGGAGCTCCTCGCTGGTCATCTCTCCCGCCCCTGAGTCCACGCCTCGGAGGCTAGATCAATCCCACTTGATGCATCAAGTGCGATTGATCGGCCCTTCCGGCTGGCGGCTACGAGTCACGAAGCCTCGGTGATGCCGAGCTCGGCAGCCGTTGCCGGTCGGCGCACTCCGTCGCGCTCGATGACGACGGTGAGCCCCTGTTCCTGGAAGGCCTCTCGCAGGGCCGTGGGTCCCTCGTGAGCGGTGTCGGGCAGGCGATAGAACTCGTCGAGGATCTGTTGGGCGACGGGGTCGTCGACCACGGTGGCCTCCCACAGGACCTCGGTGTCGGTGCGGGTGATGGTGAAGGTGAAGAACGCGCAGCACGCCTGCTCACGAGCCGCGAGGTCCCGGACCTGGTGCTCGACGTCGTCGTCGCTGGGGAACCGGAACCGGATGCCCTCCGCGGTTCGGTCCCTGGAGATCAGGCAGTTGGCAAAGAGGTGGTGGTACTCGGCGAGCCGCCCCTGCAGGGTGTCGGGGGCCTCGGTCATGTCGCAGACGATCGGGATGTCGGTAGGCATGAGCCCACGGTAGAGTCTGGACCTAGGTCCAGAGTCAAGGGGTGGGACGATGAAGATCGGTCAGGTGGCGGCCCAGGCCGAGGTGACTGTCGACACCGTCCGCTTCTACGAGCGGCGCGGCGTGCTCCCGACTCCTGAGCGTTCGAGCTCGGGCTACCGCACCTACACCGACGCGACCGTGGAGCGGATTCGCCTGGCGCGCCGGCTGCAGGCGTTGGGCCTCACCCTCGACGAGGTGATCGACGCGCTGCACGCGACCGATCGCGGCGGTGCGACCTGTGACTCGGAGCGGTGGCGCCTCGAAGCGGTCGTCGAGCGCATCGAGGCGAAGATCGCCGAGCTCCGTCGGGTGCGTCGAGAGGTGCGCTCCGTGATGGCGGCCTGCGACAAGGGGTCGTGCCTGTTCGCCGAACCCGACGTCCCTGCCTGACTCAGGCCGGCGGCCGCCGCCGGAAGAGCGCGCCGGCTCCGACCAGCAGCACCACCAGGACGGCCCCGAGGAGCGCCAGAGGAGGCCCCGAGTCGTCGGCTGAGTCGGTGGCCGCTTGCTGGCCGGCGGGGCTCGGGACGACAGGCTCGGCGGTCGTCGTCGCCGGCCCGACCACTGTGGTGGTGGTTGCGGTCGGGAGCTGGACCTCCTGGGTGACCTCGGTGGATGCCACCGGCGTCACGGCCGTGAAGCGCACCGTCCAGCTGCCGGACGTCGGGAAGGTGACCACCCCCTGGTAGCGCCCGTCCTGATCCGAGGCGGTGAGGACGACCGGGGTCGAGGTGGCACCGGTGGGGGCGATGGGCGTTGCCGTCACCGTGGCGTTCAGGGCGGCATGTTGGTCGTTCTCCCACACCAGTCGCAGGACGTAGCGGACCGATCCGGCGGCTGTCGGTTCGGCAGGCTCGACGTTGATGATGCCCCGGCCCTCGTGGGCCAGAGAGGGCTCCTGGGACAGCAGAAGCACGGCGATGCCGATCATGGCCGAGAGGACGGCTCGTCGGAAGCGGGTCACTTGATGGGCACCTCGAAGGAGACGGTGCGCGGCGTTCCCGCCCGCACGATGGTGGCTTGGAACGTCCAGGTGCCGGGCGACGTCAGCGCGGCGCCGTAGGCCGACACGTGACTCGGGGCGATCGGGGTGACGTCGAGACGTCGGGGCGGGATGTCGCCGATGGCGGCCGTCAGCTCGACCGCATCGACGTTGGCGGCGGCCCCGCGGTCGTCGAAGAAGTACATGTGGATGTCGTTGGCACCGGTGCGGCTGGGGTCCACCTGGACCTGGACGGTGAGGTCCGCCACCGACGTGGTGCCCTCGTACGGTCGGCTGTAGGTGGCCTTGGCCGGCGCTTGCCCCACCACCACGGCCGTCACGGCCACGACCACGGTCGCGATGCCGATCTCGAGGCGGACGTTGCGAATCAGGGACGACGCGGTGTCGGCGAACCGGGGCAGGTAGACCCGTCGGTTCTCCCATCCGAGCCACACGAGGCCCGCGAACCCTGCGAGCTTCACGAGGAGCAGGCGGCCGTAGGCGGTGTCGAGCAGCGCGGTGAGGGATCCCACCTGCTCGAACCCGGAGATGGCACCGGTCACGAGGACGGCAGCGGCCGCGATCACCGCAGCTGCGGAGAACCGCTTCATCACCCCTTCCTGATCAGCCGTGTGGCGCCACACGGCGGCCACGGCGACGAGGCCTCCGACCCACATGGCGGCGGCGCCGAGGTGCACCACGTCGGCACCAACCGCGAGGCTGCGTCGTTCTGCGGTCCATGCGTGCCCGGTTGCCGACGTGGCGACCAGCGCGACGGCGCCCGCCACGGCCGGGGCCCACGGGGCCCGGCGCCAAGCGGGGGCGAGCACGGCCAGGGCGGCGGCCGCGGCGAGCGCTCCCAGCCGCAGCAGCGTCAGCACCCCGGTACGGGTGCCGACCGTCAGGTCCCAGGTCACGCCGAGAGCATCCGCCAACGACCGGCCGCTGGCCGCGGCCGCCTGGGTGAAGAGCAGCGCGACGACGGCCGCCGCCGCGGTGGTGGCGGCGATCGCCACCGCCGTCCGCAGGCGCGCCCTGACGGCACCGCTCGAGCTGACGGCCGAGGCCACGAGTGCGCCACCCACCGTTGTCAACGAACCGAGAAGGGCGAGCCAGCGAGCGATCACCGCAAGTACGTCGACCGACCTCTGGCTTCCCATGTCGATGGGCGCGGCGCCGGTGCGAGAGCCGACGTGGAAGATGAACGAACCCGAGCGGTCGTGCCCGTCCGAGCCGACCACTCGCCACACCACCGTGTGGGTGCCCGTCCCTCCGGCGTCGACGGCCGCCGCGATCACCGCGCCTCCTTCGCGGCGCACGACTCGCCCGCGATCCACTCGTTCACCGTCGCGATCGAGCACCCGCACCGAACCCTCGAAGGTGTCGACACCCTCGTCGAAGCGCAGGAGCACCTCCTCCGGAGCGCGCTCGAGCATGGCGTCGTTGCCGGGCGTGGTCTCCAGCAGGGTGGCGTGGGCGAGGGCGGAACCGGCCAGTGGGCCGAGGAGGGCCACCATCACCGCTGCGGCCATCACGGCTCCGACGAGACCGGCCGATCGCCGCGTCACCGGGCGCAGAGCGCTTGCCACGCCGCTCGTCGCACAGAGCCACGATATGTCCCGAGCCCTCATTGGGCAGATCAGCCCGGGCTCCGCCGAGGGGCGGATGCTCGGCGAGGGGATCCCCCTGTTCGACTACCGGTTGGCATCCTCCCGAACCAGCCGCAGGCCGCCGAGCAGCAGGGCGCCGGCGGCCCAGACGAGCATGGTGATCGCCGCCGACGCGTCGGTCATGTCGCCCTGAGGCGTCTCCTCCATCAGGAGGAAGAACGCCCCCGACCCGGGGAAGCTGTCGGCGAGCCACTCGTAGCCGAGCCCTCCCAGCAACAGCGGGAGCACCAGCATCAGGAGGAACAAGGTCACGAGGGCGGCGGCTGCGTTGCGCAGTAGGAAGCCCAAGCCCACCGCGAGGGCAGCCCCCGCCGAGAAGACGAGCCCGACGGTGGCGACCATGGCGGGGCCCTCGGCCAACGGCAGGACGAGCGCTGAGCCGGCGGTGGTGAAGGCCAACAGCGCGGCGGCCAGCGCCAGCAGCACACCGAGACCGGTTGCCGCCCCGACCGCCACGGTGGTGCGAGCCGAGAAGAGGACCGCTCGGCGTGGCGTCCACTGCAGGGTCGGCACGATCCCGCCGGTGGCGAAGTCGGACGTGACGGCGGTGAGGGCGAAGGCGAGGAAGGCGAACTGGGCCGGCATGGCGAGCGACTTCGCCGTCTGCCACGCCGGTCCTCCCTGGATCTCAACCGGGTCGGCGGCCGACTCGAAGCCCAGGGCGGTGCCCAGCCCTGTGATCACCAAGGTCGCGGCGGCGAGGAACCATCGCGAGGATCGCGCCGTCCAGAGTCGGGTCCACTCGGCGGCACAGGTGCGCACGAACAGCCGTCCGGTGGACACCTCGTCACTCGCGTGCACGAGCGGGGTGGTCGACTGAGCCGTCATCGGGCTGCCTCCGTGGCCGCCGGCACAGGTGCCGGGTGTCCGTGGAACTCCACGCTGCTGCTGGTCAGCTCGATGTAGGCCTGCTCGAGGGACTGCTCGACCTCGGAGAGGTGGTGAAGGGGTATCCGCAAGGTGTGGGCGAGACGCCCGACCTGCTCGGCGGTGCTGTCCTCGACGTGCAGCTCCTGCGCGTCGACCCGCTGCACGTTGAGCCCCTTCTCCTGGAGCTGCGTGAGAAGGGAGTCCGCCTCCGGGCTCCGCACCCGCACGTGGAGGTGGCCCAGCCCGCGCAGGATCTCGTCCACGGTGGCGTCGGCGATCAGGCGGCCGCGGCCGATGACCACGAGACGGTCGGCGATCTGTTGCATCTCGCTCATCAGGTGGCTGGAGACCAGGACGGTGCGCCCGTCGTCGGCGAGCCGGCGGAGCAGTCCGCGGAGCCAGAGGACGCCGTCGAGATCCAGCCCGTTGATCGGCTCGTCGAACAGCAGCACTCCCGGATCCCCGAGGAGCGCAGCCGCGATCCCGAGACGCTGCCGCATCCCGAGCGAGTAGCCCTTGATGCGACGGCGGGCGGCGTCGGCCAGACCGACCTGCTCGATGACCTCGTCCACCCGGGCGGTCGGGATGCCGTTCGTCCGAGCGGCCACGCGGAGGTGGTTGCGTCCGGTGCGACCGGGGTGCACGGAGCCCGGGTCGAGCAGCGCACCCACCTCCCGGAGTGGCTCCGAGAGGGTCGAGAACAACCGTCCGTGCACGACTGCGGTTCCCGAGCTGGGCCGGTCGAGCCCGAGCATCACCCGCATGGTGGTCGACTTCCCCGCCCCATTCGGGCCGAGGAACCCGGTGACCTTCCCGGGCTCGACGTCGAAGCTCAGGTCGTCGACGGCCAAGACATCGCCATAGCGCTTCGTCAGCCCACGAACCTCAATCATCGACGCTCTGCACCCGTTGCGAGCGAAGGACGCCCCTCACGACGGAGGCGATCGCGCCGATGATGAACAGCGCCCCCAGGAGCTGCAGCTCGGGTGCATCTCCGGCCTCCCCGGCGACCGAGCCGGTGACGCCGATGGCGATGGCCACCACGGCGAGAACGTACCTCACCGCAGAGCCCCGGCTAAATTCTCGATCTTCGGTAACCATTCGTCGACTATCGCTCAACATCTATCGAAAGTCAACAGATACGGTCGACTGAGGCCACATTGACACTCGATAGCAAGCCACCGATAGTCGGTGTGTGCAAAAGCTTCGTCTCGCCGTCGCTCCGCTCCGGTTCCTGCTGGTCCTGCTGTTCGTGCTCCTCCTGCTCATGCAGGTCATGAGCTTCCCCGGGCAGTTCGCCCACATGGCCGAGGAGTCACCGGAGCTGGCCTACCTGCGGTGGCCGCTCACGACGGTGGCCGTGCTGGTGCTGCTGTGCGTCCAGGTGGTGATCGTGTGCACCTGGAAGCTGCTCACCATGGTCGAGGACGGTCGGATCTTCAGCGATGACGCGTTCCGGTGGGTGGACCGGATCATGGCGGCGATCGCCGCGGCGTGGACGCTCCTCGCAGGAGTGCTCGTGTTCCTCGTGTTCCGGGCGAACGACCCCGGGCTCCCGCTGCTGCTCACGGTCATCCTGCTGGGCGGCGCCGTGCTCGGGCTCCTGATGGTGGTGATGCGCGCGCTGCTGAGGCAGGCGACGACACTGCGGGCCGAGATGGAAGAAGTGATCTGATGGCCATCGTCGTGCGCATCGACGTCGAGCTGGCCAAGCGCAAGATGAGCGTGGGCGAGTTCGCCGAGCGGGTCGGGCTCACGCCGGCGAACGTGGCTGTGCTGAAGAACGGCCGCGCCAAGGCCGTGCGCTTCAGCACTCTGGAGGCGATGTGCCGGGTGCTCGACTGCCAGCCTGGCGACCTCCTCGAGTGGGTCGAGGACTGATCAGCCGCGGGCGCACGACCCACTACGCCCGGATGCGCTTCCCGTAGCTGCGCACCTTCGGCTCGCCCCGGTACCGGCCGAAGTCCTCGATCGGGTCGTAGCCGGCGGACTCGTAGAGCGACATCGCCTCCGGCTGCTCGGTGCCCGTCTCGAGCCACACCTCGGAGAACCCGAGCATGAGCGCCTCGCGCTCCAGCCGCTCGAGCACGGCTCGGCTGATGCCGCGTCCACGAGCCTCGGGCACGACGTACATCCGCTTCAGCTCGCATCGGCCTCCGCCGATCCGGCGTATCCCGCCGCAAGCCACCGGCACGGAGTCACCCCCGTCCACCTCGAGGAAGCCCACCACGAAGGTGCCTGCCGGCGGTGAGAACTCCGCCGCATCGTGCGGCTCCTCGGGCTCGCCCCCGCCGTAGCGCGAGCGGATCTCCGCGGACAGGTCCTGCTCCAACGAGCGAGCGACCGGGTCGGACAGCGGGACGACGTCGAGCCGCAGCACGTGCGGGATCGTACGGCTCGTAAGGGCTAACGCTGCGCCGACGGCAGCTCGTAGCCACCGAGCAACAGCTCCTCGGCAGGGGCCGGAGGGGCGAACAGGTAGCCCTGGGCCTGGTCGCAGCCGAGCTCACGCAGGCGGTCGAGCTGCTTCGTGGTCTCCACGCCTTCGGCGATCGACCGCAGGCCGAGGTTGTGCACCAGGTCGATCACAGCGCCCACGATCCGCTCGTCGCCGGCGTCCGTGCCGAGCCCCTGGACGAACGAACGATCCACCTTGACGAAGTCCAACGGCAGTCGACGCAGGTGGGTGAGCGAGGCGTAGCCGGTGCCGAAGTCGTCGAGGCCGATCTGCGCGCCGTACTCCCGGATCCTCGACAGCTGACGCAGGATCTCCGGGTGGAGATCCATGATCGCGGTCTCCGTCAGCTCGAGGTGCAGCCGCTGCGGGGCCAGGCCGGTGTTGGACAGGATGTCCCGCACGACCGACGCGAAGTCCCCTGGTTGCAGCTGACGGCTGGAGACGTTCACCGCCACGGCGAAGCCGTTGTCCCACCGGCTGTACTCCTGCCACAGCGAGCCCTGGAGGCAGGCCTGCTCGAGCACCTGTGTGCCCAGGGGAAGCACGAGCCCGCTGTCCTCTGCGACGGCGATGAAGGCTGCAGGCGCGAGCACCGAGCCATCCACCTGTACGAGTCGCGCCAGCGCTTCGAAGCCCGCGATGGCACCCGACGCCAGGTTCAGGATGGGCTGGTAGTACGGCACCACACGGCGTTCGTCGAGGGCGGTCCGCAACGTGTCCTGGGCGGACGCACGCGCCCTGACCTCGTCCGCCAGTGCCCGATCGAAGCTCGCGCTGCGCGCGCCGCCCAGGGACTTGGCCCGGTACATGGCGGTCTCGGCCTCGTGGAGCATCAGCTCCGCGCTGCCACGCCCGCCGTCGGAGATCGAGATGCCGATGCTCGCGCTCAGGACCTCACCGGTGGCCCCCCGGCATCGCGCCACCTCCCGCACGAGCCTGGCCGCCATCTCCATGGCGTCGTGGTGGTTGCTCACGACCGGTGCCAGCACCGCGAACTCGTCGCCCCCGAGTCGCGCCACGGTGTCCATGTCGCGCAGCGTCGCCAGCAGACGATCGGCCACCTCCTCGAGCACCCGGTTGCCCACCGCGTGCCCCTGGGTGACGTTGATCTGCTTGAACCGGTCGAGGTCGATGAAGAGGACAGCTGCGCAGTCCCCTGTGCGGGCTCCCTGGCGAAGTGCCTGGTCGATGCGGTCGACGAGGAGATCCCGGTTGGCCAGGCCGGTCAGCGCATCGTGGGTCGCCTGCCTGGTGAGCGCCGCCTGCGCGGCCTGCAGGTCCGACAGACGGTCCGCCTGAGCCTGGCTGAGGCGCACGATCTCCTGGTCCTGCGCCTTCTGGCTGCTGAGGTCCGTGAAGGTCAGGCACGTGTTGCGATCGTCGTCCTCCCCCATCGGCGAGACGCCCACGAGGACCGGGATGGTCCGACCGTGAGCATCGAAGAGATCGAGCTCGATGGTGGTGCCGTGACCCTGGGGTCCCATGAGCGACTCCCAGTCGACGACCACGTCATGGCTCATGAAGGCGGCCAGCTCGGAACCGAGGAGCTCGGCCGGCGGGCACGAGAGCAGGTCGGCCAGCCGGCGGTTCGCGTAGAGGATGACCCCCATCGGTGACAGCGTCGCCGCGCCGTCGCGCATGTTCTCCACGAAGCGCCGGTACGGGCGGTCAGCGGTGAACAAGGTGTAGACCCGAGGTTCGGAGGAACCGTCCGAGACCACGAACGCGTCGATCTCCCCGACGCCGATGGCCCTCAGGGTGTCCTCGGCCTCGTCGAGGCGAGCGAGCGCCTCCTCGTAGGTCAGGGCGCGACGGCCTCCACCGGCAAGGCCGGCAGCTGACACGTCTACCTGGCCGCCGGCGGCCTGCTCGACCGCAAGGTCGAGCGCGGAGATGGGGTGCGGGGTCTCGGCCACAGCTAGGCGGTCGACAGCCGGTTGCTCTTAGCCGTAGCGCCTTCCATGGTGTCGCCTCTCAGTTCCGTCGCAGGCGAAGCGATGAGTCGACATCACTCAAGCTGAACCACCTCCGGTCTCGTGCTGCTGCCCCTTCAACATCGGCCGGTCTTGGCCCCGACTGGAGGGCGAGAGCTGCGACGAGGACTAGGCGGATGTCGAGACGATCGCGGTGAGTGCGGCGATGTGCCGCTTGAAGGCGGCGGCGCCGGCCTTGGAGATCCGATAGGAGGTGACCCCGCCACGCCCCCGAGTCGTCTTGGTGGCGGTGAGGTAGCCGGCATCCTCCAAGGCCGACATCTGCTTCGACAGATCTGGCCTTGGCGTATGCCTGCTCGTACACGTAGAGCCCTATGGTCGTGCCGATGAAGGCCGTGGCCGCGGCCGCGATGGCGCCGGCGAGCTCGTCCGGGACGTCCTTCAGCGTCGGCCACGTGTCCCAGCGGCGGCGGTACCAGGCGAAGAAGGCGGCCTCGAGGGCCAGGAGCGCAGCCAGCGCGACCATCCACAGCGCGGAGGAGTCGCCGGTGTGGCTGCAGGTGATGACCATGGCGCCGAGCCCGCTGAGTCTCAGGATCGCGGCAACGGGTCCGTCGGGGGGGGTGGTTGGTTCGACCATGATCGGCGTCGTGGCCAACCACCTCGAACCCAGCTCGCTCCGCTCGGCCCGGAGCGGCGGTCGCAGCCGCGTCCGGTCGGTCGCCTACGTGGCGGCGGCGGCGTTCGTCCTGGCCCTGGCCTGGGCGCCGGCCGCCCTGGCGGCGTCTTCCGGTGGCGCAGCCGGGAGCGAGGTGTCGAGCACGTTGAGCGCGGCTCAGGCCGTGATCCTCGGCCTCATCGAGGGGGTGACCGAGTACCTGCCGGTCAGCTCCACCGGGCACCTCACCGTGGCCGGGCGCCTGCTGGACATCGGTGAGAGCGATGCGCTCGACAGCTACGTCGTCGTCATCCAGCTCGGCGCCATCATCGCCGTCATCGTCGCCTTCCCGAAGCGCATCGCCCAGCTGGCGAAGGGCCTGATCGGGCGCAGCGCCGAGGGTCGTCGCCTGCTCATCGCCGTGCTGGCCGCCTTCCTGCCCGCAGCCTTGCTGGGCGTGGCGCTCGGTGACGTGATCAAGGACCGCCTCTTCGGCCCGGGGCCGGTGGCAGCGGCGTGGATCGTCGGTGGCCTCGCGCTGGTGCTGTTCGCCGAGCGGTTGCGTCCCGCCGCAGGCCGGGCCTTGGAGGAGCTCGGGCCACGCGACGCCCTGATCATCGGCGTGGCGCAGGCCGCCGCGCTGTGGCCGGGGGTCAGCCGGAGCCTGGTGACCATCGTGGCCGCCGTGCTGGTCGGGCTCAACCTGCCGGCCGCGGTGGAGTTCAGCTTCGTGCTCGGCCTGGCCACCCTGAGTGCCGCCACCCTCTACGAGCTGGCCAAGGGCGGTGGCGACGTGGTCGACGCCTACGGGTGGGCCACGCCGCTGCTCGGGATGGTCGTGGCTTTCGCGTCGGCTCTGGTGGCGGTGCGGTGGCTCCTGTCCTTCCTCACCAGCCACGACCTCCGTCCCTTCGGTTGGTACCGCCTGGCCATCGGTGCGGTCACCGTCGGGCTGATGGCCACCGGCACGCTCAGCTGAGCCTGCCGACGCGTCGGAGTCGCTACGTTCTCAGCATGGACACCGGAGCGGCCGGCTGATGGCGGACAACCCGGTCGCCGCAGTGTTCGACCAGGTCAGCGCCACCTACGACCGGGTAGGGGTGGACTTCATCCAGCCGATCGCGGACGGGTTGCTCGCCCACCTGGCTCCGACCCGCGGCGAGCGGGCCCTCGACGTCGGGTGCGGGCGAGGCGCCGTGCTGTTCCCGCTGGCTCGGGCGGTCACCCCGGGCGGCGGCCAGGCGGTAGGCGTCGACGTTTCTCCCCGCATGGTCGAGGCCATCACGGCGGAGGCGGCGACGCTCCGTCTGTCCGTGGAGGTCCGGCTCGGCGATGCCGTGCTGCCGGACGACAGCGGGACCTTCGACCTGGTGGCGTCGTCGCTCGTGCTGTTCTTCCTCGGCGATCCGGTGGCCGCCCTCCGCTCCTGGCGAGACCATCTCGTGCCCGGAGGTCGGGTGGGCGTCTCCACCTTCGGCGCCTACAACGACGAGTGGCGTGCGGTGGACGCCGTCCTCGCGCCGTACCGCCCGCCGGAGGTGCGCGACCCACGCGCCGTGGAGTCCCCGTATGCCTCCGACGCAGGTGTGGAGGCGCTTCTGCGGGCCGCCGCCTTCGACGATGTCGAGACGCACACGACCACGCTTGCCGTGCGCTTCGTCGACGAAGACCAGTGGTACGAGTGGTCCTGGTCGGTGGGGCAGCGCGGCATGTGGGAGCGGGTGCCGGCCGAGGAGCGCCCCCAGGTGCGGCGGCAGGCGTACGAGAAGCTCCAGCAGTGCCGGGATGCCGACGGGCGGATCGGCTTCGACCAGGGCATCCGCTACACCCTGGGGCGGCGTCGGGCCTGAGGGCCCGGTTTCCTGCCCCTCTTCGGTGAAGGCCCGGGGCGGCGCAGCAGCTCAGCGGCTACCGCGTCCGTGCCCGGCTCGGTGACGGTCATCTCACCGGTCTTCGGGTCCCGCTCCAGGAAGAGGCCGTGGATCTCGATGGCGAGCGCCGCCAGCTGGGTGGTGTTGGCGGGTACCGCGCTCTCGGGCAGCTCGTTGCGTCGTGCGTCGAGGAACCGGGCGGCCGCCTGCACCGCCTGGTGCTCGACCTGATCGCGGTCCGTGAGGTGGTCGAAGTCCCACTGGCGAGCCCGGTCCGCGATGGCCGCCTTCGCTGGGTCTCCCTCGAGCGCCAAGCCGGCGGCGGGGAACACTCGGCAGTCGTAGGTGCGGCAGGTCCGTGGTCGGTGCTCGTAGATCGAGCACAGACCCTCCACGAGCATCGGGCAGTGCCCACGCTCGTCGTAGCCGAGGAGCAGGTGCCCCCTCGGCAGGAGCGGCGCCGGGAACAGCAGCGCCTTCGGGATGTGGGCGAGCGTCTCGGTCTCGTCCGGCCCGATGTGGACGAACTGGGACGACGTGCAGCAAGCGGTGCAGGTGCCGCACGGGACCTCGGCGTCCGCTTGCCCGGCGATGGCTCGCTCCGCCTCGTGAAGCCAGGTGCTGAACGCGCCGGCCGCCAGCCGTGGTTCTTCGGCCCGGCCGGCTGCGCTCATGGCCGGTCGATGCTACGGGCCGTCCGTTCGGCTTGCCGGCGATCGCAGCCCCGCGATCAGGGTGGTGAGGCCCATCTCGAAGTGCTTCGCAGTCTGGGCCGTGGTGTACTCCGCCAGGCTGGCCCGGATCAACGGGTAGCGGTCCGGGTTCTCGGCCACAGGCCTGAGCCGCCGCCGTGGGGCGACTGCGGCCGCATCCCGCAGCTGAGCGCGGGTCAGGACGAATGCGAACACTGCGTTGACCGTGGCCACGCCGTGCTCTCCGGCGATGCCCTGCTCCTCCGCTTCGGTGAGCAGCACCTCGACGACGTCGAGCCAGCTCGGCAGCTCCGTCCACTCCATCATCACGAACGCGGCCAACCCCGGGTAGTGACCCAGATGCCGATACGCAAGGGTCGCCCAACGGGCAAGCGCATCGGTGAGCGGTGCGCCGGTGAGCTTCGGGCGGATGGGTGCGGCTGCTGAGTCGGCGATGGTGCGGCTGAGTGCCACCGCGTCCGGAACCAGGCGATACAGCGCCATGGGGGTGACGCCCAGCTCCGCGGCCACGGATCGCATCGACACCCGAGCCCAGCCCTCTCCGGCCGCTACTGCGAGGCCTGCCGATGCGAGCTGCCCCAGGTCGAACGACGATGCGCGAGCCATAACTCTACAAATGTAGAGTTCCGGAGGTGACCGCGACACGCACTGCTCGCGCCGATGACGTGGGCCAGATCACGGAGATCTACAACGCCCTGCTGGAGACGACCACCTACGAGTGGACGGAGACCCGGCACACCGTCGAAGAGGTCGCCGCCTGGTTGGGCCGGCAGCAGGAGAGCGGTCGCCCTGTTCTCGTGGCGGTCGAGGTCGACGAGGTGGTCGGCTGGGCGTCGTACGGCGACTTCCGGGACTCGACGCGCCGGCCGGGCTACCGCTTCACGATCGAGCACTCCATCCACGTCCGCGAGGGATGGTGGGGGCACGGCATCGGCCGGGCTCTGATGCGCGGTTTGGCGGAGCACGCACTGGGCGCCGGCAAGCGCGTGATGGTGGCCGCCGTCGATGGCACCAACGAGCGGTCGGTCGCCTTCCACGCCCGACTGGGCTTCGTGGAGGTGGCCCGCATGCCAGGGGTGGGTGAGAAGTGGGGTCAGCGGCTCGACCTGGTGCTCATGCAGCACGACGTCGGCCAGCTGGTGGCTTCCCTGGCCCGATAGGGGACCTCGGGCGACGGTCGGGGTCTACCGGTCCTGCGTGCGGGTCACGTGAACGCCCGCGCTGTCTCCTCGGCGAAGGCGGCAGGGGCGAGCAGGTAGTCGCAGTCCGTTGCGCTGTTGGGCCCGAAGACGCCGACCCCGAACTTGTCGACCGGCCTGAGCCCGGCCGAGCCGGCGGTCTTCACGATCTGGAAGGCCGTGTAGCCGTGGTCCTGCATGAACCGCATCATCTCCTGGTTGCGCTCGTCCTGGGCCGCGACCTGCTCAGCGGTGTGGGAGTGCAGCACCTCACACGTGACCCACGGCGACTGGTCGCGCAGGAAGCCGCTCATCCCCTGCAGCACCTCGAGCTCGGCGCCCTCGACGTCGATCTTGACGATGGTCACCCCTTCCGGCACCAGATGCCGGACGTCGTCGAGAGGGAACACGGGCACGTACTGCTTCCGGCCGGTCGCTTGCCCCGGACGCAGCCCCTCCACGATCGACCCGGCCGCGTCATCCTCGTTCAAGGCGAAGAACTCGCACACCTGTGGCCGGTCCGAGAGGCCGATGGGGATGATCTCGCACCGCTCGAAGCCGTTCATGCGGATGGCCTCGTTGGCGTACCGCACGCAGAACGGGTTCGGCTCGAATCCGATGTAGGGCACGGTGAGGTCGACGCTTCGCAGCTTGTAGAGCGTCTGCGCCAGGTTGACGCCGATGTCCATGAAACCCGTCGGAGGCGCGACTTGGAGCAGCCGCCGGATCACGTCGGTCATCCACGGCTCGGAGTCGTGTCGATTGCCCATACCGAATCCCTGGAGCACTGGTGCCTTGAAGGGCTTTCCTCCCACCTTGATCGGAATGGCCACGTTCAAGGATCGGAGCGCACGCCGGGCGAGTACTCGGGCATAGGACATGCGCCAGGACCGTACCGTGTCCCGCCCCAGCCGGCTCTTGCCGATCGGCGTCGGCCGGCCCTGCGCCGGCCGGCGGCGCTGACCCTCGGGTTCAGCTCGGAAGGGGAGACGCGGCCAGGACCCGGACCGTGTCCAGCGGCAGCCGCTGACCTCGTTCGCAGTCGTCGATCGCCAGGTCGATGTGCAACCCCCGCAGCCGGCCCTGCTCGGCCAGGCCGGCGATCTCCGGCCGGCTGAAGTAGCGGACGACCGGGTGCTCCAGGGTGGTGGTGATCGATCCGCCGACCACTCGGGCGGCGAAGATGAAGTTGACGACCCCGAACCCCTCGCTGGTCAGCGGGCACTGGTAGAGGCCGACGAGGTGGTCGACCTCGACGTCGAGGCCCGTCTCCTCCTTGGCCTCTCGAACGGCCGCCTCGACGAGCGTCTCACCGACCTCGGGCTTCCCGGCCGGCAGGTTGAACCGGGAGCCCGCGACCGGCTTGCTCTCCTGGACCAGGAGGTAGCCGTCATCGTTGCGGATCACGCTGCCGCAACCGACGATCACCCGCCCCGACGGATCCGCCGAGGCCATGACCCGGCCCTACTCCGGTCGGCGGCGCAGGGGCAGGGCGGCGAGGTCGATCTCGAGCACCGTCGGGCCGCCGGAGGCCAGGGCCCGGGCGAAGGCCTCGCGAAAGCCGTCGATGGTGTCGACCGGCTCGGCCGCGAGGCCCATCGACCGGGCGAGGGCCACGAAGTCCGGGGTCGCCAGGTCGACGCCGGTCTGGCGGCCCTCGAAGGTGCGGGACTGGATGTTGCGCAGGATGCCGTAGCCGCGGTCGTTGAAGATGCAGACGATCAGTGGAGGGGTGTGCTGGGCGGCGGTTGCGAACTCGCCCACGTTGAGCATGAGCCCCCCGTCACCCTGGATCACCACCGTGGGCCGGCCCGACCCGAGCGCGGCACCGATCCCCAGCGGTACGCCGGGCCCGATGGCCGCGGAGGTCGGCCGCATCGAGGTGTGCGGCTCGTAGATCGGGATGAGGCGGTCGCCCCAGAAGTACGCCGGGATGGTGGCGTCACGCACGACCCGGCCGTCCCTCGGCAGCAGCTCGCGCATGATGTCCATGATCTGCTCGTGATCGGGCCCGATGGCCTTGCGCATCTCCGCTCGAGCGGTGCGGCTCGCCTCCTGGGCCCGTGCCAGCCAACCGTCCTCCACCGACCCCGGCTGCAGCGCGTCCAGCACGCCCTCCAGGCTGAGGGAGGCGTCGCCCACGACGCTCACCGCAGGCGGATAGCTGCGCCCGAGAACCCCCGGGTCGGCGTCGATGTGCACCAGGCGACCTGGAAGCGACAGGGCCCAGGTGCGGGTGTCTCCGGCCTGGAACCGGGTGCCCACGGCGAAGATGACGTCGGCCTCGGCCAGCAGGGCGCCGACCGCCGGCGTGGCCGTGGTGGCGCCGATCGACAGCGGGTGGTCCTCGGGGATGGAGCCGCGACCGTTCAGGGTGGTGGCCACCGGTGCCTGCAGACGCTCGGCCAGCCGTACCAGCGGCCCGTCGGCTCCACCTGCAGCCGACGACGACACACCGCCACCGGCCCAGATCACCGGCCTGGAGGCACCCGACAGCGCAGCGGCGGCGTCGACGAGCACGCTCGCCTCGGGCCTGATGCGAGTGTCGGTCGATGCCTTGGGCACCTCCACCTCTGCCCGGCGGTACTGCAGGTCGACCGGGATCTCCACCGCCACCGGCTGCGGCCGGCCGGTGCGCGCCGCGTCGCCCAGGCGCACGACCGTGGACGCGATCTCCTCCGTCCGACGCACCGTCTCGGCCAGGCGGGTGACGGTCGCCAGCATGGGCAGCTGCCGCTCCGCCTCGTGCAGCGCCCCCTTGCCCTTGCCGTACGAGGTGGACTCGATCTGACCGGTGATGAGCAGCACCGGGGACGACGCGAAGCCCGCCTCGAACAGGCCGGTCATGGCGTTCGTGGTGCCCGGGCCGGTGCTGACGATGGCCACGCCGAGCTTGCCGGTCGCCCTCGCGTAGCCGTCGGCCGCGTGCACCGCCCCCTGCTCGTGGCGCACGCTCACCATCGTGATCCGTCCCTCGCGCGCGATGGCGTCGTAGATCGGGATGTTGTGGATGCTCACTATGCCGAAGACGTGGTCCACGTCGAGCGCGTCGAGCGCGGCGACCACGGCTTCCCCCCCAGTCATCTCCATGAGCCGCAGGCTATGGCGGGCGGCTCCGCTCTGTGGGCTCAGGTCGGGCGGGAGGCGTTGCGCATGGCCTCGGCCGCCGCCTCGAAGTAGGCGAGCAGCTCCGCCCGCTCGGCATCGGCCACCGGCGGCACCACCGCATCCACCGCTCGGCGCATGTGGCGCAGCCAGTGGTCGCGCTCGAGCTCGGCGATGACGAACGGAGCGTGGCGCATCCGCAGTCGAGGGTGGCCTCGCTCGTCGCTGTAGGTGGTGGGCCCACCCCAGTACTGGATCAGGAAGCCCCGGAGCCGCACCCGTGCGCCGGGCAGATCGGGCTCGTACAGCGGACGGAGCACCGGGTCGGCCTCCACCCCGTCGTAGAAGTGGTCGACCAGGGCGGTGAAGAAGGCGTCACCGCCCACCCGCTCGTACAGCGTCATGGTGGCTAGATGCCCTGCTTCCTCGCCCGCACGATGAGCGTCCGAGGCAGGTAGCGAAAGGTCTCACGCCAGAACATCGACCGCGGACCGCCGCTCTTGGGCTCGGGCTCGAGCATGACGTCGATGGCGAAGCCGGCGCGCACCAGGCCCATGTAGAGGTCGGCCATCGTGCGGTGGAAGTCGGTGAAGCGGATGCCGTTCCACTCGTAGTCGATCGGCGCCCGGTTGAAGTACGAGCGCCGCACCAGCAACGGCTCCTCGGCGTCGTCGTCGATGAGGTCGTAGGCCGGATGGGGCAGGCTGAACACCAGCGGGGCGTTCGTCTTCAGCACGCGGTGCACCTGACGGAAGACGCGGTTGAGGTCTTCCACGTATCCGAAGGCGTAGGCGGAGAAGACCAGGTCGAGCGACTCGGCCCGCACGAAGGCCAGGTCGGCCAGATCACTCTGGTGCAGGTCGACCCGAACGCCCTCCCGGTCGCACAGGCGGCGGGCGAAGGCGAGCTGCTCGCTGGAGAAGTCGACGCCGATGGCGACGGCGCCCTGCTTGGCGAAGGCGATCGAGCACTGGGCGCCACCGCAGCCGAGCTCGAGCACCCGCTTGCCGGCCAGGTCACCCAGCAGCCGCAGCTCGTTCTCGTTGGCGATGTCGGGCCCGTAGTGGGCGACGTCGGTGGGCAGCGAGGCGCCTGCCTGGTAGGCCGCCGAGTGACGGTCCCAGGCGGCAGCGTTGTCGGTCGGCACCCGTGCATCTTGCCCGACCCCGCTACCGCCTGTGCACAGCGGAGCAGCTACTCGCCGTTGGCGAAGTCCTCCACCATCTGGCGGGCGACGTCGTCGTGGTACTGCTTGGCCGGGCTCTTCATGAAGTAGGCGGAGGCGCTCTCCACCGGCCCGCCGAGGCCCCGGTCGAGGGCCACCTTGGCGCACCGGACGGCGTCGATGATGACGCCCGCCGAGTTGGGGGAGTCGTGCACCTCGAGCTTCAGCTCGACCATGAGCGGCACGTTGCCGAAGTTGCGACCCTCCATGCGGATGAACGCCCACTTGCGGTCCTCGAGCCACGGCACGTGGTCCGACGGCCCGATGTGCACGTCCCGGTCGGAGATCCCGTGGTCGATCTGGCTGGTGACGGACTGCGTCTTCGAGATCTTCTTCGACTTGAGCCGCTTGCGCTCGAGCATGTTCATGAAGTCCATGTTCCCGCCGAAGTTCAGCTGGTAGGTGTGGTCGATCGTCGTGCCACGGTCCTCGAACAGGCGGGCCAGCGTGCGGTGGACGATGGTGGCGCCGACCTGGCTCTTGATGTCGTCGCCGATGATCGGCAGGTTGGCGTCGGTGAACTTCTGCGCCCACACCGGGTCGCTGGCGATGAACACGGGGATGGCGTTGACGAAGGCCACGCCGGCGTCGAGGCAGGCCTGGGCGTACATCTTCTGGGCGGCCTCCGAGCCGACGGGGAGGTACGACACGAGCACCTCGGCGCGGGCGTCGCGCAGGGCCTGGGCCACGTCGATCGGCTCGAGGGGCGACTCCTCGGCCACCTCGGAGTAGAACTCGCCGAAGCCGTCGAGGGTCGGAGCCCGCTGCACGGTGATGCCCAGGTCGGGCACCTCGGCGAAGCGGATGGTGTTGTTGATGTCCGCGTAGATCGCCTTGCCGAGGTCGAGCCCGACCTTGGTGGCGTCGACGTCGAAGGCGGCGACGAACTCGACGTCGCCGACGTGGTAGCCGCCGAGCACGACGTGCATGAGGCCGGGCACCGACTCGGAGGGATCTGCGTCCTTGTAGTAGGTGACACCCTGCACGAGAGAGCTGGCGCAGTTGCCCACGCCGGCGATGGCCACCCGGATGTTCTTGCTGGTCATTGCTGGTCCTCCTGCCGCTTCTCAGCGGCGATCAGTCGGTCGAGCCACGAGATGTCGCGCTCGGTGGTCTCTGTCCCGTGCTCCATGAGGGACGAGGTGTACATGTCGAGCCGGTCGCGGCCGGTTCGGATGGCGGTGCGCGCCTTGGTGAGGCGCTCGACGAGCTGGGCGCGTCGGCGTTCGAGCATCCCGAGCCGCGCTTCGCGGTCGAGGTGGCGGGCGAAGGCCAGCTGCAGGTTGAACGTGCGGTCGTCGTCGGACGACTCACCGGCGGTGCGGAGCAGCTCGTGGAACAGCTCCTCGCCGCGAGTGGTGATGCCGTAGACCTTCTTGGTCCGCCCGCCGGACGAGGTGCGGGTCGGCTTGCGGGCGCGGAACGCAGCCAGCTCGCCGCCGAGCGACCCGGTCATGGGCACCGCTCGTGCTGGCACGAGCAGCTCGTTGGCCTCGACGGCCTTCAGCGCCCCCGCCGCCTCCAAGCGCCGCAGCGCGGGATACAGCGACCCGAACGACGCCGACGACAACGGCCCGAGCGTCTCGGAGAGGCGCTTCTTCAGCTCGTACCCGTGAAGGTCCTGCTCCTTGAGCAGTCCGAGGATGGCGAGTTCCAGCAATTCGTGCGCTCCGATGTATCGAGTCGATATATCGACCGAGCACGAGTATCACCGAGCACCGTCCGTTTCGCAAGCACCCCCCGTCCCGTCGGGAACGGTTCAGGCGCCGGCCATGGCTGGGAGCTCCGCGATCCCGGTACCGTGATGCCGTGAGCTTCCGACCGGAGACGCTGCGCGGCGGGGGCGCCAACCACTCGCCCGGCATGGTCGACTTCCGCCTGGCGCGCAACTCGGTGGTCTCGGAGTTCCGCAAGGGCCGGCTCTCCCGCATCGACGTCTGCGACGCGCACCCGGAGCTGCTGCGGGTGGCCACGCACCTCGGCCGCCCGGCGCCCGAGCCGTGCCCGATCTGTGAGTCACCCGGGCTGGTGCACGTCACCTATGTGTTCGGACCGCGCATCCCGGCCAGCGGGCGCGCCGTGTCCTCCCAGGCCGAGATGGTCAAGCTCGACCGTGGCAACCGGGAGCTGACGGCCTACGTGGTGGAGGTGTGCCCCGAGTGCTCGTGGAACCACCTCGTCCGCAGCCTCCCGCTGGGGCGCCGGCGGCGCGAGGCCTGACCCGGCCGTAGACTTCCTGCAGCCGCCGGCAGCCATGGGGCGCTGGACGGCACCTAAGGAGGAACGCGTGGCACAGAAGCCCACCGCGCCTGCCGTTCGGGCCCGCAAGGTCTCGACCGGTAGCCAACCCCTCGTCATGGTCACCGCCTATGACGCACCTGGGGCCCGCATCGCCGACGAGGCCGGCGTCGACATCATCCTGGTCGGTGACTCACTCGCCATGGTGGTGCTCGGCTACGAGGACACGCTGCAGGTGACGACGGCCGACATGGCCCACCACGTGGCCGCAGTTGCCCGAGCCAAGCCTCGGCCCCTCATCGTGGGCGACCTTCCTTGGATGAGCTACCACGTGAGCGTGGAGGACACCGTCCGCAACGCCGCCCACCTCATCCGCGCCGGCGCCTCGGCGGTGAAGCTGGAAGGGGGCGCGAAGCGCGTCCCCATGGTCGAGGCCATCGTCTCGGCCGAGATGCCGGTCATGGGCCACATCGGCCTGACCCCCCAGTCGATCCACGCCATGGGCGGCTTCAAGGTGCAGGGTCGCCAGGCGGACGGAGCTCGAACGCTCGTGGAGGACGCCCTGGCCCTGGAGCAGGCGGGATGCTTCTCGATCGTGCTCGAGGGCGTGCCCGATGCGGTCGCCCGCATGGTCACCGACGCGGTGACGGTGCCGACCATCGGCATCGGCGCCGGCCGGCACTGCGACGGCCAGGTGATGGTGTTCCACGACCTGCTGGGTCTCCAGGACCAGCTCGTGCCGAAGTTCGTACGCCGCTACGCCACGCTGAAGTCGGACTCGGTGGCGGCGATGGCCGCCTACGCCGACGACGTGCGCAACGGCGCCTTCCCGAGTGAGGACGAGAGCTACCACCTGACCGACGAGGTGGCCGCCCTGCTCGGGCTGTACGGAGGTGGTACGAAGACGGCGTGATCCGGGCACGCGTGAAGGCGGGGTTGGCCGTGCTCGCCCTCGTCGCGCTGGTGCTCGGGAGTGCATGCTCGACGGTCCGGGATGCCCGACCGGGCACGACTGGTCCTGTGCGCTCGGCGCCCCAGCCACGCGCCGAGGGCTTCGGCACGACGCTCGTCCGGCTGACCAGCTCGGGCGCCACCGGCCAACCGTCGGTGCGGGAAGGCTGCGCGTGGCTGGCCGCTCTCTCCGACCAGCACCGGCGCGGGCTCATGGGGGTCACCGACCTCGAGGGCCACCTGGGGATGGTGTTCCGCTTCGAGACCGACGTCAGCGGCAGCTTCTACATGAAGGGCACCCCTCTGCCGCTGTCGATCGCGTGGTTCACGGCCGACGGCTCCTTCGTCTCGGCCGCCGACATGGAACCCTGCCTCGATGCCGGGGCCAGCTGTCCGACCTACGCGCCGGCCGGCCCGTACCGCTTCGCCCTCGAGGTGCCGAAGGGCGCCCTCCCCGGTCTCGGCGTCGGCCCTGGTGCGCGCCTCGACCTCGCGGGAAGCTGCCGGCCCGAGGTTCGCGCGTAGTCCTCCCATCGCTTGACCGCCCGGTCAAGATTCGGGCGCGACCCCTAGAGTGTCCGCTTCATGGCCCAGCCCCTTCGCGTCGCACTGCTGTCGTACCGGGGCAATCCGCATTCGGGTGGCCAAGGCGTCTACACCCGTCACCTGGCCGCCCAGCTGGTCGAGCTCGGGCACTCGGTCACCGTCTTCGCAGGGCCGCCCTACCCGGTGGTCGAGGCGGGCACCGTGCTCGAACGAGTGCCCAGCCTCAACCTCTACCGCCGGCGGTTCCCCTTCTGGTGGCCCTGGCCATGGCAGCTGCGCACCCGCATCGACTGGCTGGAGTGGGGCCTGTCGATGACCGGTCAGTTCCCCGAGGCTCGGACCTTCTCCATGCGAGTGGCCCGCCGCCTGCTCGCGGGCCGGCTGGGGGAGTTCGACGTCATCCACGACAACCAGTGCCTCGGGCCGGGCCTGCTCGACCTGGTGGCCGCCGGCGTGCCCCTGGTGTCCACGATCCACCACCCCATCACCGTCGACCGTGACCTCGAGCTCTCGCACGGCACCACTCGGTGGAAGCTCTTCACCCTGCGCCGTTGGTACTCCTTCCTCGAGGGCCAGATCGAGGTGGCTCGGCAGCTGCGCCACGTCATCACCGTCAGCGAGTCCTCCAAGCGTGACATCGCCGCCCAGATGGGCGTGCCGGTGGACCGCATGCAGGTGGTCGCCGTCGGCGTCGACCACGAGCGCTTCCGTCCGCACCCCGAGATCGCCCGGGTCCCGGGGCGCCTCCTCACCACGGCCAGCGCCGACGTGCCGCTGAAGGGGCTCGTCCCGCTGCTCGAGGCCTTGGCCAAGGTGCGCACCGAGCGCCAGGACGCGCACCTCGTGGTCATCGGCAAGCACCGGGAAGGCTCGAGCCTGCCGGCGACCCTGCGCCGGCTCGGGCTGGACGGCGCCGTGCAGTTCGTCAGCGGCATCACCGACGAGCGCGTCGTCGAGCTGTACGCCGAGTGCGAGCTGGCCGTCGTGCCGTCCCTCTACGAGGGCTTCTCCCTGCCGGCCATCGAGGCGATGGCCAGCGGTACGCCCCTGCTGGCCACCACCGGTGGTGCACTGCCCGAAGTCGTGGGCACGGATGGGGACACGGCGAGACTGGTGCCGCCGGGCGACCCGGGAGCGCTGGCCACCGCCATCATCGAGCTGCTCGGCGACCCGGAGGAGCGGGACCGGTTGGCCGAAGGCGGCCGCCGGCGCGTGCTCGACCGGTACACGTGGAGGGCGACGGCCGAGGGCACCGTCGAGCAGTACCTCGCCGCCGTGGCTGCATCGACGACCGGGGTCGCCGCCCGCTGATGCTGACCGTCGACTACGACCGGCTGGGCGTCGGTGCCGGTGAGCGACTGCTCGATCTGGGCGCCGGAGCCGGCCGCCACGCCTTCGGGGCGATGCGCCGGGGAGCGGCCGTGGTGGCGCTCGATCTCGACCAGGCCAGCCTCAAGGAAGCGCGCCTCATGCTCGAGTCGCTGGACGGAGACGGCGCGGCGGCCAACGGGTCGGCGCTCGCCCTGCCCTTCCCTGACGGATCCTTCGACCGCGTGATCGCGTCCGAGGTGATGGAGCACATCGACGACGACCGTGGCGCGCTTCGGGAGATCGCACGTGTGCTTCGACCGGGTGGAACGGTGGCCGTCACCGTACCCCGATGGTTCCCCGAGCTCGTCTGCTGGGCCATCTCGGACGACTACCACGCGCCGAACCAGCCGGGTGGACACGTGCGCATCTACCGCGAAGGCGTGCTCTCCGGGCGCATCACGGCCGCCGGACTCACGCCGTACGACCGCCACCACGCCCACGGACTGCACAGCCCGTACTGGTGGCTCAAGTGCGCCGTCGGCGTGGCCAACGACGCCAACCCGCTGGTGCGCGGCTACCACCAGCTCCTCGTCTGGGACATCACCAAGCGCCCACTCCCACTGCAGGTGGCGGAGCGGGTGCTGCAGCCCGTGATCGGCAAGAGCCTGGTGGTGTACGGCCGGAAGCCTCTGGAGGCCGATCGATGACCCTTCCCGATCTTCCGGGCGTCCTCTCCGCCGAGCAGGTCGCCGCCACCGCCGAGGCCATCGCCGAGCTCCAACGGCCCGACGGGATGGTGCTGTGGTACCCAGGCGGCCACGCCGACCCGTGGAACCACGTCGAGGCGCTCATGGGGCTGAACCTCGCCGGTCGCCGCACCGAGGCGGAGCGGGGCTTCGACTGGCTCGCCGCCACCCAGCACGACGACGGCAGCTGGTGCAGCTACTACGTGGTGGACGCCATCAAGGACCCTCGCCGCGACACCAACGTCTCCACCTACGTCGCCGTCGGCGCATGGCACCACTGGCTCCTGCACCGTGACCCGGGCTTCCTGGCCGAGGTCTTCCCCCTGATCGAGCGGGCTGTCGGCTTCGCGCTGTCGCTGCAGCAGCCGGGCGGCGAGGTCCTCTGGTCGATCGACCCCGACTCCGGCGCACCGGCGGAGTACGCCCTGCTCACCGGCTCGTCGTCCGTCTACCTCAGCCTGCGGTGCGCCATCGCCATCGCCGGCGCCCTCGGCTACGAGCGCCCCGATTGGGAGATGGCGGCCGGGCGCCTGGGCTGGACCATCGCCAACCGGCCCGACGCCTTCGAGCCGAAGCGGCGGTGGGCCATGGACTGGTACTACCCGGTGCTCTGCGGAACGCTCGGTGGCCGCGAGGGTGCCCAGCGGATCGACGCCGAATGGCCGACCTTCGTGATGGAGGGCTTCGGCGTGCGGTGCGTGTCCGACAACGAGTGGGTCACGGCGGCCGAGACGGCCGAGCTCGTGCTCGCCCTCGACGTGCTGGGACGCACCGACGCCGCCCGCCGCCTGCTCACGTCGGTGCAGTACCTGCGCGAGGCCGACGGCTCGTACTGGACGGGTTGCGTGCATCCCGACGAGATCCACTACCCGGAGGACGAGCGCAGCACCTACACGGCCGGCGCCGTGCTGCTGGCCGCCGACGCCCTGGGTGGGCTCACCTCTGCAAGTGGCCTCTTCCGGGGAGATGGCCTTCCGTCACCGCTCTGGCTCGTCGAGTCGCTCGAGTCGCTGGAGGACCCGGAGGCTCCCGGTCGCTGAGACCTCGGTCCAGCCCCTGCTCGACACGGCGTCGCACCACAGCTCGTAGGGCGGACGACCTCCGTCCGCCGGGTCCTCGAACACGTCGTGGATGGCGAGATAGCCGCCTTCGGCGACCTTCGGCGACCATGCCCGGTAGTCGGCCCACGCCACGTCGTGGGCATGGCCACCGTCGATGAACAGCAGGGCCAGCGGTGTGGTCCAGTAGGTGGCCACCGTGGTGGAGCCGCCGATCACCGCGATGACGTGCGGCTCGAGCCCCGACGCCTCGAGGGTGCGGCGGAAGGTCGGCAGGGTGTCCATCCGCCCCGTGGCCGGGTCGACCAGCGAGGTGTCGTGGTGCTCCCAGCCCGCCTGGTTCTCCTCGGACCCGCGGTGGTGGTCGACGGTGAAGAGCACGGTGCCGGCGTCCCTGGCCGCCGCGCCGAGGTAGATCGCCGACTTCCCGCAGTAGGTGCCGATCTCCATGAGCGGACCCAGCCCGGCGGCCGCGGCCACCCCGCCGGCGGCGTGGAGAGCCAGGCCTTCGTCGTCGGGCATGAAGCCCTTCGCCGCCCTCGCCGAGATGAGCAGTGCATCGTCCATGCCCGGCATTCTGGCTGGTGGACGCGCTGTCACACCCTCCCGGCAGGCTGTCGACATGGATCAGCCACATGGAGCGAGGGGCCCGCTGCCGGTAAGGTGGTCCGGTCCCACGCCTGCCCCGGTCGTTCCGGGGCCCCGAGCGGGTTCCGCCGGGTCCAGAGGGAGGAAGTGAAGCGCACATGCGACCTTATGAGGTCATGATCATCCTTGACGCCGGTCTGGAGGAAGAGTCCATCCGGCCCATCCTGGATCGAGCCAGCGAGATCGTCCGCAACAACGGGGGCAACCCCGGGCGGATGGACCGTTGGGGGAAGCGTCGGTTCGCCTACGAGGTGAACCACCGCACCGAGGGCTACTACGTCCTCTTCGACGCAACCGCCGAGCCGGCCGCCATGTCCGAGCTCGACCGGATGCTCCGACTCGCGGACGAGGTCGTCCGCCACAAGGTGATCCGGCTGCCCGACGACATCGCCGGTCGGGGCGCACCTCGTCCCGCGGCTCCCCAGGGCCAGCCCGAGCCCGCTCCGGCGGGTTAGAGAGAAGGAAGCAACATGACCGCAAGCGTCACCCTCGTGGGCAACGTCACCCGCGATCCCGAGCTGCGCTTCACCCCGAGCGGGCAGGCCACGGCCACCTTCGGCCTGGCCGTCAACCGCCGGTGGATGAACCGTCAGACCAACGACTGGGAGGAGCGAGTCTCCTTCTTCAACATCGTCTGCTGGCAGGACCTGGCCGACAACGTCAGCGAGTCCGTCTCCAAGGGCTCACGTGTCATCGTCACCGGTCGCCTCGAGCAGCGCTCGTGGGAGACCCAGGAAGGCGAGAAGCGCAACACCATCGAGGTCGTCGCCGACGAGATCGGCCCGAGCCTCCGCTGGGCGACCGCCCAGGTCACCAAGGCCGAGCGCCGCGGTCCGGGCGGCGATGGCGGCGGTGGAGGTGGCGGCGGCGGCGGCCGGCCCTCCGGCGGAGGCTCCGGTGGCGGCAACCAACCTCCGCCCCGTGGCGATTACCCGTACGACGAGGAGCCGTTCTAGATGGCCAAGAGCAACGACCGTGACCGCGACCGGGGCAACAGCCGCCGGGCGCCGAAGGACGCACCCCGCAAGGGCCAGAAGAAGAAGGTCTGCGTCTTCTGCACCGAGCACATCGCATGGGTGGACTACAAGGACGTCAACCTGCTCCGTCGGTTCATGAGCGAGCGCGGCAAGATCCGTGCCCGCCGTGTCACCGGCAACTGCGCCCAGCATCAGCGTGACATCTCCATCGCCATCAAGACGGCCCGGGAGCTGGCGCTGCTGCCCTACACGCAGCGCACGGTCACCGAGCGCGCCGGTGGCGGGCGTGGCGGCCCCCGCGGTCCCCGCGGTGCGCCGGAGCGAGTCGAGGCCGAGGAGATCGTCGATGCCGACGATGACGCCGGCGCCGACGTCGACATCGACGATGCCGAGGAGGTGTCGGCATGAAGATCGTGCTGCGCGCCGACCTCGACAACGTGGGCAAGAAGGGCGACATCCTCGAGGTGGCCGACGGCTACGCCCGCAACTTCCTGCTGCCGAAGGGCCATGCCATCGTCGCCACGCGCGGCGTGGTCGCCCAGGCCGGTTCGATGCGTCGCTCCCGCGACGTTCGGGATGCGCGTGAGCGTTCCGGGGCTGAGGAGATCGCGCGGCGGCTGGTGCCTGCGGTCATCCGCCTCACGTCCCGGGCGGGCGGTGAGGGCAAGCTGTTCGGTTCGGTCACGTCCGCCGACGTGGTGGCGGCCGTGCAGGCCCAGACCGGCATCGAGCTCGATCGCCGCAAGGTGCACCTCGACGACCCGATCCGCACGCTCGGCACCCACGAGGTGCCGGTGAAGCTGCACCGGGAAGTGGAGTTCCGGGTGACGGTGGAGGTCACCAAGCAGTAGCAGCGTTCGAGCTGCTCGGATCGAGACGAAGGGCGCCTGCGGGCGCCCTTCGTCGCGTCCGCACGGGTGTGTCACACCTCGTCCGTAGAGTGAACGTGTGTTCGCTGTGGAGAACTCGCGCCGACGTCCCCAGGGCCATCCCCAGATGCGGGCGCGAGATCCCCAACACTTGTGTGGTTCCCCCCTGGAACCGCACAGGCAACGTGTCATCGAATAGAGGGCCGTGGTCCAGTCGATCGAAGATGCTCGCCGACGCAACAGCCGGCCCTCACCGCCGGGGCGAGTTCCCCCCCACAACCTGCAGGCCGAGGAGTCCCTCCTCGGCGCCATGCTGCTGTCGAAGGACGCCATCGCGGCGGCCGTCGAGGTGTGCGGGCCGGACGACTTCTACAAGCCGGCCCATGGCCACCTCTTCGAGGCGATCACGTCGCTCTACGCCCACGGGGAGCCGGCCGACCCCGTCACGGTGGCCGACGAGCTGGCGCGAGCCGACCTGCTCGAAGCCATCGGCGGGCCCTCGGTGCTCACCGATCTCCAGGCCAACACGCCGGCCATCTCGAACGCCGGCCACTACGGCCGCATCGTCGAGGAGCACGCGCTGCTCCGGCGGCTGATCGGCGTGGCTGGTGAGATCGCAGAGCTGGGCTACGCGATGCCCGAGGACGTCGAGGGCGCCATCGACCAGGCCGAGACGATGATGTTCGACGTCGCCCAGCGTCGGGTCACCGACTCGGTGGCGCCGCTGAGCGACCTCCTCCGACTCAGCCTCGATCGGCTCGAGGCGCTGTACGAGAAGGGCGAGTCGGTCACGGGCACGCCCTCGGGGTACGACGATCTCGACGAGGTGCTGGGCGGCCTGCAGCCGTCCGCACTGGTCGTCGTCGGTGCCCGTCCCGGCATCGGCAAGACGGCCTTCGCCCTGGGCATGGCCGCCCACGCGGCCATCGAGGGCCAGCGACCCGTGCTCCTGTTCTCGCTGGAGATGGGCCATCACGAGGTGACCCAGCGCCTGCTGTCGGCGGAGGCCAAGGTCGATTCCACCCGCCTGCGCACCGGCAAGCTCCTCGAGGCCGACTGGCACAAGATCAGCCACGCCATCGGCCGCCTGTCCGACGCTCCGCTCTACATCGACGACAACCCCAACGTCACGGTGATGGACATCCGGGCCAAGGCCCGGCGGCTCAAGAGCCGCACCGGGGACCTCGGGCTGGTGCTCGTCGACTACCTCCAGCTGATGACGGGCCGGCGCAACGCCGAGAACCGCCAGGTCGAGGTGTCCGAGATCAGCCGTGGCCTCAAGATCCTCGCTCGTGAGCTGCAGTGCCCGGTCGTCGCCTGCTCCCAGCTGTCGCGCACCCTCGAGACCCGGGCCGACAAGCGGCCGATGCTCGCCGACCTCCGGGAGTCCGGTTGCCTCACCGCCGACGCCCGGGTGCTGCGGGCCGACACCGGCGCCGAGGTGACGATGGGTGAGCTGTTGCTCTCCGGCGAGACCGACATCCCCGTCTGGTCGCTCGACCGGGACCTTGGCGTGGTGGAGGCCACCATGGGCTCCGTCTTCCCGACGGGCATCAAGGAGACCTTCGAGCTGCGGCTCGCGTCCGGCCGCCGAGTCACGGCCTCGGCCAACCACCCCTTCCTGGCGGCCGGCGGATGGCTCCGGCTCGATGAGCTGGAGCGCGGCGTGCGCATCGCCGTGCCCGCCTTCACACCTGAGCCCACCAGGACGGTCGCCATGTCCGACGCTGAGATCGTGCTGCTGGCCCACCTCCTCGACGACGAGTGCGCCACGCCCGGCCAGCCGCTCACCTACACGTCGGCCGACGAGGCCAACCTGGCGCGCGTCGAGGTGGCCGCCGCCCACTTCGGCCTGGCGGCGGATCTCGCCGCTGAGGGCCGATGGACCACCCTCAGGCTCTCGCCGCCCGACGCAGGAGCCGCCGTCTGCTCCACGCCTCTCGGGTCGTGGCTCACTTCACTCGGCCTGGCCGACCTCCGCAGCTGCGACAAGCGCGTGCCGACCCCGGTGTTCTCTCTGCCCAACCACCAGCTGGCGTTCTTCCTGAGCCACCTGTGGCGCTCCCAGGCCGGAGGCGGGCTCGCCGCACCAGCCCGGCGGGTCTACAGCACTGGTAGCCGGCGCATGGCTGACGACCTGCAGACGCTCCTCACCCGCTTCGGGCTCGTCAGCCGCCTGGAGGTGGTCGACCGGGGGCACGAACGGCCGCGGTACGAGGTCCACGCCGCCGCCTCGGCGTTCGACGTGCTGGATCGTGCCTCACTCGGCGATGCCGCGACTCCCACATCCGCGTCGCCTTGTGCGGCCGACGTGCTGTGGGACGAGGTCGTTTCGATCCGCCCCCTCGGGCGGCAGCCCGTGTACGACGCCACGGTCGCCGAGACCCACAACTTCGTGGCCAACGGCATCACCGTCGAGAACTCGATCGAGCAGGACTCCGACGTGGTGATGTTCGTGTACCGCGACGAGGTGTACAACCCCGAGTCGGCCGACCGGGGCACCGCCGAGATCATCATCGCCAAGCATCGCAACGGTCCCACGGCGGTGACGCGGCTGGCGTTCCTCGATCGCTACGCCTGCTTCGCCAACATGGCCCGGGTCTAGAGATCCTCTCAAGTGGGCCGGCCGCAGGGCCGATGTAGTAGTTGAGCGTCCCCCCCCGCTCAGACCGCAACCGACTTCTCGAAGGCGGTTGTACAGGACGACCCGCTCGCTAGTCCTCCCAGGCGCGAGCAGGTCGTTCCAGAGACGTCCCGCTCGCTAGTCCTCCCAGGCGCGAGCGGGACGTTTCGCGTCCGGGCCCGGTGGAGGCGGACCACTGACTGGGCTCCCACCCGCCGGTTGTCCGGGGAGTGGGGATCGAGCAGAAGTGCGGGGCGCCCTGCGGGAGCGTCTCGCACTTCGACGGAAGGCCTCGATCCCCACTCACACCCGGGCGACGCCGTGCTGGAGGTCACGGCGCCAATCCCAACCTCGACCACTCTCCGTGAGTACTTGAGGTGCCCACCGGGCGTCGCATCGGTGTTGCCGGTACGTTGCGCTCGACCGGGCAGACTGGCTCCGTGTTCCCGGTCGACGACCTCCTGCCGCTCCTTGTGCTGGCTCTCGGCGGAGCCCTCCTCGTCGGCAACGCGCTCGCCCTCGTGCGTCCTCCGGACGCTCCGAGGGAAGGCGAGCTGGGTCGTGCGCCGGCCGGCCGCACCGTGACCATGTTGCTGGTCGGCTTGGTGGCGACGGTGTGGGCCGTGGCCTCGCTGACCACATGACCACATGACCGCTGCGCCGGAGCCGACCGACCGGCTCGCCCAGCAGATCGACTTCCTCCTCGAGATCGACAAGGCGAAGACCATCCTGCGGCGCAGCTACATCACCGATGGCTCCCGCAACGAGAACGACGGGGAGCACATGTGGCACCTCGCCCTCTTCGTGCTGGTGCTGGCCGAGCACGCCGACGAGCCGGTGGACATCGGACGGGTGCTCCGGATGGTGCTCGTCCACGACATCGTGGAGATCGACGCGGGCGACACCTACGTCTACGACGAGGTGGGCAAGGCGACGCAGGGGGCGAGGGAGTCGGCGGCCGCCGACCGGCTCTACGGGTTGCTTCCCCCTGACCAGGGCGCCGAGCTGCGGGCCGTCTGGGAGGAGTTCGAGGCGCGGATCACCCCGGAGGCACGCTTCGCCGCCGCGGTCGACCGCCTGCAGCCGCTGCTGCTCAACCTGGCCACCGATGGGCGCACCTGGCGCGAGCACGGCACCACGGCCGACCGCGTGCGAGCCATCAACTCGAGGATCGGGAGCGGTTCCTCGACGCTGTGGGACCACGCACAGCGGTTGCTGGACGGTGCCGTGGACCAGGGCCATCTGGCCCCACCGCCTCAGGAAGGCTGAGCTTCTTCCGCCTCGATGGCGGCCAGCTGGTCGATGCGGGCCTGGTGGCGGCCCCCCTCGTAGTCGGTGGTGAGGAACACGCCGGCGATGACCTTGGCGTAGGCAGCGGCCACCTGGCGGGCCCCGATGGAGAGCACGTTGGCGTCGTTGTGCTGGCGCGCCATACGGGCCGTCCACTCGTCGTGGCACAGGGCGGCGCGGACGCCGTGCACCTTGTTGGCCGCGATCTGCTCGCCTTGTCCGGAACCGCCGATCACGATGGCCCGATCGGCCTCGCCCCTCACGACGGCCCGGCCCGCCGCTGCGCACAGCGGGGGGTAGTCGACGGGGTCGCTGGAATGGGTGCCGAGGTCGACCACCGCGTGACCGAGACCCTCGAGGTAGGGCAAGAGCTCATGCTTCAGGTCGAACCCGGCGTGGTCGGCGGCGATGACGATCCTCACGGGACGGGAGTTTGGCCCAACTTCCGGACTGCCGCGACCATGGGACGGTGAAGGTGTGGATCGACCAGGATCTCTGCACGGGCGACGGGCTCTGCACCGATCACGCCCCCCCGGTCTTCACCCTCCTGGAGGACGGCATCGCCTACGTGCAGGAGCGCGGGCGGGTGCTCAACGACCCGGGAGGCGCCAGCAGCCTGGCGACCGTGCCGCCGGGGCTCACCGGCGACGTGGTGCATGCCGCCGACGACTGCCCCGGGGAGTGCATCTTCATCGAGCTCGACTAGAGGGCCCGGCTCAGCGGTCGAGCCAGACGTGGCTGTAGCGGACGATCGAGCTCGGCGTGCCGTCACCCTTGGTCCCATCGGGGAACACCCATCCGGGGATGTTCTTCACCTCGGCCTTGGCCCCGTTGGTCGTGGCCAGCCCGCCGTGGTAGATCTTCGGCATCTCCTCGGCCAGCACCACCATCAGGTCCTGGTAGATCTTCCGGCGCTCTTCCGGGTTCCCGCTCCTGCGGCCGAGATCGAGCAGCCGCTTGACCTCGGCGTTGTCGATGTCGTTCGAGTTGGCCGCCGCCTTCACGTCGTAGAGGGAGTTGTACAGGACGTCGGGGTCCTCGTCCGAGCCGCCGCGGGTGCAGGTGACGTCGTAGCCGGCCTTGAAGTCCGGCGCCTGCCCGACGGAGCGCTGCGACAGCACGGTCTGGTCGACGAGGCTCAGCTCGATGTCGATGCCGACGTCCTTCCATCGACCCTGGTACAGCAGCACCAGGTCGTTGAGGCTCGAGACCCCGGCCGTGCACGTGAACTGGCCGAGGTTGATGCGCGACCCCACGGGCTTGCCGTCTGAGCGGCTGGGGTCGTTCATGTACTCGGTCGCCAAGGCCCGGGCCTTCGGCACGTCGTTCATGGCGTAGACCTTGGCGGCCTGCTCGGAGTAGAAGGGCGAGTCCTTGGCGAACAGCTGGGTCGTCACGGGGGCGATGCCCTCGAGGCCCTGCACGCTGATGAGCTCCTCCTGCTTGACCGCGTAGCCCATCGCCCGGCGCACCCGCTTGTCGCTCATGGGGGGCTTCTGCATGTTGATGTTGATGTTGGCGACCTGGTTGCCGATGTCGGGGTACTCCTTGATGCGGCCGCCGCTCTCCTTGGCCGCCTTGGCCACGTTCTGCGCCTGGCGCACCGTGAGCATCGTGTCGATCTCACCCGAGAGGAGGCTGGCCAGCCGGGAGTCCTCATCGGGGATGGGCCGGTAGGTGATCTGGTCGAGGTACGGCAGGCCTGGCTGCCAGTAGTTCGGGTTCTTCTTCACGATGAGGTGGCTGTCGCGCTGCCAGCTCTCGAAGGTGAAGGGGCCGGTGCCCACGGGGCTGCTGAGCAGCGCGTCGCCCTTGGTCGTCGCCGCAGTCGGCGAGAAGGGCATGCCGACGACGCCGGCGAGGAGTCCGGGGAAGGCGGCGTTGGGCGTCGTGAGCTTGTAGACCACGGTGAGGTCGTCGACCGTCCGGAGACTGTCGACGATCGTCAGGTTGGCGAACACCCGTGACGCCGGGATCTTCAGATGCTTGTCGAAGATCTCCTTGATGGCGGCTGCGTTGAGAGGCGTGCCGTCGTGGAACTTGACGTTGGGCCTGAGCTTGAGCGTGAACTCGTCGAGCGTCGCGTTTCCCGTCAGCGACTCCGCCAGATATGGGTGGAGCTCGCCCTTGCTGTCGTAGGACATCAAGGGGTCGTAGATGGCGTACATGATGCGGTTGCTGGCGACTTCACGGCCCGGCAGAAAGCCGTTGTAGTCGGCTTCCGTGCCTACGACGAGATGACCCCCGACCTTCGGTGTCCCTCCGTCGGAGCCCGCGGTCTCCTCACCGGAGCCACTGCCTTCGCCACCGCACGCGGCGAGAGCAAGGAGCCCGAGTGCCAGTAGCACGGCCATCGCCGCCCGACCTGCACGAGGCGCGCTTGCGCGCGCCGCACCATCCCTTCCCATAGGTCATTCCCCCCGGATTGACGTAGTGCTCTTGCCGCTGAAAATAGCCACATTCCTGACGGAGCGCTACGGAATGTTGCCCGAGACCTTCAGGACAGGATGGGCACGGCTCGGGCGGTGATGACGACGCCCAGCACGATGAGCAGCGCGGCGCCGGCCACGGGAAGGGCTCGCGCCGTCCGCCCGCTCACCAGGCCGCGCCGCTCGAGCATCGAGCGGCCATAGACGAGGCCGAGACCCACGGCCGTCAGGGTGAAGGCCAAGCCGGCCGAGAAGGCGGCCACCAGAGCCAGGCCCGTGCCGGCCCGGCCCAGCGCGAACGCGCTCACCAGCACCACGACGGCCGAGGGTGAGGGGAACAGCCCGCCGGAGGCGCCCAGTGCGAGCAGCCCGCGGCGCGACAGCGGACGCACGTCGGCGGGGAGTGCGTGGGTGTGGCCGCCGGGACCGTGCCCGTGGTCATGCCCGTGTTCAGGCTCCTGGTGCGAATGCTCGTGCTCGTGGTGGGAGGTGTGCTCGTGGTGATCGTGCTCGTGGTGCGAGTGATCGTGCTCGTCGCCGTGATCGTGGTGCTGGTGGGGATCCTGGTCGTGGTGAGCGGATGCCGACCGGGCGGCCAGCCGTGACCGGAGCAGCCAGGCACCGACGCCGATGACGGTCAGGCCCGATGCCAGGGCGAACCATGGGTAGGCGCGCTCTCCCGATGTCGACCGGTCGAGCCGGAACAGCACCACCGCGATCACCAGCACGCTCACGGTGTGCATCAGCGACACCGCGCCGCCCAGGGCGACCGCGTCGCGACGGCGGCCCTTGGTGCCGACCAGGTACGCCGCCATGAGGGTCTTGCCGTGGCCCGGGCCGATTGCATGCACGACGCCGAAGCCGAAGGACAGTGCCAGCAGGCCGAGGGTGACGCCGACGGACCCGTCGGTGCGAGCCGCAAGGCCCCCGAACCCGCCGATCGGAGCCGCGGGCGCCACGCGCGTCCTGAGCTCTGCCGCGGGCACGGTCACCGTCCCGACGCGGACCGAGAAGGTCGCGGCCCGACGGTCGAGCGGCGCCTGGAGGAGGTTCTCCGGATAGCTGCGCAGCTCGTCACTGACGTCCCGTGCGGGAGCGTCGGAGGACAGGATCTCGCTGTCACCCCGGGCCACCACGACGACCTCCCGCCAACCGACGCGTCGGGGCTCGTTGCCGTCGGTGAACACGACGCCGTGTGTCGAGCCGGGCGTCCATCCGGGAACAGACGCGGAGTAGGCGATGGTGATCCGCAGCGTGGACAGGCCGCCTTCACCGGGAACGGTCTCCACCAGGTGCTCGTCGGCCCTCAGGCCGACCGCCACGTCGTCCACCCGGAGCATGAGGCTGCCGGCGATCTCCTCGGCGCGCCGTGCCCCCAGCTGCGTTCGGTCACCCTCGAGGTCAGCGCGCTGCTGGAACGTCGGGATCTCCGCCGCGTCGTACACGTAGTGCACCCGGAGGACTCCGGCGGACACCTCGAGGCGGGCGTACCGGTTGACCGTGAAGTTGCCCAGGGGATGAGCGGACGCAGCCGCCGTCGGCCACAGGGCGAACAGCGGCCCGGCCAGGACGAGAACGGCCACCAGGCGCCGCATCAGTGATCGTGGCATCGGGGTAATACGGAACCTCACGTCATCCGGATGGGCGATCACAACGTATGCACAACATCGACACCTTCGCCGGCAGGCTCGTGCATCGCTCGCAGACGTGCCTGCGCCCTGCGTTGCTCACGGTAGCGGTAGCCCTGGCGGCCACCTTCGCCGGCTGCTCCTCCGACGCTGAGGCAGGGTCGGCCGAGGCCAAGACCGACGCGTCGCTCTCCGACGGCGCAACGCCGGCGCCCTCCGCCCAAGCGGCCGTCGAGTCGCTGCTGCGAGCCGAGCAGGCCGGCGACCGCGTCAAGTCGTTCCGCCTGCTGGCCCCTGCCAGCCGGGCCACCTACCCGAGCGAGGTGGAGTGGACCAGACGGCGCAACGAGCTGCCGGCCGTCACCGGGTTCTCGGTCGACAAAGAGGTCGAAGACGGGACGGTCGCCGCCCTCGTGGAGCACCGGCCCGGGCTCGACCCCTTCGTCGGACTGAGCGCTGCCCGCGAGCGACAGGTCTGGAAGGTCGTGAAGTCGGACGCCGGCTGGTTGGTCGAGGCGGAGCCGACCGTCGAGGTCCTCCTGCCGGACGAGGCCGGTGCGTCGTCGGCTGCCCTGCAGTGGGCGCGGGCCGTGCAGGCCTGCGACCGCCCGGCTGCGAGGGCCGCCCAGGCCACCGACCTGGTGGTAGGCGCGGCCACCGGTCCCGACCAGCTCTGCCGCACGTCTGGCGCGGTCGCGGCTGCTCGCGCCGCCCGCACACCCGGGGGCCCCGGAACTCAGCCACTCGTGGCCGAGTACGGAGCGGACGTCCTCGAGTGGTCACGCACCGTCGCCATCACCGGCGGCCCTCGTCCCTTCTCCCTGGTGCTCGCTCCCCTGGGTGACACCTGGAAGGTCGTGGGCGTCTTCGAGTGATCGAAGCGCTCGCGTAGCCGCCGCGCTCGGGCGCGGCTCAGCCCCACCCCATCCACCCACCAACTACACAGAATCGAAGGAAATCTCTTGAGAGCCCGCAGAAAAGCCCTTGCGGCGATGACGGCCACGGCCGTCCTCACCGGACTGGCTGGCATGGCGTCTCCCGCGTCGGCATCGAGCCACCGCGAAGCACCCATGATCAGCCAGGACCCGACGGTGGACAACACCGACGTGTACCTGTTCCGCGACGCGGCTGACCCGTCGAAGGTCAACATCGTCGCCAACTACATCCCGCTTCAGGACCCCGCCTCCGGACCGAACTTCTTCCGGTTCGGCGACGACGCCCTGTACGAGATCCACGTAGACAACGACGGCGATGTCGTGCAGGACATCACCTACCAGTTCCGCTTCCGTACCACCATCGTCAACCCCAACACGTTCCTGTACAACACGGGTCAGATCACGGCTCCGCACGACGGCAACCAGAACATCCGCCAGTCGTACTCGATCCGCAAGATCACCCATCAGGGGTCCACGCTGCTCGCCGACGACGTGATCAGCCCTCCCGTCAACGTGGGCTTCCGCTCCACGCCTGACTACGAGGCCAAGATCGCCGAGCCGTCCATCCATCCCATGGCTGGTGGCGGTCAGGTGTTCGCAGGTCAGCGTGAGGAGCCGTTCTTCGTCGATGTCGGGTCGGCGTTCGACCTGCTCGGCCTCCGGCCCCTCAACCCGGCGCACCTGATCCCGTCAGACGCGGCACCCGGTGTCGACGGCCTGGCCGGCAAGAACGTCAACAGCATCGTCATGCAGCTCCCGATCGCCGAGGTCCTGGCGCCCGGGGCCTCGGCTGCATGCCACACGGCCGGCAGCACGCAGAACGACAAGTCCTGCGTGTTCGGCGTCTACGCCTCGTCCAGCCGCCAGCGTGTCCGCACGCTGGCTCAGGACGGCGGCGCACCCCGCGCCTCCGGCCGTTGGACACAGGTCAGCCGTCTCGCCATCCCGTTGGTGAACGAGGTGCTCATCCCGCTGGGCCAGAAGGATCGCTTCAACTCCTCCCACCCCAAGGATGACGCTCAGTACTTCGGCCCGATCCTCGACCCTGAGCCCACCAAGCTCTTCCCGGTCCTGTATCCCGCCGCCTTCGCCGGCAACGGGGCACCGAACGGCGGCGTTCCCGCTGGTGGCTTCAACGCCGACGGCTCCATCCGTCGCGGCGACATCGCCGCCGTGCTGAGTGGTGCCGGTGCCGGTCTCATGGGCGATCAGCTCCTGCCTCCGGCAGACCTCGTTCGGCTCAACGTGACCACTCCGGCCACGGCTCCGAACCAGGGCAACCGCCTCGCCATCCTGGCTGGTGACGGTGGTGGCTTCCCCAACGGTCGTCGCCTCGTGGATGACGTCGTGGACATCGAGCTCCGGCTTCTCGCCGGCGGCACGCCGTTCACGCCGGAGTACAACGTGGCGCCCAACAACATCCTCACCGATGGTGTCGATGGCAACGACCGGCCGTTCAAGAACAGCTTCCCGTACCTGGCCACGCCGAACTCCGGCTACAACCAGAACGCCTCTGATCCGAAGCCGCTGTAGGGATCGGTAGACACATGACCCGCACGACAACCGTCGTGCTCGTCACACTTCTCGCCCTCACCGTCCCGGGCTGCGCTCGGGACGGTGGGGTCGAGGCCGGTGGCGGGCTGCAGGCGACCCCGCCGTCGCTCGCCGTCGACCCGGCCAGCACGTCCCCCACTGATCAGGACATCCTCCGGATCCAGACCAAGCTCTCCGCTCGCCCGGCCGACCCCACGGCCCGGCTCGAGCTCGCCTACGCCTTCCTGCAGAAGGCTCGGGAGACCGGCGACCCCTCGCTCTACACCAAGGCCGATGCCCTCCTGACCGACCTGGCCGCGTCGCCAGAAGGCAAGACCAACCCGGGGGTGCTCGTGGCGCAGGGCACGCTCTCCCTCGCCCGTCACCGCTTCGAAGACGCACTCGATCTCGGCCGTCGAGCCGTGGTGGCCGCACCCGGCAACGCCTCCGCCCTGGGCGTGGTGGTAGACGCCAGCAACGAGCTCGGTCGCTACGACGAAGCCGTGGAAGCCACCCAGGCGATGGCCGACGCCCGCCCGTCGCTGCCCGCACTGGCTCGGGTGTCCTACGCCCGGGAGCTCCGTGGGGATCTGGCCGGCGCCATCACCGCCATGGCCCAGGCCGTGGGCGCAGGCGCCGGCACCGGCGAGAACCTCGCTTACGCCCAGGTGCAGCTGGGCCACCTACTGCTGACCTCGGGTGACCTGGCCGCCGCGGAGACCGCCTATGCCGCCGCCGCCCGATCGTTCCCGGGCTCGGCCCTTCCGGACGCCGGGCGGGCTCGGGTGCTGGTGGCCCAAGGGAACCCGTCGGACGCCGCCGACCTGCTGGCCGGGGTGGTGCAGCAGCTGCCCATCGCCGAGCACGCGATCGCTCACGGAGAAGCGCTTGCCGCCGCCGGGCGCCGGTCCGAAGCCGACTCCGCGTTCGAGCTGGTGCGGGCGATCGCCAAGCTCGACAAGGCCAACGGCGTGAACACCGACCTCGAGATGGCGTTGTTCGAAGCCGACCACGGCCGGCCCTCGGAAGCCGTGAAGGTGGCCCGCACCGCCCTGAAGGGCCGCCCCGGCATCTACGGCCGGGACGCCCTGGCCTGGGCCCTCTTCCGTGACGGGAAGGTGGACGAGGCCTCGATCGAGGCTCGGAAGGCTACCGTGCTCGGAACCCGCGACCCGTCGCTGCGATTCCACGCCGCTGTCATCGCCGACGCCAAGGGCGACCGGCAAGCGGCCACGGAGCACCTCACGGTCGTGCTGGCCACCAACCCCGCCTTCTCCGCCCACCACGGTCCGGCCGTCCGCTCCCTAGCCGCTCGCCTGGGCCTCGCTGCCCCGCAAACCCCCGTAGCTGTCGTTGCAGCACCAGTTGTCCCTGCACGGCCCATCCGGGCCGGCTGACCGGAAGGAACCGCATGATCTCGTCCACCACCGCACCATCCCGACGCCGCCGCCGTGCCCGGGCAGCCGCCGCTGGCCTCGCCGCCCTCACCCTGAGCGTGCTGGCCACCGGCCCGGCTTCGGCCGAGCACACCTCGCCCGGCACCTGCTCGGACGAGGGGTACTACGTCACCACCTCCAGAGGACAGGTGACCGCGTACGGCACGGCGGTCCACCAGGGCGATGCGTCAGCTGCTGCCCCGGCCCGCCCGATCGTCGGCATGGCCAACACCCCCAGCGGCGAGGGCTACTGGCTCGTGGACAACGACGGCGGCGTCCTGCGCTACGGCGACGCGCCGCAGCTCGGCAACGCATCTGCGCTGAACCTCAACCAGCCGGTCGTCGGCATCGCGCCCACACCGACCGGTGACGGCTACTGGATCGTGGCCTCCGACGGCGGCGTGTTCACCTACGGCGACGCCGACTTCTACGGGTCGACCGGCAGCCTCCGCCTGAACCAGCCGGTCGTCGGCCTCATCCCCACCAACACCGGTGAGGGGTACTGGCTCGTCGCCGCCGACGGAGGAATCTTCAGCTTCGGCAATGCGCCGTTCTACGGCTCGACGGGCGACCTCCGCCTCAACAAGCCGGTCATCGGCGGCTCCGTCACCCGCACCGGGAACGGGTACCGCTTGATCGCCAGCGACGGCGGCGTCTTCAGCTTCGGGGACGCTGCGTTCTACGGCTCGCTCGGCGACATCGTGCTGAACCAGCCCATCACCGGGCTGGCCGACACGTTCGGCGGCAACGGCTACTGGCTGGTCGCGGCCGACGGTGGCATCTTCACCTTCGGAGACGCACCGTTCTGCGGTTCGAGAGGCGGCGCACCGCTCCCCGCCCCGACGGTGGCCATCACTCGCTACTAGTCGTCACCCGCAACCAGCTCTGCCCACAACGAGACGGAGCCTCCCCGGTGGGGAGGCTCCGTCGTCGCGTTCGGGTGCTGCGCAGCCGGCTCGGCTGCGGTGCTCAGCGGTCGGTCAGCGGTCGACCCACACGTGGCTGTACCGGACGATCGAGCTCGGAGTGCCGTCGCCCCTGGTGCCGTCGGGGAAGACCCAACCGGCGAGGTTCTTCACGTCCGCCTTGGCGCCGTTGGTGGTGGCGAGACCGCCGTGGAAGATGTACGGCATCTCCTCGGACAGCAGCGCGGACAGCTCCTGGTAGATCTTCACCCGCTCCTCGCGGTCGGCGCTCGTGCGCCCGGCATCGAGCAGGCGCCGGGCCTCTGCGTTGTCGAAGTCGGTGGTGTTGGCCGCCGCCCTCGGGTTGTGCAGCGAGTTGTAGAGGATGTCGGGGTCTTCGTCGGAGCCGTTGCGGTTGCAGGAGACGTCGAATCCGGCCCTGAAGTCGGGTGCCGTCCCGGCGAGCCGCTGGGTGAGCACCGACTGGTCGACGAGGCTCAGGTCGATGGTGATGCCGACCTGCTTCCAGCGGTCCTGGTAGAGGATGACCAGGTCGTTCAGGCTGGCCACGCCCGCGGTGCAGGTGAACTGGCCCAGGTGGATGGGGGAGCCGACCGGCTTGCCGTCGGATCGGGTCGGGTCGTTGACGTACTCGGCCACCAGCGCCTTGGCCTTCGGGACGTCGTTCATGGCGTAGTTCTTGGCCGCCTGCTCGGAGTAGTACGGCGAGCCCTTGGCGAACAGCTGCGTGGTCACCGGAGCGATGCCCTCGAGGCCCTGCGCGCTGATCAGATCCTCCTGCTTCACCGCATAGCCCAGGGCCCGGCGAACCCGCTTGTCGTTCATCGGAGGCTTGGCGGTGTTGATGTTGATGTTGGCCACGGTGTTGCCGATGTCCGGGTACTCCTTCAGCGAGCCGCCGCTGTCCTTCACCGCCTTGGCCACGTTCTGCGCCTGACGGACGGTCAGCATCGTGTCGTAGTCACCGGCCAGGAGCCCGGCCAGGCGAGCGTCCTCGTCGGGGATGGGCTTGTAGGTGATCTGGTCCAGGTAAGGAAGGCCCGGCTGCCAGTAGTTGGGGTTCTTCTTCACGATCAGCTGGCTGTCCCGGATCCAGCTGTCGAAGGTGAAGGGCCCGGTGCCGACCGGGCTGCTCAGCAGGGCGTCCATGCCCTTCGACGCAGCCGCCGTCGGCGAGAACGGCATGCCGGCGTGCCCGGCCAAGAGGCCAGGGAAGGCTGCGTTCGGCGACTTCAGCTTGTAGACCGCGGTCAGGTCGTCGGTCGTCGTGACGCTCTCGACGACGGAGACGTTGCCGGCCAGCCGGGAAGCCGGGATGTTCAGGTACTTGTCGAAGATCTCCTTGATGGCGGCCGCGTTCAGCGGCGTGCCGTCGTGGAACTTCACGTTGGGCCGCAGCTTGAGCGTGAACTCGCTGAGCGCGGCGTTCGGCGTCAGGGACTCCGCCAGGTACGGCCGCGGGACGCCCTCGCTGTCGTAGGACATCAGCGGGTCGTAGATGGCGTACATGATCCGGTTGCTGGCCACTTCACGGCTCGGGAGGTAGCCGTTGTACTCGGCCTCGGTGGCGACGACGAGCGCGCCGCCCGGCTTCGGGGTGCCTGCGTCCCTGTCCGGATCAGCCGACCCGCCTTCCGCGTCGCCGCCGCCGCAGGCCGCCAGCGCGAAGAGCGCCACGGCGAGCAGCGCGGCGATGGCTCCTCCAGGTCGACGGCGCGCGTCTGATCGCGCCTCGGTTGAGGTGTGCATCGTTTCGGTTCCCCCAAAGTGTGAAGTTGGTACGTCGGGGTGGAACCTAGCCCTTTCGCACCCGGTCCGTAACGCGACCGTCACATGCGGGCACCCTCGACGGCCGGGCGACTCAGTCGGGAGCGGCGATGCCCACCGGGCACGAGACGCCGGTACCACCGATGCCGCAGTACCCGTTCGGGTTCTTGGCGAGGTACTGCTGGTGGTAGTCCTCGGCGTAGTAGAACGTCGGCGTATCCACGATCTCGGTGGTGATCGGCCCGTAGCCGGCCGCTTCGAGCTGCGCCGAGTAGCGGTCTCGGGTCGCCTCGGCGACGGCGCGCTGCTCGTCGGAGAAGACGTAGATGCCCGAGCGGTACTGGGTGCCGAGATCGTTGCCCTGGCGCATGCCCTGCGTCGGGTCGTGGCCCTCCCAGAACACGCGCGCCAGCTGCTCGAAGCTGATGCGGGCCGGGTCGAAGGCGACGAGGACGACCTCGTTGTGCCCGGTGAGCCCGCTGCAGACCTCCTCGTAGGTCGCGTTCGGCGTGTACCCGCCGGCATAGCCGACCGCGGTGGAGACCACCCCCGGTGTTTCCCACATGATGCGCTCGGCCCCCCAGAAGCACCCCATGCCGAACAGGACGACCTCGGTGCCGTCGGCGAAGGGCGGAACGAGAGGTGCGCCGTTCACGTAGTGGCGCTCGGGCACGGGTACCGCCTCGGGTCGACCCGGCAGGGCCTCGTCGGCGGTGGGGAGCTGGGTCTTCTTGCGGCCGAACAGCACGAGCGTGCCCTCTCAGGTAGTGGGTAGAGGTTCCAACCCGTCGTCGTGCGAGCCTGTTCCACCGGGTGTCGGTGCGCCGGGTGCGGCCACCCGGTGCGCCAGCTGCTCCCGCAGCCGGCGCTCGGACGAAGCGGCCTTCCGGAGGCGCACGTCGCCCCAACGCACGCCACCGAACAAAACCCGCGAGCCGAGCGCGAGCCACGACGTGATGGCCCGTTCGGCCAGCCAGGGGACCGACCACAGTGCGGCCGTGGCGGGATAGGCCGCTCTACCTCCACGGCGCCGACGACCGGTCTCGGCCACGGCTACGGCGATGAGCGGGACGGCGCCCAGGGCACGCCACCGCCGGCTCGCGACCAGGAGGCCGAGCAGCGGGAGCATGGACAGCTGGGCCACCAGGCGACGGGGACGGGCCAGCTCGTCGTAGGCCTGGCGCACCCGTTGCCCCACGAAGTGCGGCGTGCTCGGTGGATGCCGGGTCACGACGAGGTCGAGGGCGACCACGACCCTCCCACCGACCGCCGCGATGGTGCGCTCGAGCTCGAGGTTCTCGAAGAGCGTGTTCCCGTCGTAGCCACCGGCCCGCCGGAACCAGTCGCGCCGAAGGGCCACCGTGCCGCCGTGGTCACCACCGAAGACACGGTTGAGCAGGGTCCGACCCGTGTCCCACCGCGCATGCCAGGGAAGGGGCGAGAAGGCGTTCTGGGGGCGAACCAGCTCGGCGTCGTCGAGCAGCTCGGCGGCCGATGCGAGCTGCGCCAGCGTCCATCGCACGTCGTCGTCGGCCACGATCACCTTGTCGCACCGGGCCAGGTCGATGCCGGTGTGCACGCCTCGGACCTTCCCTGACTGGAACTGGTAGGCGCCGGCAGGAGGCACGTGGTGCACGCGAGGGCCCCAGGCCTCGCCCTGGGCGGCGAACACGTCGGGCGCCGAGCCGTCCACCGCGATCACCTCCACGTGGTGGCTGAGCCATCGCAGATAGAGGCCGAGCTCGGCCGATGCCGGCTCAGACGACCGGATCGGCAGCACGTAGGTGACGTCGAGACCCGGCGGCATGAGCCACGGTCTACCCCCTCGGCCGGCGAGATCGACGTTCGGGGCCGGCGGTAGGGTGCCCCTCCGGCGAGCGCCACACGGGAATCGTCGAGCACGAGGGGGCTGCGGTGCCTGAGGACGGACGGGTCGAGGTTCGAAGCGATGTCGTGTTCGGCAGCGGTGGAGGCCGCGACCTGCGCTGCGACGTCTACGTCCCGCCGGGCCGGCCCTCGGCGGCGCCGGCAGTGCTGCTCGTCCACGGAGGCGGGTGGGCACGAGGCGACCGCACCCAGCTGCGCAGCTACGGCCTCCGCCTGGGGCGCGCCGGCTACGTCTGCATCGCGCCTGAGTACCGGCTGACGGGCGAGTCCCCCTGGCCCGCCCAGATCGAGGACCTGAAGGCGGCCATCCGCTGGACCCGCACCAACGCGTCGCAGCTCGGCATCGACCCCGACCGGATCGCGTTGGAGGGCAACTCGGCCGGTGCCCACCTGGCGCTGCTCGCCGCCGGCACCCCGGGCCTCGACGCCTTCGAGGGCGAAGGTGGGAACGCCGGCGTGAGCACCGCGGTGAGCGCCGCCATCGGCATCTACACCCCGACGATGTTCTCCTTCGGCGAGCGGGCCCGCGGCGCCGTGCCGCTCGCGGCCCTCGTGAACGGGGGGTCGGACGACGTGGCGGCCATGGCCAGCCCTATCACGCACGTCGGCCCGGACTTCCCGCCCACGATGCTGGTGCACGGCACCGCCGACACCACCGTGCCGCCCGCCGCGAGCCTCCAGATGTACGAGGCGCTGGTGAAGGCCGGGGTGCCGGTGGAGCTGCACATGTACGCCGAGCAGCCGCACGCCTTCGACGCCCGGCCGGAGTTCGGCCGCCAGGTGGCCGGTGAGATGGCGCTGTTCCTCGAGCGCTACCTGGCGCCGCCCCAGGTGGCGGTCGCCGCATCGGCCTGAACGCGACGTGAGCGAGCGGGAGGCCCGCTCGCTCACGTTCGACGCTTCGGTGCTACACGACTACGGAGCTACCGGTCGTTCCTCCACAGCTCCCGGGTCGTGATGACGGACTGGGTGATGGAGGGCCCCTTGGTGGTGCGGTCGGGGAAGGTCCAGTCCATGACGCTCTGCACGTACGGCCGGGCCGCCACGATGGATGCCGTGGCGCCGGAGAGCGAGAACGGCGCTTCCTCGTTGAAGAGGATGCTGATCTCCTCGTAGACCTTCTTGCGCTCGTCGAAGTCGGCGGTGGTGCGGCCCTTTTGCAGCAGCTCCTGCAGCTTCGGAGTCGTGAAGTCGGTCACGTTGCTAGCGGCGCCCTTGGGTGGCCCGAACTGGGTGAACAGCGTGCTGTCCGGGTCCCCCTGGCCGCCCAGCCGCCAGCACTTGACGTCGTACTCAGCGGTGTAGTCGGGAGGGTTGCCCACGGCCTCGGCGATGTGGACCGACTGCTCGACCTGGCGCAGGCTCACCTGCACACCTACGGCCGCCCACTGCTGCTGCAGCACCAGGGAGAGGTCGACCAGGGTCGGGTCGGGGGGGCAGTCGTACCGGAACGAGATCGGCGCGCCGACGGCCTTCTTGTCGGATCGGGCGGGATCGTTCACGTAGGAGGTGAGGAGCTGCTTGGCCTTGTTGATGTCCTGCTTGGGGTAGGTGGCCGCAGCCCTCTCGGAGTAGAAGGGCGAGTCCCTCGTGTACAGCTGGGTTGACTCCGGCACCATGCCGGTGCCGCCCAGCGCGTCGATCGACGTGGCTTGGTTGATGGCGTAGACGAGGCCCTGGCGGACCCGCTTGTCGTCGAAGGGCGGCTTGCCGCTGTTGAAGATGTTGGCGCCCGAGTTGTTGCCGAGGAAGTCGTAGACCTTGAACTCGCGGTCGCGCTTCTCGGCGTCCTTGGCCTTCTTCACCAGGCCCTGGCGCAAGGTGTGCATCATGTCGATGTCACCGGCCTGGAGGCTGAACAGCCGGGCGTCCTCGTCGGGAATCGGCTTGAAGACCACCTCGTCCAGGTGGGGCAGGCCCTGGATCCAGTAGCTCGGGTTCTTCTTCACGACGAGCTGGCTGTCCCGGGTCCAGCTCTGGAAGACGAAAGGCCCGGTGCCAACGGGGTTGGCGGAGATGTCGGCGCCCTTGGCGTTGTAGTTGGCCATGGAGAAGGCGTAGCCGGAGGCCCCGGCGAGCACCTCGCCGAAGGCGGCGTTGGGCTGCGCCAGCGTGTACTTGATGGTGAGCGGGTCGACGACGGTCATCGTGGCGCCGGCGAGCACGCCGGCGGTACGAGCCCCGGTGACCGTGAGCACCTTGTCGAAGGCTTCCTTCTGGTTCTCCGCGGTGAGCGGCGTGCCGTCGTGGAACTTGACGTTCGGACGCAGCTTGATCGTCCACTCCTTGAGGTCGGCGCTCTTGGTCACCGTCTCGGCCAGAAACGGCGTGATCTCGCCGTCGCGACTCCGCAGCACGAGCGGGTCGTAGATGGCCAACATGACGCTGGTGCCCGACTCGGCCGGGGAGTCCTTGCCCGGCTGCCAGCCGGCGGTCTCGGCTTCGAGGCCGATGCTGACGGATCCGCCCGGCTTGGGCGTGCCGCCGGCATCCGTGTCCGCCGGATCGTCACCACCCCCGCCCGAGCCACAGGCGCCGACGACCAGGGCCGCAGCGGCCACCAGCGCCGAGAGGCGAAGCGTGCGGGAACGAGTGCTACGTCGACTCATATCTCTCCCGAGGGGGTGCAGGTCACGAAAGTGTGACGAACCGATGACCGTTGTGTGACGGTCGTCACACGAACTATACGACCAGGCAAGCCGCTGCACGGCGCGTGCTTCCGCAAGGGCCGCTCCGAGCGCCGACAATGGTGGCGTGATCCTCCTCGACCTCGACCGGGTCTCGGCCAGCCGGCCCGGCAAGGCCCTCTTCACCGACCTGTCCGTGACCGTGTCGAGCGGGGAGCGCCTGGGCGTCGTCGGTCTGAACGGCACGGGGAAGTCCACGCTGCTGAGGGTGATGGCGGGCCTCGGCCAGCCTGAGTCGGGCACCGTCCGCCGGGGCCGCGACGTTCGCATCGGCTGCCTGGAACAACGACCGGTGCTGCCACCGGGCACCGTGCGGGAGGCAGTCGGACCGGGGTGGGAGGCGGCGGCCGTGCTCGAGCGGCTCGGCATGGGCCCGCTGGCCGACGCTCACGTGGGCACCTTGTCGGGTGGCCAGGCCAAGCGGGTGGCGCTCGCCCGTCTGCTCGTGGACGAGAGCGACCTGCTCATCCTCGACGAACCGACCAACCACCTCGACCTCGATGCGATCGCCTGGCTGGAGGACCGTCTGGTGAACCACCGGGCTGCGCACGTGGTCGTGACCCACGACCGCCACGTGCTGGATCGCGTCACCACCCGGGTGCCCGAGCTCGATCGGGGCGCGGGCTACGTGCACGAGGGTGGGTACGCCGCCTACCTCGAGGGGCGGGCCCGCCGGGAGGACGAAGCTGCGAGCACCGAGTCGACCCGCCGCAACCTGGCCGCCCGCGAGCTCGCCTGGTTGCGCCGGGGTGCTCCTGCCCGCACGCGCAAGCCCAAGGCCCGCATCGCCTCGGCCACCGCGATCGTGGAGGGGCGGGCTCAGGCCGCCGCTCGCACGGGCGAGCTGCCGATGCACTACGCCACCCCGCGACTGGGCGACAAGGTGGTCGAGCTGCACGGCGTAGGGCACGCCTTCGAGGGTGGTCGCACGCTGTTCGAGAACCTCGACCTCGACCTCGACCCGCGCGAGCGGCTGGGCCTGGTGGGTGCGAACGGCACCGGCAAGTCGACGCTGCTCGACATCGTCGCCGGCCGCACCCAGCCCCGCTCGGGTCGCGTGGAGCACGGTCCGACGGTGCAGCTCGGCTACTACGACCAGACAGGAGCCGACCTCGACCCGGCCCAGCGGGTGCGTGATGCGGTGGCCGGACCCCATCGAGTCGCCGGCGTCGACGAGACGTTGCTGCTCGAGCGCTTCTGGTTCGAGCGCGACGCTCAGTACGCCCCCATCGGCACGTTGTCCGGCGGCGAACGCCGGCGGCTGCAGCTCCTGCTCGTCCTCGCTCAGCGCCCCAACGTGCTCCTTCTCGACGAGCCCACCAACGACCTCGATCTCGACACGCTGCGCGCCCTGGAGGACTTCCTCGACGACTGGCCTGGGGCGCTGGTGGTGGTCAGCCACGACCGCGCCTTCCTCGAGCGCACGGTGGAGGACGCCCTCGTCCTCGACGGTGACGGCCGAGCCGCACGTGCCCCCGGCGGCTATGCCGCGTGGGAGGCGGCGCGCAAGCTGCGCGTGGCCCGCCCCTCAGCGCCGTCCTCCAAGTCGCGCTCCACCCCGGCCGCCGCCACCCGCGCCGCTCCGGTGCGTCCGCCCCGATCCGGGCCGTCGCCCAGCACCCTGAAGCGGCAGCTGAAGGCCATCGAGCGGGAGGTCGCCGACCTCGAGCGCCGCAAGGCCGGGCTCCACGAAGACCTGGCGGCGGCGACCGACGACCACGTCACGCTGCGGCGGCTGGGCACCGAGCTGGCGACGGTGGAGAGGGACCTGACCGATGCGGAGGAGCGCTGGCTGCTGGTGGCCGAGGAGGGCGAGGCGACCGACCCGAGCAGCTAGTACGCCGTCAGCTGGAGGCGCCCACCCCGGGTGCCCATCGGCGGCGGAACGTACGTTCACGCCGCCGCATGGTGCTCCAGGCCAGCAACGCAGCGGCGGCGAAGCAGGTGCCCATGATGAGGGCGATGGGACGCACCACCCGCACGGGCAGCCCCTCGCCTCTTCCCACCGCGAGGTTCCGAGCGGGGATGTTGTTCCAGCCGTTCGAGAAGTCGAACTCGATGCGGAGGGCATACGTCCCGGCCGAAGGTGCATCGAAGGTCCAGATGGCTCGACCCTCGCGGGCCGTGGTGTTGTACACCCGCTCCTGCTTGGCCGGCTCGAAGGCCACGGGCTGGCCGTCAGGGCCGGTCAGGGTCAGCTTGGAGAACTGCCGGTACTCGCTCGGCTCGTTGCCCTTCTCGCTCAGCCGGCTCCCTTCGAACCAGATGGTGTGCCGGCCGGGGGCGTCGAGGGTCACGTCGCCCATGCTGGAGAACCGGGTGCGCTCGAACTCCTTGACGGTGTTGTGGATCTGCACCAGCGCGTACATCCACCAGGCGCCGCCCAGCAGCAGCCCGAGGACGGCGATGGCACCGCTCACCTTCAGCCACGCCTTGGAGGGCTCCCGCCGTTGCACGACCTCACCGTAGAAGGAGGGCCAAGCCGACGGCCACACCCAGGCCCACGATCAGCACTCGCAGCACCTTGGGGTCGAGCCGCCGGGTGAGCCTCGCTCCTGCCGTGCCGCCGATGAGGCTCGCCGGTGCGATCACGGCCAGTGCCTCCCACGCCACCGGTCCGAAGGTCACGAAGGCGACGAGAGCGACTGAGTTGATCATGAGCGACAGCGCGCTCTTCAGCGCGTTGATCCGGTGCAACGCGTCCTGCAGGAACACCCCGAGCACGGCCAGCAGGATGACGCCGAGGCCGCCGCCGAAGTACGCGCCGTACGCCGATGCGAGGAACAGCAGTGTAAGCAGGGGCAGTGACCGGTGGTCCGTGGCCGGCCGCCGCGCCCGGAGCACCTTGGCCAGGCGGGGCTGGGCGGCCAGAAGGGCGGCCGACAGCAGCACGAGCCACGGCACGACCGAGCTGAACACCCGGTCGGGAAGGGCCAGCAGCAGCACCGAGCCGAGCACGGCCCCGGCCGCCGCCGCGCCGGCGAACCGCCACAGTCGCGAGGCTTGGCCCTCGAGCTCCGGCCGGAAGGCCAGGGTGCCACCGACATAGCCGGGCCAGATGGCGACCGTGTTGGTGACGTTGGCGGTGAGCGCCGGATAGCCCACGGCCAAGAGGGCCGGGAACGAGATGAGCGACCCACCGCCCGCCACCGCGTTCACCGCCCCGGCGAGGAAGCCGGCGACGAACAGCAGCAGCGCTTCGGGCGGGCTCGACACGGGCTGGGGAGCGTAGAGCCGCCCAGCCGCAAGCTCAGCGAGGCGAGTAGTTCGGCGCCGACTTCGTGATGATCACGTCGTGGGGGTGGCTCTCCCGCTGGGTCGAGGCACTGACCCGCACGAACGTGGCCGCGTTGAGCGCCTCGATGTCAGCCGCCCCGCAGTAGCCCATCGACTGGCGAAGCCCACCGATCAGCTGGTGCAGCACCCCCGCCAACGGGCCCTTGTAGGGAACCTGACCCTCGATGCCTTCCGGTACGAGCTTGCCGGCGTCCTCGATCTCCTCCTGGAAGTAGCGGTCCTTGGAGAACGAGCGGCCCTGCATGGCTCCGACCGAGCCCATGCCCCGGTAGCTCTTGAACCGCTCACCCTGGCTGACGACGACGTCACCGGGGCTCTCCTCCACGCCGGCCAGCAGGTTGCCCACCATCACCGTGGAGGCACCGGCGGCGAGCGCCTTGGCCAGATCCCCGGTGTACTGCAGGCCGCCGTCGGCGATGACCGGGACCCCGTGGCGCCTCGCCTCCAGTGCGCACTCGTAGATGGCCGTCACCTGCGGCATGCCCACGCCGGCGACCACCCGAGTGGTGCAGATCGATCCGGGACCGATGCCCACCTTCACTGCGTCGGCTCCCGCCCCGATGAGCGCCGCGGTGCCCTCAGCCGTGGCCACGTTGCCCGCGATCACATCGATGTTGAAGTTGGCCTTGATCTTGGCGACCACCTCGAGCACCCGGCTGGAGTGCCCGTGGGCCGTGTCGACGACGAGCACGTCGACGTCGCGCTCGACCAGCGCCGCCACCCGCTCGAGGGTGTCGGGCCCCACGCCGACCGCGGCACCGACCCGCAGGCGGCCCCGCTCGTCCTTGGTGGCGTTCGGATGGTCGATGCGCTTCTGGATGTCCTTCACGGTGATCAGACCACGCAGCAAGCCGGCGGCATCCACGATGGGCAGCTTCTCGATGCGGTTGGCGGCCAGCACCTCGACCGCCTGCTCCAGGGTGGTGCCCACCGGCGCCGTCACCAGGCGCTCGCGCGTCATGACCTCGGAGACCGGTCGGCTCGTGTCGCGCTCGAAGCGCAGGTCGCGGTTGGTGAGGATGCCGACCAACCGGCCGGTGCTGTCCACGATGGGAACCCCGGACACGTGGTAGGTCTCCATGAGGTTCATGGCGTCGGCCACGAGCGCTTCCGCTCCCAGGGTGAGCGGGTCGGTGATCATGCCGGACTCCGACCGCTTCACCTGGTCGACCTGGCGGGCCTGGTCCGCGATCTCGAGGTTCCGGTGCAGGATGCCCATGCCGCCGTGGCGCGCCATGGCGATGGCGAGCCTCGACTCGGTCACCGTGTCCATGGCCGCGGAGATGAGCGGGATGGCCAGGCGGATGGACCGGGTCAGCGCGGCGGATGTGTCCACCTCGTTCGGCAGCACGTCGGACGCGGCCGGCACCAGGAGCACGTCGTCGAAGGTCAGCCCCTCTCGGGCGAACTTCGGGGGGAGGGCGGGGCCGGTGTCGTCGCGCGCTTCCATGCGCAATGCTACCGCTCCGACGCCCTTTTTCGGCCCTCACAGAACGTAGTGGGAGCGCCACACCACCTACGCTGGAGCGGTGGCATTGCGTCGAGCCCTCCTCCTTGCGCTCCTGACGCTGTGCGGGTGTGCTGCCGTCACCGGTCTCGAGGTGCGCCCGGCGTTCGCCGCCACTTCGCCGGCCGGGCGGCCGACCATGGCCCCGAGCGGTACGGCCGGCGACCACGGGTCCACCGCCGGCCTTCCACTCGCGTCCGCGCTGGTGGACATCGCCGCCACGAGCACCGGTCGGGGTTACTGGTTGCTGGCCGGTGACGGCGGCGTGTTCACCTTCGGGGACGCGACCTACCACGGCTCGACCGGTGATCTCGCGCTCGTCTCACCGGCTCGGGCCATGGCGGCCACGAGGTCGGGGCAGGGCTACTGGTTCGCAGCCGGCGACGGGGGCGTGTTCACGTTCGGTGATGCCGGCTACCACGGTTCGGCCGCCGAGCTCGCGCTGAACAAGCCGGTGGTGGGCATCCTGCCCACCGAGACGGGTGGCGGTTACTGGCTCGTGGCTTCGGACGGGGGCGTGTTCACCTTCGGCGACGCCGGCTTCGTGGGGTCTCTGGGAGGCCAGGCCATACCCGACCCCATCGTCGGGCTCGCTCCTCGACCGGGGGGCGGGTACCGACTCGTCGACCGGGTCGGGCGGGTGTACGCCTTCGGCGCCAGCTACCTCGGCGGGATGCAGGGTGCCTGTCGTGGCGAGGTGACCGACATCGCGTCGAGCCCCTCGGGCGAGGGCTACTGGCTGCTGTGCTCCACCGGTGACGTCCGAGCCCGGGGAGACGCGCCGGACCTGCGGCCGCGCCTGCAGCTCAGTGCCGGCCAGCGTGCCGTGGGTCTGGCCACCACACCGGACGGGCAGGGCCTCTGGGCGATGGGCTCCGGTGTGGCGCTGGCACACGTCGACGAGACGATCAGCGGCCCGCACGCCTTCCTCGCCGTCTCCGGCGGTGCGCCTGTGAGGTGGAGCCCGTGCCTCCCCCTGTCGTGGGCACTGGCCGACGACAGCCCCGACGGGGCCGAACAGCTGGTCGGGGAGGCGTTCGACTACCTCGCCGGGCGGACGGGGTTGCGGTTCGTGTTCGGTGGTCGGATGCCGGCGGCTGCCCCGATGCCGGTCGGCACCATCCGCGTGGGCTGGACCGACCTCGCACCAACGCAGCTCGGCATGGCCACGTCGCGGGCGCACCTGACGCCGTGGGGCCCGCGCATGAGGTCGAGTGACATCGCCCTCGCCCGTGACACCGGGTTGGCGCTCGACTACTCGACGTCCGGGGTGGGCCCGGTGCTGCTCCATGAGCTGGGCCACGCCCTCGGCCTCGACCACGTGGACGACCCGTCTCAGCTGATGTACACCGCCCGCAGCGGCCCGACCGACTTCAACGCCGGCGATCGCGCCGGCCTACGACAGCTGTCCGCCTTCAACGGCTGCTGATCAGTGAGGGCGGAGCGCCCCAACATCCCGCCAACAACGGTGCAACCGCACCGGCTTCGTGCCGACACGCTTCACATGTCAGCCACGGCGAAGGTGCAGCGCTCCGTGCGCGAAGTGTCGCGCGAAGTACCGGAGATGTTGCTCAAGTACCTGACGCACGCCCTGGACCCTGCCGGGCTCGTGCAGCTGGCGGACATGTTGGAGATTCCCTGCGAGGGGATGGAGCGGTCACCCCGCTGGGAGCGGTTCGACGATGTCGTGAGGCTGTTCGAGGCGGCCAGCGTGCTGACGGGAGACCTGCAGCTCGGTCGGCGCTCGGGCGAGGAGTGCTTCTGGGACGGGACGGAGAGCAGCATCGAGGTGTTGCTGAGCATCCCGTCGGTCGGCCTCGCCGTGAAGGGCCTGGTCGAGTACGGCACCCGCATCGCGCCGACGCGTCCCCTGAAGATCACCAGCTACGGCGATGACCACTGCGTCATCTCGGCCACGTACCTCACCCCTGCCTTCGGCCACAAGGTGTTCTGTGACTTCACTGCCGGCTACTACACGCAGCTGCCACTGATCTTCGGGAAGCTGGCATCGGTCGTGGAGACGCGGTGCCAGCTCGATGGTGCTCCCTCCTGCCTCTACCGGGTCGCCTGGCGCCCTGATCCGTCGATGCGTCGTGACGTGCCCGACCCGGCCGAGGGTCCGGCACGCGCCGCAGAGGAGATCCGGCGATTCGAGGCCTTGCAGGAGATGGCGTCGTCGTTCGTCGAAGCACGGGACGTCAGCGAGGTGCTGCAACGCATCCTCGACCAGGTGAGCACGGCGCTGCTGGCGCCCCGCTACCTGCTCGTGACCCAGCTGGACGACAGGCAGCCGCGGCAGGTCCACAGCTACGGGTTCAGCGAGGATCGGGCCGAGGCCTACGCCGACCGGATCCTGGCCGGAGAGCTGAGCGAGGCGGACGGCGTGCTCGACGTCGAGATCGGTTCGGAGGGCAAGGTGCTCGGTCACCTGGTTGCCTTCTTCACCACCCACGGCACCATCCACGAGCGTGACCGGCGGGTGCTCAAGGCGTATGCCCGCCACGCCACGGCGGCCCTCGAGGTGATCGCTTCCCTCGACGGCGCCCGACGGGACCGCGACCTGGCCAAGGCCCTGCTCCACCTGGCGCGCGACCTGGCCGAGGTGGGGACGTCAGAAGACATCTGTGCGCGTCTCGTGCGCGCCGTGCCGGCCGTGACCGGCGCCGAGATGGGCACCGTCTGGCGAATCAGCGAGTCCGGCGACCAGCTCGTGCTGGCCGGCTCGGTGGTCACGACGTCGAGCGACCGGCCCCTGCCCGACCGCATCGACATGTCGGAGATGCCGCGGCTCAAGCGGGCGATCGAGCGCCCGAAGGCGATCTTCCTCGACGCGTCCAAGGTCCCCGCCTCGCTGGCTGCCGCCTTCCGGGAGCGCAACGTCGCCGCCGCCGTCCCGATCGTCAGCAAAGGAACGCTCTTCGGCATCGTCACCGCCGGCTTCCGGTCCGATCCGTCGGAGGCCGAGCGGGTGGACATCCTCGAGCGCCTCACCGGGCTGGCCGACCACGCCGCCACCGCCCTCGAGAACGCCCAGCTGCTCGAACGGATGCAGCACGAGACGCTGCACGACCGCCTGACCGGCCTGGCCAACCGCCCGTTGGTGGAGGACCGCAGCAAGCTCGCCTTCGCCATGGCCGCCCGGTCGGGAAAGTCCGTCGGGCTGCTGTTCGTCGACCTCGACCGCTTCAAGATCGTCAACGACACCCTCGGCCACAGCGCCGGCGACGACCTCATCTGCCAGGTGGCGGACCGGATGGTGGACTGCATGCGCACCACCGACACGCTGGCCCGGCTGGGCGGTGACGAGTTCGTCGTCCTCCTGCCCGAGATCAGCGGTGTGGACATCGCCGTGGAGGTGGCCGACCGGCTGATCCGGGCCCTCGATAGGCCCTTCATGGTGCTGGGCCACGAGCTCTTCATCTCCTGCAGCGTCGGCGTGGCGTGCTCCCCCGGTGACGGGCTCGACTACCAGACGCTGATGCTGCACGCCGACGGAGCCATGTACGCGGCCAAGGCCAACGGCCGCAACGCGTTCGCAGTGCAGGCGCCGAGTGTTCAGGAGCCACGCCGCCAGCAGCTCGACCTCGAGAGCCAGCTGCACAAGGCGGTCGAGAACGACGAGCTGCGGGTCCTCTACCAGCCCCAGATCGACCTCACCACCATGCGGATGGTCGGCGTCGAGGCCCTGGTGCGCTGGCAGCACCCCACGCTGGGAATGCTCGCGCCGGACAAGTTCCTGCCTCTCGCCGAGGAGAGCGGCATGATCGTGCCGATCGACGCATGGGTGCGCCGCACCGCCTTCCGGCAGGCTGCCGCCTGGAGCGCCGCCGGCAACCCGTTGCGGGTGGCTGTGAACCTGTCGACGCGGGACCTGGCCAACCCGGACCTCCCCGAGCTCGTGCGCCGAGAGATGGCCCATGCGGAGGTGTCACCGAGCCTGGTCGAGCTGGAGATCACCGATCGGGCGGTGCTGTCCGAAGAAGATCTTCCGATCGTCATCGACAGCCTCCATGCCCTCGGCGTTCGCCTGGCGATCGACGACTTCGGTACCGGGACCTCGGTGCTCGGTCGCCTCCACAGCTCCCCGGTGGACACCCTCAAGATCGACCGGAGCTTCGTGCGGGCCATGGCCGAGGACGCTCCGGAGGCGCCGCTGGTGCGAGCCATCATCACGCTGGCCCACAGCCTGAACCTCGACGTCGTGGCCGAGGGCGTGGAGACGATCGCCCAGGGTCGGGTGCTCCGCCGCTACGGCTGTGAGATGGCGCAGGGCTTCCTGTTCAGCCGGCCGGTGTCGCCGGACCAGATCGACGTCCTCTGCGAGGACCTGCCGCAGCTACCCGCCTGATCGCGCCGGGTCCGCATCGGCGCTCGCATCGGCGCCCGCCGTGGTCTGGCGCCGGTTCGCCAGCGCAGGTCGCACGGCCAGCACCGCGGTCACCACCGTGGCCACGCCCCCGAGCGCGAAGCCGGCTCGGGCCCCGAAGTCCTCCGCCACCCATCCCACGATGGGCCCGCCGATCGGCGTGCTGCCCATGAAGACGACCGTGTACAACGCCATGACACGGCCCCGCATCTGCGGCTCGCTCCCCACCTGCAGGCTGGCCTGGGTCGTCGACGTGTACGCGCTCGATGCCGCACCCACGGCCATGAGAGCCAGGTACTCGAGCAGCAGGTTCGGTGCGACGGCCGCACCCACCAGGGCGAGGCCGAGCCCGAGCGCCGAGACCAACAGGAAGCGGGTGGTGGCCGCGAGCCGGCTGGCGGTGAAGAGCGCGCCCGCGAGCGATCCCACGCTCATCACCGAGTAGAGGGTGCCGAACAGGCCGGGGCCGCCGTCGAACTCCTCGGCGATGAGGGGCAGCACCACGCGGAAGTTGTAGGCGAGTGTGCCGATCACGGCCATCATCACGAGCGGCAGCCGGATCTCCGGGGCGGACCATGCGTACCGGAAGCCCTCCATCACCTGGCCCTTGGCCTTCTTCACCAGCTCGGTGCGGTGCAGCTCTTCCGTGCGCATCATCAGGAGGGCGATGATCACGGCGACGAACGACGCGCCGTTGATGAAGAAGCACGGCGCCACGCCGAAGGCGTTGATCAGCAAGCCGGCGATCGAGGGCCCGATGATGCGGGCCGAGGTGAGCATGGCGCTGTTGAGGCTGATGGCGTTGGCCACGTCGTCCGGGCCGGCCATCTCGCTCACGAAGGTGCGCCGGGCCGGATTGTCCAGCGCGTTCACCACCCCGAGCAACAGGGCGAAGGCGTAGACCATCCACAGCTCGGCCACGCCGAGGGCCACCACCGCGCCAAGGGCCCCGGCCAGCACGCCCTTGACCGCCTGGGTGATCACGAGCAGCCGGCGCTTGTCGAAGCGGTCGGCCACCACGCCGCCCCATGCGCCCCCGAGCAGCACCGGCAGCGACTGGAGCGCGGTGGTGATCCCGAGGGCGGTGCCGCTGCCGGTCAGCTCGTAGACCAGCCACAGCTGGGCCACCGACTGCATCCACATCCCGCTGGCCGACACCGCCTGACCGATGAAGTACAGCCGGACGTTGCGGAGTCGGAGGGAGCGGAAGGTGCGCCAGAAGTAGGTGCGGGTTCGGGACACGGCCAAGCGGATGCTAACGGTGCTGCGCCACCCCGCATGAGCTCGGAGCGTGCCCCCACCCGGTCACTCCCGTGTCCCATCGGGCCTGCGGGGCACGCGAGGATGGCAGGCCCCATGGTCCGCTCCGTGCGCCTCCGGCGCTGGCAGAAGGAGGCGCTCGACCTCTTCGCCGAGCAGGAGTCGCCCGACTTCCTGGCCGTGGCCACGCCTGGCGCCGGCAAGACGACGCTCGCCCTGGCCGCCGTGATCCGTCACCTCGCCGCCCAGCCGTCCCACCGGGTCGTGGTGGTGGCGCCCACCAGCCACCTGAAGCTGCAGTGGGCGCGTGCCGCGGCCCGGCTGGGGGTGCACTTGGAGCCGGCGTGGTCGTCGTCGGCCGGCCGTCTCCCGGGCGACATGCACGGCGTGGTCGTGACCTACCAGCAGGTGGCGGCGAACCCCGAGGCGCTCCGGCTCCATGCCGCCCGCTGCATCGTGGTGCTCGACGAGCTCCATCACACCGGTGACGAGCGGGCCTGGGGCACAGCCGTGCGGCGGGCCTTCGAACAGGCGCCGAGGCGGCTCTCGCTGTCCGGCACGCCGTTCCGCAGCGACACCCACGCCATCCCCTTCGTGCGCTACGAGCTGGACGAGGCCCAACCGGACTTCGACTACGGGTACGAGGCCGCGCTGGCGGACCGCAAGGTGGTGCGACCCGTCTACTTCCCGAGCGTGGGGGGGTTCATGGAGTGGACGGCGCCCGACGGGACGACCAACGCGGCCAGCTTCGACGACGCCCTCGACCCCCAGGGCTCGGCCCAGCGGCTGCGCACCGCCCTCAGCCTCGAGGGCGACTGGTTGCCCACCGTGCTGGCCAGGGCCCACGAACGCCTCACGGAGCTGCGGGTCGATCAACCCGACGCCGCCGGGCTCGTGATCGCGGCCGATCAGGAGCATGCCAAGGGCATCGCCCGCCTCCTCTACCAGCGGCATCGTGCGTCGGCGACGGTCGCGACCTCCGACGACCCGTCGGCGTCATCCCGCATCGCGGCGTTCGCCGAGAGCTCGGCACCCTGGCTGGTGGCGGTGCGCATGGTGTCCGAGGGCGTCGACATCCCTCGGCTGCGGCTCGGCGTGTTCGCCACGACCACCACCACCGAGCTGTTCTTCCGACAGGCGGTGGGACGGTTCGTGCGGCACACCGGTGGGTCGGCGCGCCAGGAGCGGGCGTGGTTGTTCATCCCTGACGACGCCCGCCTGCGCCGCTGGGCGGCCACGATCGCCGAGCAGCGTCGCCACAGCCTGCGCCGTGACCGGGAGGAAGACGGGTTCGAGCGGCCCGACGACCCCGTGGCCCTCGACGAGCCGCCCGAGGACGAGCCCGCGCAGCTGTCGCTCTTCCAGGTGCTCTCGGCCGAGGTGGTCGACGAGGAAGGCGCACCTTCGGTGTTCGACGACGATCCCGACGCCGACCACCTCGACGCCCACGAGGGTGACTCGGGGGTGCCGGTCGACCTCCCCGCGCCGCCTCCGCCCGGTTCCGGTCGGTTCTCCGAGGGTCTGCCCCCCGGGCTGGCCGGCCGACCGCTGTCAGAGGTGAAGGCCGAGCTCCGTGCCGTCAACGCCGAGCTGGCCAAGGACCTCACCCGCTTCACCGGCCTGTCGCACCGCGAGGTGAACGGGAGGCTGAACCGGATGGCCTCGGTCGAGCGGATCGCCGACGCAACCCTCGAGCAGCTGCGCCGGCGGGCCGACGCCGCCGAACGTTGGATCGCGGGGCTCTGAGCTCCACCACGACGTGGTGGTCGGCGACGGCCTACGGTGGCGCCCAGCAACTGAGACATGAGGAGGGGTCATGCTCTACGCATTCGGCTTCGAGCGCATCGGTGTGGTGCTCAGCGACATCTATTTCATGGACCCACGGTCCCCCGAGGGCCAGGAGGGCGCGGAGCAGGGCGTCCGCCTCGAGGTGCGGTTCATCGCCAAGGAGGAGCTGAAGGGGTCGGTGTACTCGGCCCAGCCGATCTCGATCAACGAGGCGATCTGGCGGGGCGACCTGCTCGAGTCGGTCGAGAACTCCGGCAGCTTCGACCGCACGCATCACCACCCCCGGTTCCGGGGATGGGAGCCGACCCGACGGCACTTCGTCGAGGAGCTCTCCGCCGACCCCTTCGAGTGGGTGAGCGAGCGCCTGAGCAACCTCGACCTGCTGCTGGAAGAGGCCAACATCGAGAAGGAGCAGGTCGCTCCCACCGATGGCGCCGAGCTGCGCCGGGCGGTACCGGAGATCATCGAGGCGACGCGCCGGGTGCTCGAGCGGATCCGCGCCGGTGAGCTGGGCCAGGCACCTGCCGAGCCGACGCCGGCCGGCGCCCGCATCGGCTGGCTCTAGCGCTGCAGTTCGAAACTACGGGTGACGTGCTCGAGCCCCGACAGCCTGGAGCCACTGCCGAAGTCGTCGATGTGCACGTCACCCGTATTTCGGCACAGCGCTACTAGGCCGGCGCTCGCCCGCGGCGGTGCCCGCCGATCTCGGCGGGCACGTTGCGGAAGAGGGCGAGCAACAACAGGTCGTAGGCGATCTTGCCGCCGCCGGCGATCACCAGGGGCCAGCCGAAGCTGGTGCGCGCCAGCAGGAGACCGGCCAGCAGCGGGGTGGTGGCAGAGGCCAGGCTGCGCGGCACGTTGGTGACGCTGGCCGCCGCCGCCCGCTCGCCCGGGGTCACCACTGCCATGACGAAGGCCTGCCGGGCGGGCACGTCCATCTGCGAGAACAGGGCACGTGCCAGCAACAGGCCGATGGCGAGGTCGGCCCGGGAAGCGAAGGCGGCCACCAACAACAGGGCGTTGGCCGGAAGGTGGGTGAAGACCATGGTGCGGATCAGCCCGATCCTCGCCGCAAGGGGCCCGGCCAGCAGCTGCGAGGCACCGCCCAACAAGCCGGCGGCGAAGAAGACGGTGGCGGTCGTGCCGGTGGACAGGTCGAAGCGCAGGTGCAGCCACAGCACCAGCAACGACTGCACGACGAAGCCGCTGGCGGCTGAATCGAGGCTGAACAGCGCGGCCAGCTCGTACACCGTGCGCCTCGACTCCCGCAGCGGCTGGCTGGGTGCCGCCTCGTTGCCCGGTTCTGCGTCGGCGGCGGGCCGTGGCAGGCCCCGGTACACGAGGGCGACCGCCACGGCGATGGCGGCATAGACCAGGAAGCCGGCTCGCTGTGTCGATCGCAGATCCCATCCGAGGGCTCGGCTGAGCAGCTCCGGCCCACCCGAGGCCAGCGCGCCGAGCGCGGCGGCGATGCCGCCGGCCAGGTTGTATCGGGCGTAGAGGTAGGTCCGCCGGTCGGCGTCGACCGAGCCGGCCAGGAAGGCCTGCTCGGTCGGCAGGAAGACGCTGACGTCGCCGCCCGAGGGGTTGAGCGTCCCTAGGACGGCGACGACCAGCAGGAGCCAGAAACCGGTGACGGCCGCGAAGCCCAGCCCGGTGGCGAGCATCAGCCCGCTGGCGACGAGCAGCAGCGAGCGCAGGGGCAGGCGATGGGCGGACAGCCCCACGCCGAGCGTGAGCGCGGCCGACCCGATCAGCGTCCCGGTGATGACGGCACCGATCTGGAAGGGGGACAGCCCGATCGCGGTGAGGTACGTGGCCAGCAGGACGCTGACGAAGCCGTCCGCGAAGCCCCGGAGGGCGCGGGCCGTCACGACCCGCGCCACCTCGGGCGACCCACCGACCCGGGCCATCACCGGGTCACGGGGCCGGCGTCAACGCAGCCCGGATCAGGCCATCGCCTTCTGCAGGTTGGCGTCGAGGGCGGCCAGGAAGTCCTCGGTCGTGAGCCACGGCTCGTCCCGGCCGATGAGCAGCGACAGGTCCTTCGTCATCGAACCGCTCTCGACGGTCTCGACGCACACCCGCTCGAGCGTCTCGGCGAACCGGGTGACCTCCGGCGTGTCGTCGAGCCGGCCGCGGAAGGCGAGGCCCCGCGTCCAGGCGAAGATGGAGGCGATCGGGTTGGTCGAGGTCTTGTTGCCCTTCTGGTGCTCTCGGAAGTGGCGGGTGACGGTGCCGTGGGCGGCCTCGGCCTCGCACGTCTTGCCGTCGGGGGTGAGGAGCACCGAGGTCATGAGGCCGAGCGAGCCGAAGCCCTGGGCCACGGTGTCGCTCTGCACGTCACCGTCGTAGTTCTTGCAGGCCCACACGTAGCCGCCCTCCCACTTCATGGCGGCGGCCACCATGTCGTCGATGAGGCGGTGCTCGTAGGTGATGCCGGCGCTGTCGAAGTCGGTCTTGAACTCCGACTCGAAGACCTCCTGGAACAGGTCCTTGAACCGGCCGTCGTAGGCCTTCAGGATCGTGTTCTTGGTGGACAGGTACACCGGGTAGTTCCGGCTGAGGCCGTAGCGCAGGCTGGCCCGGGCGAAGTCGCGGATGGAGTCGTCGAAGTTGTACATGCCCATGGCGATGCCGCTGCCGGTGAACTTGGCGACCTCCATCTCCATGGGCTCGCCACCGTCCTCGGGTGTGTAGGTGATCGTCACGGTGCCGGGCCCGGGCACCCGGAAGTCGGCCGCCTTGTACTGGTCGCCGTGGGCGTGACGGCCGATGACGATGGGCTTGGTCCACCCCGGCACCAGGCGGGGGATGTTCGAGCAGATGATCGGCTCGCGGAACACGACGCCGCCGAGGATGTTGCGGATCGTGCCGTTGGGCGACTTCCACATCTTCTTGAGGCCGAACTCCTCGACACGAGCCTCGTCAGGCGTGATGGTGGCGCACTTGACGCCCACGCCGTGCTGCTTGATGGCCTCGGCCGAGTCGATCGTCACCTGGTCGTCGGTGGCGTCGCGGTGCTCCATGCCCAGGTCGAAGTAGAGGAGCTCGACGTCCAGGTACGGCAGCACCAGCTTGTCCTTGATGAACTGCCAGATGATGCGGGTCATCTCGTCGCCGTCGAGCTCGACGACCGGGTTCGCAACCTTGATCTTGGCCATGCCGGCGAGCCTATCGACGGCGCTTGCGAAGGAATGCCGTCAGGTCGGGGTGGTGCCGACCAGGATGGGCTCGAGGCACCAGTCCGGGTGGTCCTGCTCGAGGCGCTGCAGGGTCCACTCCGTCTCGAAGAGGGCGAGCAGCTCGGCGTCCCGCCGGCGCAGCACCCGGATCCGCGAGTTCTTCACCAGCTCTCGGGCCGTGGCCTCGTCGGTGCGCCGGGCGAGGGTGTGAGGCATGCGCAGCAGCTCGACCTCGGCGCCGAACTCGTTCTTGAGGCGGTGCACGAAGACCTCGAACTGCATGGCGCCCACCGCCGCGAGGATCGGCGTGGGGTCGCCGTTCGGGTCGCGGAGCACCTGCACCACGCCTTCCTGCTCGAGCTGGTCGAGGCCCCGCCGGAACTGCTTGTACCGACCGGTGTCGATGCCTCGCGCCGCGGCGAAGAGCTCGGGCGCGAAGGTCGGGATCTCGGGGTAGGCGACCGGCTCGTCCACGTAGAGGCTGTCGCCGATGTGGAGCTCGCTGGCGTTGACCAGGCCGATGACGTCGCCCGGGAACGCCAGGTCGATGGTGTCGCGCTCGGCGCCGAACACCGATGCCGCGTACTTCGTGTTGAAGGGCTTCCCGGTGCGGCCGTGCACCGCCGTCATCCCGCGCTCGAAGCGGCCGGAGCACACCCGGAGGAAGGCCACGTGGTCGCGGTGGCCCGGGTTCATGTTGGCCTGGATCTTGAAGACGAAGCCGCTGAAGCCGCTGTCGAGTGGCCGGGAGGTGCCGTCGCGATCCTCTCGGGGCGTGGGCGACGGAGCGAGGTCGACCACCGCGTCGAGCAGGTGGCGAACGCCGAAGTTGGTCAGGGCGGAACCCACGAACAAGGGGCTGGACTCGCCCTCCCGGAACGACTCCGTGTCGAGGTCGGCACCGACCTCGTCGAGCAGTGAGGTCTCGTCCACGGCCTGGGCCCACGCGGCACCCTCCTCCTTGGCGGCCACGTCCGCTTCGAGGATCTCCTCACCCGCGGCCATCGCCCCTCGGGCCGTGCGGGTGAACCGGGCGAAGTGGCCCGTGCGCCGGTCGATGACGCCGCGGAAGTCGCCTGGGATGCCGACCGGCCAGGTCACCGGTGTGGCCCGCAGCTGGATCTGCTGCTCGAGCTCGTCCACCAGCTCCAGCGGGTCACGCCCAGGCCGGTCGTACTTGTTGATGAAGGTGAGGATGGGCAGCTGCCGAGCCCGGCACACCTCGAACAGCTTGCGGGTCTGCGTCTCGATGCCGCGAGCCACGTCGAGCACCATCACCGCTGCGTCGGCCGCAGCCAGCACCCGGTAGGTGTCCTCGGAGAAGTCCCGGTGGCCGGGGGTGTCGAGCAGGTTCACCACGTGGTCGCGGTAGGTGAACTGCAGCACCGTCGACGTGATGGAGATGCCGCGCTCCTGCTCCATCGCCATCCAGTCCGAGGTGGCCGACCGCCGCCCGGCCCGGGCCTTCACCGCCCCCGCCTCCGACACCGCACCCGCGTAGAGCAGGAACTTCTCGGTCAACGTCGTCTTCCCGGCGTCGGGGTGGCTGATGATGGCGAAGGTCCGCCGGCGGGTCGCCTCGGACGACGGGGTTCCGTTGAGCAAGGGATTCAAACTACTGGCGAGGTCGCGTGTGCCCGATGCCACACCTCGTAAAGGTGTTATTTCGGCGGCCGTCTCTCTAGTGTTCGCCACGGGTGGTAAGCGGGTTTCACCCCCTGGACGAAGTCGAGGTGCCGTCGTGCTCAGTCGTATCGGACGCTGGTGTCACAACCGCCGCGGAATCGTGGTCATCTCGTGGTTGGTGCTCCTGTTCGTCATGGGGGGCATCTCCGGCGCGGTCGGCTCCGCCTTCAGCACCGCCTTCTCGTTGCCGGACGTCGAGAGCGCGCGGGGCTTCGACATCCTGGAGGAGCACTTCGGCGGCCAGGGCGGTGGCGCGGGGGGCACGATCGTGTTCCGCACCGATTCCGGGGTCGCCGATCCGCAGGTGCAACAGGCCATGTCCGGCTTCCTCGCCGCCGTCGACGACATACCCGACCTCGAGGTGGTGAGCCCCTACTCGCCGGAGGGCCAGCAGCAGATCGTGGCCGTCGGGCCGGAGGCCGGCAAGATCGCGTACGCCCAGGTGAGCGTGCCGACCGACTACTCCATCGAGCAGGCGGCCGAGGTCACGAAGCGGATGGACGAGCTGAAGCCGCAGATCCCGGGTCTGCAGGTCGAGTACGGCGGCGCCATCTTCGCCGAGTTCGCCGCGCCCGAGTCGGAGATCCTGGGCCTGGCCTTCGCCATCTTCATCCTGGTCGTGGCCTTCGGCTCGGTGCTGGCCATGGGCCTGCCGATCGGCACGGCCATCGCCGGCATCGGTCTCGGCTCGATCGTCGTCGGCCTGCTCTCGAACGTCGTCGAGATGCCCGACTTCACCAGCATCCTCGCCGTGATGATCGGCCTCGGCGTCGGCATCGACTACGCCCTCTTCATCGTCACCCGCTATCGGGAGGGCCTGCACGCGGGGCTCAGCACCGAGCACGCGGTCGGCGTGGCCATCAACACGGCCGGCCGCGCCGTGCTCTTCGCCGGGACGACCGTCGTCATCTCGCTCCTCGGCATGCTGCTCATGAACCTGGCCTTCGTGAGCGGCCTCGGCATCGGCGCGGCCGTCACGGTGCTGATGACCATGCTGGCGTCGATCACGCTGCTGCCGGCCCTGCTCGGCTTCGCCGGCGAGCGCGTCGAGGTCACCCGCTGGCGCGGGCTGATCGCGGCCTCGTTGGTGGCGATAGCCCTGCTGGCCGTGGGCGTCGGCATGGGGGAGCTGGCCCTGTTCGTGGCTCTGCCTCTGGCGGTCATCGTGCTGATCGCCGGCTTCTTCGTCGGGCCGCTGAAGCGGGAGGTGCCCCGACGGGCGGTGAAGCCGGTCGAGCGGACGCCGGCGTATCGCTGGAGCCACTGGATCCAGGCCCACCCGTGGCCGGCGGTGATCGCCGGCACCGTGGCCCTGCTGGTGATGGCCGCACCGGTGCTGTCGCTGCGCCTGGGCTTCGCCGACGAGGGCAACTACCCCGAGGAGACCACGACCCGGAAGGCCTATGACCTGCTGGCGACCGGCTTCGGTCCCGGGTTCAACGGCCCGATCCTCTTGGCCAGCGAGCTGCCTTCGGGCACGTCGCCGGAGTCGCTGCAGCGGGTCACGGACGCTCTCACCCAGTCGCCGGGGGTGGCCTTCGCCACGCCGGCCCGGCCGAACAACCCCGACCTCGCCGGGGCCACGGCGGCGCTGTGGACGGTCATCCCCACCACTGCGCCCCAGGACGAAGCGACCTCCGACCTCGTCAAGCGGCTGCGGAGCGACGTGCTGCCGCCCGCCACCGCGGGCACCGGCCTGGACGTCGCCGTCTCCGGCTCGGTGGGGGCGAGCGTCGACTTCACCAACTACATAGCGGCACGCCTGCCGATGTTCATCGGTGTCGTGCTGAGCCTGTCGTTCGTGCTGCTGATGCTCGTCTTCCGCTCGCTGCTCGTGCCGCTGAAGGCGGTCATCATGAACCTGATCTCCATCGCCGCCGCCTACGGCCTGGTGGTGGCGGTGTTCCAGTGGGGTTGGGGGAAGGAGCTCATCGGCATCGGCAAGGGCGGGCCGATCGAGCCGTTCGTACCGATGATGATGTTCGCCATCGTGTTCGGTCTGTCGATGGACTACGAGGTCTTTCTCCTCTCTCGTGTGAAGGAGGAGTACGACCGAGGGTCGTCGAACGCGAAGGCGGTCACCGACGGGCTGACCTCCACCGCCCGGGTCATCACCGCCGCGGCCGCCATCATGGTGTTCGTGTTCGGCAGCTTCCTTCTGGAGGCCGACCGGATCATCAAGATGTTCGGGCTCGGCCTGGCCAGCGCGATCCTGCTCGACGCCACCATCGTCCGCATGCTCCTCGTGCCGGCCACCATGGAGCTGCTGGGTGAGGCCAACTGGTGGCTGCCGAAGTGGCTCGGTCGCATCCTGCCGAAGATCGACGTCGAGGGCAGCGGGAACGACACGCTACAAGACATCGAAGCGGGAGAGGTCGAGGGCGAGAGCCCGGTGCCGGCCGGCGTCTGAGGGCTCAGGAGGCAGGCGGAACCCGCTTCGTCAGCTCAGGGGTCGAGCCGGTGCCGCTCCGCCGTCAGGTCCTGCACGCCTTCACGCTCGAGCATGCGGTCCACTGCGGTGTACCGCTCGCGCTCGGCCAGGGCCAGGCGCTCCCGAGCGGCCAGCTCCTGCATGCGGAGACGGTGGCGCAGCTGGATGACGTTCCGCCCCGCCATGGTGACGGCCGCGATGACGGCGATGGCCGCGAGCACCCAGATGAGAGGGCCGTCGCTGTTGCTGAGGATGGCGGTGAGCGGGATGCTGATGCCGGCCAGAGGGATCAGCACCCACACGTTGCCGCTGGCGAAGAACCCGGGCGGCTCGGTGGAGGTGGCCCGGTCGATCTCGTCGTCCCGGTGTCGCTTGCTGTCCCCCGCGCTCATGGGGAAAGTGTAGGCCCATGACCCCCCACGAGACCGGTGAGGCCGCCGTCGACGCGGTGCACGCCAGCCCCTCCCACACCATGGCCAAGGGCACCCGGCTGGGCATCCGGCTCGTCGAGGGGCTCGGTGTGGAAGGTGACGCCCACTCGGGCACCACGGTGAAGCACCGGTCCCGGGTGCAGCGCGACCCGACCACGCCCAACCTGCGTCAGGTGCACCTGATCCACGCCGAGCTGCACGAGGAGCTGCGGCTCCGGGGCTTCGCCGTGGTCGCCGGGCAGATGGGTGAGAACGTCACCACCCGAGGCGTCGACCTGCTGTCGCTGCCGACGGGGACTCGTCTGCGCCTCGGGTCGGACGCGGTCATCGAGGTCACCGGGCTGCGGAACCCGTGCAAGCAGCTGGAAGGCATCCAGCCGGGTCTGATGGCGGCGGTGCTCGACCGCGACGAGGACGGCAACCTCGTGCGCAAGGCCGGGATCATGGCGGTCGTGCTGCGCAGCGGCGACGTGGGCCCGGGCGACCGCATCACCGTCGACCTCCCCGCCCAGCCGCATCGCCCCCTCTCGCCCGTCTGAGAGTCAGGCGGCGAGGTGCCAGACCATGGCGTAGTGGCTGGCGGCCCCTACGAGCGTGCACACGTGCCACACCTCGTGGAAGCCGAACACGGCGGGGTTCGGGTCGGGCCGGTGGCGCAGCAGCACGATCGCGCCCGCGGTGTAGGCGACGCCGCCGAAGAGCATGAGGGCGAGGGTCGCCGTGCTCACCCGGGGGACGATGGCCGGCAGCGCCAGCACGGCGAGCCAGCCCATCACGATGTACAGCGAGTTGGCCAACACGCGCAGCTTGTCGATGCCGACGACCTTCAGCACCACGCCGGCCGCCGCCCCCGCCCACACGGCCACGAGCATCGGGACGCCCCAACGGCGAGGAAGCACCAGGACGCAGAGGGGCGTGTAGGTGCCGGCGATCAGGACGTAGATCATCGAGTGGTCGAGGCGGCGCATGCGCCGGCGGGCCACCGGGCTGTGCGCCAGGCGGTGATAGGCGCCCGAGGTGCCGAGCACCAGGGCCAGGCTCACGGCGAAGACGGCGGCACTGGCCCGGGCCGTGGCGCCGTCGGCGCTGGCCAGCAACGCGGTCCCGGCGGGTACGGAGCAGGCGAAGGCCCAGGCGTGCATGCGGCCGCGCCACGTGGGGCGCTCGCTCACGTCAGAGCCCATCGTCGAGACCACGTCGGCTGATGTACCCACACGTCGGCTGCCGCACCGCAGCCCGCTTCGGGTGGCGCATCGCCACTGGAGCGGCCTCGGCGCGTCGTTGACCTGGGACGACGCGGGGCACGGGATGGCGTAATGCGGACAACACACAACTCGTACGGCCAGTTCATCGTTGCCTCTTACTTTCGCCTCGGTCGTCCCCCGAGGGTGCTCGCGCACCCCCGATCCCACAGCCGAGAGAACGAGAGACATGACATCTCCCCACCGTCCGTCCCGAAGCTGGTTCGTCGGAGCCCTGGCCGTCTTGAGCCTGATCGCAGCCGCCTGCGGTGGCGGTGCCGGCAGCACGGAGGCGGGTGATGCGGCACCCACCGCCATCATCCCCAAGGAGGACCGGAAGCTGGCGCCCAACCAGAACCTGGTCGTCCGCCAGTACAGCGAGCCGCAGAGCTTCGACCCGGCCTTCCTCTTCCGGATCGAGAACGAGCAGATCGCCATCAACCTCTACAGCGGCCTCACGACCTACGACCCGATGACGGCCGAGCCGATCCCGGATCTGGCCAAGAGCTGGGAGATCTCGCCCGATGGCCTCACCTACACCTTCGCCCTGGTCGACAACGCCCAGTGGCACGACGGCTCGGGGGTCCTGACGTCGGCGGACGTCAAGTACTCGTACGAGCGGGTGATGAACCCGGCCACCGGCTCCACCTACCGAGCCGAGTTCGCGAACGTGGCCAGCATCGAGGCGCCGTCCGACTTCGTCGTCGTGATCAAGCTGAAGTCGCCCGACGCCAACTTCCTCTACCAGGTGGGCAACAACCACCAGGGACAGGTCGTCAAGCAGTCGGTCGTCGAGCGGCTGGGATCGCAGTACGCCCGCAACCCGATCGGCACCGGGCCCTTCAAGCTCAAGGAGTGGGTGCCCAACTCGACCATGGTGCTGGCCGCCCACGACGGCTACTTCAAGGGGCGCCCGCACCTGGACACCATCACCTTCGACCTCATCACCGACAACTCGACGGCCGAGACGGCCCTGCTCAACGGTGAGGTGTCGCTGGCCTCCGGCGTGAGCGGTCTGAGCACCGAGCAGTTCGACCGCATCCGCAACACGCCGGGCTTCGTGATGCACCAGTCCAAGGACTACGTCGTGAACGTGTGGCTGTTCGGCCCCGACGTGGCGCAGTTCAAGGACGCAAGGGTGCGCCGTGCCTTCGGCATGGCCATCGACGAGGAGACCATCGGCAAGACCCTCACGCCTTACACGTCCGGCAAGTCCACTTCGATCCTGCCGCCGTGGATGGAGGTCTACGACAAGGACTCGAAGGGCCTGCCCTACGACCCGGCCGGGGCCCAGAAGCTCCTCGCCGACGCCGGCTACGCCAACGGGTTCACCGTGAAGTACATGAGCACCTCCAGCACGGATGCCCTGCTGCTCCGTCAGCAGTACCTGGCCAAGGTCGGCATCAAGCTCGAGATCGAGATCGTCGAGCCGGCCGTGTACAACTCCCGCCGCCAGTCGGCCAGCTTCGAGCTGTCCGGCCGCCTGTACCCGGCGGTGAACCCCGACACGCTGCTGTTCGGCTACCTGCACCCCGAGAGCGCCGCACCTGCCGGGCTCAACAGCTTCAAGTACTCCAACCCGACCCTCACGACCCTCCTCGAGAAGGCCCGGGCGTCACTCGACGAGTCGGAGCGGCTGGATCTCTACAAGCAGGCGCAGAAGCTCGTGGCCGACGAGGTGCCGTACATCCCCATGACCGTCTCGAGCAACGTCTGGATCGGTACGGACAAGGTCAAGAACGTCCAGGTCAACCGGCTGGCCAGCGTGGACTTCCATCCCGTCTACATCTCCTCCGAGTGAGCTGAGCGAGAGGGAAGAGGAGGCTCCACATGTTGCGCTACACGTTGCGGCGGACCCTCGCCGTCCTGCCCGCCCTGGTCGGCATCGTGACCCTGGTGTTCCTGATGCTTCGCCTGATCCCCGGCGATCCCGCCAGCTTCATCGGCGGGGAGAACCTGGGGCAGGAGGCACTGGAGGGGTTGCGCGAGAAGCTCGGCCTGAACGACTCACTGCCGCAGCAGTACGCCGAGTACGTGAGCGGGCTGCTGCGGCTCGACATGGGCAGCGCCCTGCACACCGGCATCCCGGTGGTGTCGATCATCCGCAACGCCATCCCGCTGACGGCCGTGGTGGCGATCGCCTCGGTGGTGCTGGGCACGCTCATCGCCGTCCCCCTCGGGGCCATCGCCGCCTACTCCAAGTACCGCGGCAAGGACGGACCCGACTCCGGGATCACCGGCTTCGTGATGGTGGTGGACACGCTGCCGAGCTTCTGGGTGGCGTTGCTGCTGATGCTGTTCCTGTCGCTGAACCTCGGGCTCTTCCCGGTGAGCGGGGCCCTCGACTGGGGTGACCCGATCTACATGATGAAGCGGCTCGCCATGCCGGTCATGGTGCTCGCCATCGGGCAGATCTCCTCGGTGGCCCGGGTCACCCGCACCTCGGTGCTGCACACCCTGGAGGAGGACTACATCCGCACGGCCCGCTCGCTCGGGGCGTCGGAGCGGTCGATCCTCTTCCGCCACGCCCTGCCCAACGCAGCGCTGCCCATCATCACCATCCTCGGTCTGAGCGTCGGCCGGCTCTTCGCCGGCACCGTGATCGTCGAGTCCATCTTCTCGATGCCGGGGATGGGGACGCAGCTGCTGTCGGCCATCAGCTCCCGCGACTACCCGATCGTGCAGGGGCTGATCCTGATGTACGCGCTCATCTTCGTGACGGTGAACGTGCTGACCGACGTCATCTACACCCGGGTCGACCCACGGGTCCGCCTCAGCTGACCGTGACCACCTCCATGGAAAGGCCCTGACCAATGGCGGACACCCTCGCCCCCACCCTCGAGCCGATCTCGCTGCAGCTGAAGGTGCCACGTCGAGCCCACGGCCTCGTCAGCTTCTTCCGCAACCGGAACAACGCGATCGGCGCGGTCATCCTGCTCCCCATCGTCTTCACGGCGGTGTTCGCGTCGTGGCTGCCGATCCCCGACACGCTGGAGTCCGACGTGACCGCCTCGCTGCAGGGTCCTTCGACGAGGCACTTCTTCGGCACGGACAAGCTGGGACGGGACATCTTCGCCCGCACCGTGTCGGGCCTGCGGGTGTCGTTGATGATCGGCTTCGCCTCGGCCTTCCTGTCGCTGACGATCGGCATCATCTTCGGCACGATCGCCGGCACGCTCGGCAAGGCCGCTGACGCCGCCATCTCCGCGGTGGTCGACGTGGTCATGGCCTTCCCCGCGCTGCTGCTGGCCATCTCGATCATCGCCGTCTTCGGCAGCGGCATGCCCCAGCTCATCATCGCCCTGGGCATGGCCTCCATGCCGGCGGCGGTGCGGCTGCAGAGGTCGCTCGCCCTCGGCCTGAAGTCACGCACGTTCATGGACGGCGCCCGCATGGCCAACGCCCCCACGTGGTGGCTGCTGGTGCGACACGTGGTGCCCAACACCATGGCCCCGATGGTGGTGGTGGCCACGATCTACGCGGCCAACGCCATCCTCGCCGAGGCTGCCCTGTCGTTCCTGGGCCTCGGCATCACCCCGCCGACCCCGTCACTCGGCAACCTCGTCGCCGACGGCAGGAACTACCTGCGGGAGGCGTGGTGGATCTCCACCATCCCCGGCCTGGCCATCGTCGTCGTGGCCATCAGCCTGCACCTGTTCTCGGACGGCATCCGCGAGCAGCTCGATCCGTCCCTCCGCAAGTAGTCCCTGGCCCCAGGAAGAGAGAGCTCGATACCCATGATCGTTCGAAGCAGCACGAGGACCGAGGTCGACCTCAGCACCGACCCGGAAGCCGATCCGACGCCGCTGCTGCGGGTCAACGGCATGAAGAAGCACTTCCCGGTCGGTGGCGGCCTGTTCAAGGGCAAGAGGAAGGTCATAAAGGCCGTCGACGGCATCGACTTCACCCTTCGCCGCGGCGAGACGCTCGGTGTGGTGGGCGAGTCCGGCTGCGGCAAGACGACGGCCGGCCGGGTGCTCGTCGGTCTCGAGACGCCGACCGAGGGCGAGGTGCTGCTCGAGGGGAACGACTACTTCACCGGTCTCGGCAGCGCCGGCGTCAAGGCCTACCGACGACGGGTGCAGATGGTGTTCCAGGACCCCTTGGCGTCACTCGACCCCCGTATGACGGTGGGAACGAGCATCGCCGAGCCCCTGACCGTGCAGCACATCGGAACGCCCCAGGAGCGGAAGGACCGGGTGGCCGACCTGCTGACCCAGGTCGGTCTGGCGCCGGAGATGGCGGAGCGGTATCCGTCACAGTTCAGCGGCGGTCAGCGCCAGCGCGTGGGCATCGCCCGGGCCCTGGCCGTCGAGCCCGACGTCATCGTCGCCGACGAGCCCACCAGCGCCCTCGACGTCTCGGTGCGGGCCCAGGTCGTGAACTTGATGAGCGATCTGCAGGAGCAGCTCGGGCTGGCGTTCGTCTTCATCTCCCACGACATGTCGACCGTGCGGTTCCTGTCCCACCAGATCGCCGTGATGTACCTCGGCAAGATCATGGAGATCGCGCCCAGCGAGGAGCTCTTCAGCCGGCCGAAGCACCCCTACACCCAGGCTCTGCTCTCCGCGATCCCCATCCCCGACCCACGGCGTGAGCGTCAGCGCACCACCGTGCTGCTCGAGGGTGATCTGCCGAGCCCGGCCAACCCGCCGGTCGGCTGCCAGTTCAGCACCCGTTGCCCCATGGTGACCGACCTCTGTCGGACGGAGGAGCCGACCCTCGACCTGAAGGCGCCACTGCACAAGGCCGCCTGCCACTACGTCTAGTGCCGGCGCCGGCCACGCAGCACGCGGCAAGCAACGGCCTGCTCACGGCCACGACTTCGGGTGGAAACACTCCCCCCGTACCGTCCAAGCATGCGCAACGCGTCCTTCTCGGCGGTCAACCGTCGCGCCATATCGGCTCGGCGCCTACGTGATCTCCTTCGTGCCGAGATACTGAGGAACGACCACCCCCAGGGAACGATGCCCTCCGAGACGGAGCTGGCGGCCCGCCATGGCGTCAGCCGCAACACCGTCCGGGAGGCGCTCGCCCTGCTCCGGCGTGAGGGGCTGGTGGATCGCGTCCAAGGGGTCGGCACCTTTGTCGTCCGCCACAAGACGCCGCACCAGTTCGACCAGGTGCAGAGCTGGCGCGGCGGGGGAGTGCACCACGAGGTCCTGGCCATGGAACCGGTGCCGGCCGGTGCTCTGGTGGCCGCTGCCCTCGGGGCCGAAGAGGGTGACCCGGTGCTGCTGCTGGAGCGCAGGACCATGCTGGAGGCCACACCCCTGGCGCTCTGGACGACGTATCTGCCCGAGGACGTCGGCCAACGGCTGCAAGAGCCCGGCGTCGACCTGAGCGGTGACTTCTACGACATGCTCGAGGGCGCCCTGGGCACGCACGTCGCCGGCGTCCAGTCCACGACGGAGGCCGTGTTGAGCGACGGCGACGTCGCCCTGCTGCTCGGCGTCCCGGAGAGCTGGCCGCTGCTCCTCGTCGAGCGAACGGTCGTCGACGTGTCGGGCCGGGTGGTGGAGTTCGGCTTCGGCCGCCTGCGCGGTGACCGGGTCTCGCTCAAGTCGTGGCGCGGCCGGCGGGAGACGCGGTCGTGCCCCGTCCCACGCGCCGTCGCCGGCTGATGGTCGGGTGCGGCGAGATCCCGGCTCGGTTGTGGCGGAAGTGACCGCTCCGGCGCTCGGGAGGGTGGCGTAACCGGAACGACACACGACCAGCACGGCGTGTTCACGGGCCGCTCTTACCTTCCTCGTCACCAACCCGTACCGAGGAGTCGACACACATGCCAGCGATCTGGGAACCCTTCCTCTCCGAGCAGGACAAGCAGTGGCTGGGTGCATCCGGCCGCGCCAAGACCGAGCCCTTCGGATTCGGGTCGAAACCCGCCGTGCTCGTCATCGACGACTACTACAGCGTGCTCGGACTCGAGCGCCTCCCCATCCTCGAGTCGGTCAAGCGCTGGCCGATGTCGTGCGGCCTGTCCGGCTGGGAGGCCATCGACCGCACCGTCGAGCTGCTCGGCACGGCCCGGGCCAACGAGATCCCGATCGTCTTCGTGAAGGGCCTTCCCGGCTTCCCGAGCCCCTGGGGCCGTCGAGGCGACCGCACGGAACGGTTCAGCCACCTGACCGAGGAGGAGCAGGCCAAGGCGGGCGAGATCGTCGATGAGCTCGACCCGCAGCCGGGTGAGCTCATCATCGAGAAGGCCGCCGCCAGCGCCTTCCGGGGCACACCGCTGACCTACCACCTGAACTACCTCGGGATCGACACGATCCTCGCCTGCGGTGAGACGACGAGCGGTTGCGTACGAGCCTCCGTGGTGGACGGCGCCACCGAGCGCTACCGCATGGGCGTCGTCGAGGAGTGCTGCTTCGACCGCACCGAGGCGTCCCACGCCATGAACCTCTTCGACATGGACCAGAAGTACGCCGACGTGATCGACCTGGCCTCGGCCCAGAAGTACCTGGAGCAGGTCGCCAGCGACCGCGCTCTCGCTGCTGATTGACCTCTCGCGGCACGCGAGTCGACCCGAAACGGAACGAAGGAGCTTGTCGTGGTGATGATGCGCAACAGGGTCGGCTCGGTGCTCGAGGAGCCGCCGACGGCGACCGGCGACTTGTTGGAGGTGGACGGGCTCACCGTCAGCTTCCACACCCGGGAGGGTGTGGTGCGGGCGGTGAGCGACGTCTCCTTCAGCCTGGCCCGAGGGGAGCGCCTCGCCATCGTGGGCGAGAGCGGCTCGGGCAAGAGCGTCATGTCGATGTCACTCATGCAGATGGTGGCCCGAGGGGGCACCATCGACGGTGGCCAGGTGGTTCTGAACGGCCGGAACGTGCTGGGGCTGTCGAACGAGAAGCTGCGCTCCGTTCGCGGAGGAGAGGTGGCCATGGTCTTCCAGGACCCGACCACCTCGCTCAACCCCGTGATGCGGGTGCGCGACCAGATGATCCGCCCCATGCGCCAGCACCTCGGGCTCAGCAGCGGGGCCGCCCGTGAGCGGGCCATCTCGCTGCTGGCCGGCACCGGCATCCCGGACCCGGAGCGCAACGTCGACGCCTATCCCCATCAGCTCAGCGGCGGCATGCGCCAGCGGGTCATGATCGCCATGGCCATCTCGTGCAAGCCGTCGCTGCTGATCGCCGACGAGCCGACCACGGCGCTGGACGTCACCATCCAGGCCCAGATCGTGGCCCTGCTGAAGCGCATCTCCGACGAGCAGGGCTCCTCGGTCATCTTCGTGACCCACGACATGGGTCTGGTGGCCCGCTTCGCCCACCGGGTGGCGGTGATGTATGCCGGTCGCATCGTGGAGATCGGAGGCGTCGACGAGCTCTTCGCCAACCCCCAGCACCCGTACACCAAGGGCCTCCTGGGCTCCATCCCGTCGATCGAGGGAGAGCTGCCCGAGCGGCTGACGCAGATACCGGGGCTCCCACCGAACCTGGTCACCCTCGGAGCCGGATGCCCGTTCGCGGCCCGGTGCACCGAGGCGGTCGAGCTGTCCACCGAGGAACGACCGCTGCTGAAGGAGGTGCAGCCCGGCCACTCGGTGGCGTGCTGGGTGGCGCAGGCCGACGCCGGTGCGGCCTCGACACCGATCCGTCTCGGGCGCACGATCGATCTGTCCGAGACCGCAGGCGTCGGCTGATGGCTTAGCCCTTCGGCGCATCTCTCTTGGGAGCATCGGCAACACGGCGTGGACCACCGTCCACGCCGTGTTGCGCGTCCGGGCCACGCGACACGCCGGTGCGTCGGAACGGCGGCATCCCGGTGCAGCGCTGGCGGGACGGCACGCCGGCTCGCCGTCCGCCCAGCGCAGGGGCCGTGACTCCCCCGGCTCCGGTGGCGTAACCGGGACAACACGGGACGAGCACGACCAGTTCATGGGCCACCCGTACGTTCGCCGAGCGGCCCTCGCACAGCGTGGTGCAGGCGGCGCCGTGACCCACCGACCCTCCTGAAGGAGACCCCATGTCCTGGACCGCACCCCCCGACACGGTGACCCTCACCGTCGAGATGCCCAAGCCTCTGCCGTTCGTGCTCGACCCAGCCAAGACGGCCATCGTCGTCGTGGACATGGAGGAGTACTTCGTCCGCAACCCGAAGTTCGGCTCCCGGATGGGTGACTCCATCGAGGGCAACGAGCGCCTGCTCGGCAAGGCTCGGGAGGCCGGCGCCGAGATCATCTACATCCAGTCCGTGCGCAAGCCCACAGCCCTCGAGGTGGTGCGGTTCGGCCGCAGCCCGATGCTCCTCGAAGGCTCACCCGACGTCGAGATCGCTTCGGAGATCGCCCCTCGGCCCGGCGATCCCGTCGTGCAGAAGTGGGGACACGACCCGTTCGCCCGCACGGCCCTCGAAGACGTGCTGGCCGAGAAGGGCATCGTGCCGGAGACGTGGAACGTGCTCGTCACCGGGGTCTCGGCGGCGGTCTGTGCCCATGCGTGTGCACTGGGCTTCAGCAACCGGCACTACATGACCCTCATCCCCATGGACTGCACGGCCGCCGGGAGCGTGGAGGAGGAGGCCCGGACGTACGCCCAGTACATGTCTGGCGCTTACAGCTTCAACATGGCCTTCACCCACAGTGAGCTCGTCAGCTTCGAGCCCGGCGCCAAGGGCGCGGAGCTACAGGTCCGCGAGCTCGCTCTCGCGTAGCGGTCAACGGCCTGACCCGAGCCCCCCTCCCGGCGTGCCCCGGCCCCCGGTGTGCGCCGGGAGGAGCCCGGGTCAGTCCCTTCACCCCTTCCCGTCAATGGAGACGTCGTGCCCAGCTGGCTCCGCCGCCGAGTAGGCGACAACCGCAACCTCGTCATCGTCTGCGGCCTCATCGCCGCGAGCCAGATGTCCTGGGGCGTCGTGGTCCCCGTCCTGCCGCTCTACGCGCGGAGCTTCGGGGCGTCCGGGGCCGACCTCGGCCTCATCGTCTCCCTCTTCGTCGTCGGCCGGCTGATCGTCAACATCCCCGCCGGCCGACTGGCCGAGCGCTTCGATGCCCGCCGGCTGCTGCTCGCGGCCGTGGGAGGAGTGGTGGTCTGCTCGGTGGTCACCGGGTTCGCCACGAGCCTGCACCAGCTCTTCGCGCTCCGGTTCGTCACCGGCCTGGCCGGCGGCGCGGCGATCACGATCGGGCAGGCGTTCATCGCCCACACCACGACCGTGCACAACCGGGGCCGTGCGATGGGCACGCTGCAGGCCTTCCAGCTGGCCGGCGGCGCCATCGGGCCCAGCCTGGGTGGGGTCATGGCCTCCGTCTTCGGTCTCCGCGCTGCATTCTTCTCCTCGGGCCTGATCGCGCTGGGCTTCGTCGCGTGGGGCATCCTGCGCCTGGAGTCGTCGCCGACAGCCTCGGGACGCTCGCCGGTGGAGGCCGCCGCCGAGCCCGAGCGGAAGGGGTTCATGCTCCGCGACCCCAGCTTCCTTGCCGTCTGCGTGGTCGCCTTCGCCGTCTTCTTCGCCCGCTTCGGCGGCCAGCAGTTCCTCGTGCCGATCATCGCCTACGACAACGTCGGCCTCACCGCCGGGGAGCTCGGCTTGGCCCTGGGTCTCGTGACGACGGCCAACATCGTCCTCGTCTCCTTTGCGGGCCGGGTCGCGGACAGGATCGGCCGCAAGCGGGTCATCGTCCCCGCCATGGTGCTGGCCGGTCTGGCCACGGTGGGCTACGTCTGGGCTGACAGCGTCGTCCCCCTCCTCGTGGTCCTCTGCTTCGTCGGTCTGCTCAACACCTTCTCCGGCCCGACCCCCGCCGCCTATCTCGCCGACGTGGCTCCGCCCGGGCGCCAGGGTCCCGCGGTGGGGGTCTTCCGCACGTTCGGCGACCTCGCGGGCCTCATCGGGCCGGTGCTGCTCGGATGGCTGGTCGAGCACCACGGCACCGACGCCGCCGTGCTGGTGCTGGCCGGGGTCACGGTGTCGGCCGGGGTGTGGTTCGCCCTCTTCGCGAGGGAGACCGTCGTGCCTCGAGTCACCGGGCCGGATGAGGCCATCCCGGTACGGGCGCCCGCCACCGTGACCCCTTCCCCGTGACCAGCTCAGCCGGTGGGTGAGCCGTCGACCAGCCGCTCGGCCAGCTCAAGGGCGGCCGACACGTCGGCCAGGCCGGCGATGTCGGCCGCCATGCGAGCCGTTCCGGGCGGGGCCGCTGTCGTCACGGAGCGCACCGCGGCCTCGACGCGGGAGTCCAGGCCCGGCCCGGGCTGGACCACCACACCTGCGTCGACCGCGGCGATGCGCTCGGCGTTGAGGGGCTGCTCGGCGAACAACGGCACGGCCACGATCGGGACGCCGGCCGCGAGCGCGGCCAGCGTCGTGCCGGCTCCCGCGTGGCAGACGACGGCGCGCGCCGTTGCCATCACCTCAGCCGTGTCGACCCAGCGCTCGGCCCGCACGTCGCCCGGCAGACCGGCGAGCACCCGAGGGTCGCCCTGGCGACCAGTGCTGACGAGGACGGCGAATCCGGCGGCCACGGCCCCCGAGACTGCGCTCCTCAAGGCGTCGGCGAAGAAGGGCATGGATGCGGCCTCGCTGCCGAGGGTGACGTAGACCACGTCGGAGCGGTGGCCGGGGGTGAAACCCCGGTACCGGGGGTCCCGGATGCGCAGCACGGGTGGCGACCCCTCGTCGCTGGGGTCGAAGGCCTCGGGGAAGTACCCGACCTGGGGCGGGGTGTGCAGCGATGCGCCCGAAGGATCAGGATCGAGCCCGAGCCCGAGGCGGAGATCGGTCAGGCCGAGAGCGACGATCCTGTCGAAGCCGGCTCGGGAGAGGCCGGGGTGCACACGGAGGCGAGGCAGACCTGCGGCCTCAGCGGCCAGCTGGCCGGAGAACTCGCCGGACTCGCTGATCACCAGGTCGGGCTGCCACTCCGACACGGACTGCACGGTGCCGGGCAGCGCCGCGGAGGTGTTCAGGCGGCCGAAGACCTCCTTCCCCATGAGGGTGCCCGCCTCTTCCGGCGTGAGCGTCGGCAGCCGCCGAAGGACCTCGGTGCGCGTGGGATCGTCCGACGGCACGCCTCCGAAGGGGAGGTGCTTGAAGCCCGCACCCTCCACCATGGCGGTGCTCTCCTCTGGCGCCGCGACGGCTACGTCGTGACCGGCGGCCCGGGCAGCTTCAGCGAGGGGCACAAGCGGGAGGAAGTGCCCGGCGCCAGACGTCGTCGTGAACAGCATCCTCATCGCTTGCGTCTCCTCGGTAGCGGTGCGGCCCGAGCCTGCCAGCCGGACATGGAGAAGGTCTTCGAGATCTACATCCGCACCACCCCCGAGCGACTGTGGGAGGCGATCACCGACAGCGAGATCCGGAGCAAGTACAGCTTCGGCAACCGCATCAGCTCCGACTGGACGCCCGGCTCGCGCTTCGAGATGACCAACCAGAACGCGGATGCACCGCTCCGCGAGGGTGAGAACCTCGAGGTCGACCCACCACGCCGCCTCGTACAGACGATGCGGGCCTCCGGCTTGAAGACCTGGCTCGAGACGGGCCAGCTGCTCACGACGCCTGGGTCGCTCATGTACACCTGACCCAGGTCGGGCCGGCGAGACGCCGGGCTCAGCGCTCGGCGTCACCCCGGCGCCACTCCAGGGTCAGCTCGTCGAGACGGGCCTTGAGCGCGGGCTCCATGGGGTTCTTCTGCGCTGCGGCCAGGCTGTCGGCCAGCTGCTCGGGGCGGCTGGCGCCGATGATGGCGCTGGTGACGGCGGGGTTGGCGAGCACCCACGACACGGCCATCGTCGTCATCGACATGCCGGCCTCGGCGGCCACGTCGCGGAGGGCGTCGACCGTGTCGAACTCGCGGTCGTGCCAGTAGCGCGACTGGTAGTTCCCGGCCGCCTGGCCGAGGGTGAACCGGGTGCCCTCGGTAGGCGGTGCCTCGCGGTCGTGCTTGCCGGTGAGCAGGCCGCCGGCGATCGGGTTGTAGGGGATCACGGCGACGCCCTCTTCCTCGCACAGCGGCAGCAGGTCACGCTCGAACTGGCGGAAGAGCAGGTTGTAGCGAGGCTGGACCGAGTCGATGCGGACGAGCCCCTTGACCTCGCTGCGCCCCAGGGCACGGGCGACTCGGTGGGCCAGCCAGTTCGAGACTCCGACGTAGCGGGCCTTCCCCGAGCGCACGACGGTGTCGAGGGCCTCCAGCGCTTCGTCGATCGGCGTCGCCGGGTCGTAGGAGTGCAGCTGGTACAGGTCGACGTAGTCGGTGCCGAGTCGCCGGAGGCTGCCGTCGATGGCGTCGAGCACGTGCTTGCGCGACATGCCCTGGTCCCACCGCTTCGGGCCCATGCGCCCGACGCACTTGGTGGCCAGGATGAACTGGTCGCGCTTGCCGGCCAGCCAGGACCCCACGATCTCCTCCGTGCGCCCGACCGTCTCCAGCCCGCCGCCGAGCGGATAGACGTCCGCAGCATCGAGGAAGTCGATGCCGCCCTCGGCCGCGGTGTCGAGGATGGCGTGGCTCTGGGCCTCGTCGCACTGCAGCCCGAAGGTCATCGTGCCCATGCAGAGGCGGGAGACGACGAGGCCGGTGCGACCGAAGGTGGTGTGGTCCATCCGACGACCCTACGACCGGTGCCCGATATCGTGATCGCCATGCCCGGCAACCGCTGAACCTGAGCCCGAGGTCCTCCACCTGACGGCAGCGCGCCATCCCGCTCGCCCATCCGTCACGTGAGGAGATCTTCGTTCATGTCCCGATTCCACCGCCTGCTCCGGCTGCCCCGCGAGGGCCGCAGCCCGGCCGTGTCCGATCGCGCCCTCGGGCTCAGCTTCAGCGGCCGCTTCGTCGACGAGGTGCTCTCGGGCACCTGGTCGGTGCTCATGCCGACGTTCCGAAGCCACTTCGGCCTGTCGCTCGTGCAGGTCGGCCTGCTCGACCAGGTGCTCAGCTGGGTCGCCCTGGTCATCGAGCCGCCGGCCTCGCTGCTCATCGACGTCCGGTCACGGCGCGTGCTGCTGACGTTCGGCGCCATCTGCGTCGGCCTGTCGACGCTGCTCATGGGCCTGTCGCCGTCGTACGCCGCGCTGGTGGCCGCCTTCGCCGTGTACGGCCTGGGAGGTGGCCCGCTGACCCACACGGCCGACGTCGTCAACATCGAGGCCTACCCCGACGATCCCGAGCGCGCCTTCGGCCGGGCCACGTCGCTCGACACCATCGGGGCGATGCTGGCCCCGGGCCTCGTCGCCGCAACGGGGTGGCTGCAGCTCGACTGGAGGATCCTCCTGGTCGCTTTGGGCGCCGGGGCCCTGGGCTACGCATGGGCGATCGCAGCCACGCCGTTCCCGGCGCCGGCGCGGGATGGCGAAGCGCACCACGTGCTGGCCGAGCTCCGGGCCAACGTGCGGCTCGTCCTGCGGGATCACCAGGCGCGGGCCTGGTTGGCCGTGCTGCTGGCCTTCGACCTGTTCGAGACGGCGATGCTGCTGAAGTACGTGTTCCTGGTGGAGGAGGTCGGCCTCTCCCAGGCGCAGGCGGCCCTCTACGGCGTGGCCGAGCAGGCCGTCGACCTCGTCGCCCTGGCGTGGCTCGATCGACGCCTCGACCGGAGCGGGTCGAGTGGCGTGCTCCCGTGGGCGGCGGGCGCCACGCTCGTGCTGATGCCCGCCTGGGTGCTCGCGCCCGGCGTGCCCGCCCGGCTCCTGATCGGCATCCCGCTGTCGTTCGCGTGGACGCTGTTCTGGCCGATCGGCAAGGCCCGCTCACTGGCCAGCATGCCGGGCCGGGCGGGAGCGGTGAACGCAGTGACGACACTGTTCGTCCTGCTGCCGCTGCCGATCGCCTTCGGTTTCCTGGCCCAGCGCATCGGGCTCGGAACCGCGATGGCCGTCACGGGTGTGGCCGGCTCGATCGCCGTGCTCGTCACGAGCCGCGTGGCCGAGCGGGGTCAGGCCGTCCGGCGGTAGCGGGCCTCCGCGAGGCTGAACACGCCGTAGAGCACCAGCCCGAAGGCGATGATCCAGAGCAGGACTCGGCCCCACGCCACGCCGGCCAGGGTGTGCAGCGCGGCGGAGAGCCCGCCCGCCTGGTTGGCGTCGTGCTGCAGCGCAGCCACGACGAGCAGCGCGCCGACCGTCGTGAAGACGAGCCCCTTAGCCGTGTAGCCGGCACGCCCGGCGAGCCCGACGGCGCGCTCGACCTCGTGGCTCATGTCACGGTGCGCCAGACGCTTCATGAAGTGCTTCTGCAACCCGTGGTGGTAGATGACGTAGAGGCCGAAGCCCGCCACTGCCAGTCCGGCGAGACCGGTGAGGAACGTTCCGGCTGGAAGGTCCAGCAGCCGAGCGGCGGCCTGCTGCTCACCGGGTGAGCCACCACCACCACCACCACTTCGCCCTCGGTTGTCTCCCAGGACCCGGGCGGAGCTCAGGGTGACCCCTGCGTAGATGGCGGCCTTCGCCGCAAACTTGACGCGGTCCTTCCTCTCCGAGCCCTCGACAGGGTCCCCCGTGGCGGCCAGGAGCACGTTCCAGAGCGTGAGCGAGGCCAAGCCGATCGTGAGCGCCACCAGCAGCACCTGGCCGAACGGCTGACGGGCGATCTGTTCGATGGCGCCGGTGGTCGTCGTCTCCTCGCCTCCAGGGCCGCCGAAGACGGACTGCACTGTGAGCGCACCCAGGGAGAGGTAGAGCCCTCCCTTCGCCACCAGGCCGGCCCGCGCCAGCGACGACCGCCAGCTGCCACCGGGCGCGGTGCCGACCCGTACGGTCAGCGTCGAACCGCCGCTCGGTCGAGCAGGACGATGAGGAGAGCAGCGGCGATGATGGCCACGATGCTGCCGAGGACGTTCAGCTCGAAGACATCGCCGGTGCCGAGCGCGCTGGCCACGACACCTCCGATCACCGAGCCGACGACACCGACCAGAAGGGTAACGATGAGGCTGAGGTGCTGCCTGCCAGGGAGAACCAGGCGGGCGAGCGCACCGACCACGAGGCCGAAGACGATGAACCCGAGCATCCCCCTTGCTTGCCCGAAGGGCAGTTCGAGCAACCACTCGAGCGCAGGATGAAGATGTCCCGACGAGCGTTCCTCGCTACGGGCGCAGGTGGCGTGGTGGCGGCGGCAGCCGGCGGCGGCGCGGTGCTCGTCGGCGACGCCAGCCGGGCACGGCGGTGGCTGCATGGTCGGGGCTACCTGGACGCGCCCTCGATCAAGGCACCTGCGGCGGATGTGGCGGTGCGGGAGTCCACGCTGGCCTCCCGGCACATCGGGCGCGACGTGGCCTGGGCCATGGCGCTCCCTGCTGCGCCACCGGCCGCGCTCCTGTTGTGCCTGCACGGCCGGGGAGCGGCCCATGGCTTCGCGTTCGAGCCCATGGAGGTGCACCGCTTCGTCGCCGGGGCCGGCTGGCCGTGGGTCGTGGCCGCGGTGGACGGCGGAGAGGCGTCCTTCTGGCATCGGCGGGTGGATGGCACGGACGCATCGGCGATGGTGTTCGAGGAGCTGCTCCCGGTGGTCCGCCAGGCGGTGGGCGACGTCCCCCTCGGCCTCCTCGGGTGGTCGATGGGCGGATACGGCGCCCTGCTGGCCGCCACTGATCGCCGTGACCAGGTCCAGGCCGTGGCCGCCACCGCTCCGGCGCTGTGGCGCTCGTTCTCAGAGGCCAGGCCAGGGGCCTTCGACGACGCGGCGGACTTCGAGACCCACGACGTCCTTCGCCGCCTCGACCGCCTGGCCGGCCTGCCGGTGCGCATCGACTGTGGCCGGGACGACGCGTTGGCCGACGTAGCCCGGCTCCTGGCCGACCGGCTGCCCCACGCCGAGAGCGACTTCGGCCCCGGCTACCACGACGCCGACACGTGGCGGACCCGTCTGCCCGCTCAGCTCGACTTCTTCCGCCGCGCCTTCCCAACGCCCACCTGAGCCATGGGAAGCGCCTCGAGTGCAGTCGCCGGCCTGCTGCTTGCCCTGGGCCTCTGCGCCTGCGTGAACGGCGGACGCGAGGAGGAGCCTCCTCCGGGACCTTCGCCGGGTCCTCCTCAGTCCGTTCCGCAGCCGCCGCTTCCGCCGAGTCAGGCCCTGAACATCCAGGCGTCGGCTGACCTCGCCCTGGCCGCCGGTGCCCGCGCCGTCGTCGTGATCCACAACGGCCAGATGGTCCTCGAGCGCTACGGCGGTGCGGGCGGGGCGACTGTCCCCGAGCCGCTGGCTTCGGGCACCAAGAGCTTCACGTGCGCACTCGCAGCTGCGGCCGAGGACGACGGCTTCATGAGGCTGGACGACCTGTCCTCCACCGTCATCGCCCCGTGGCGGCCAGGCGGTGCGGCCCCGCGGGTCGACCGCAAGCGAGAGATCCGCCACGTCGACCTGCTGTCACAGAGCTCGGGGATCGCGGCGGGCGCGTCCGCGGGGTCGGAGCTCAAGAGGGTTGACAGCTACGCCCAAGCCATCAACGCCTTGTCCCTCTACGCCCCCGGGCACGCCATGGTCTACGGACCGAACAGCTTCCAGGCCTTCGCCGCCGCCTTCGAGCTCAGCACCGGCGGCTCGGTCGATCCCGGGGGATCCGTGACCGGCGGGCGGGATCCGGTGAGCTACCTCCAGACCCGCGTGTTCGACCGATTGGGCGTGGTCCCTGGCGACTGGGAGCGAGACACAAAGGGCAAGCCGAACTTCGGCGGTGGTGCGCGCCTCACGGCCGGCGAATGGGCGCGCTACGGCCAGCTGATCCTGCAGAACGGCCGATGGAACGGAGAGCAGGTGCTGTCGGAGGCCGGCGTGCGCCGCTGCACGGGCTACGAGACAGGCGCGTTCCGCGCCTACGGCCTCGGGTGGTGGTTGAACCGTCCGACGGACGGCACGTACACGCCGGGTGTGGACTCCGTGCCATGGCCTGCCGACGTTCGAGAGCGGTTCGCCGCCGGAGGCAAGATCGCGCCGGACGTGCCCGACAGCATGTTCCTGGCCTATGGCGCCGGGAACATGAAGATGTTCGTGCTGCCCTCCCACGAGCTGGTGGTGGTGCGCCTGGGCGGCTCGGCCGACGACAACCGCTTCCTCGGGGTGCTGATCGGCACCGTGGATCCATAGCCGGCGGCCACCACCACCTGAGCCATGCGAGCGGCGTCAGGGGAGGACGGCGTCGGGGGGGAGAGCGACGATGCCGCTCCCACCGATCTCCCGGATGTCGCCGAGTCGGCGCCACAGGGCGTCGCCCTCGACCACGAGGTGCACCGCGACCAGGTCGTCGCGACCGGCAAGGGGCAGCACGGTCGGGGCGGCCAGACCGGGGAAGAGCACCGTGAGGCGCGCCACCTCGTCCGGCGGCAGGTGCAGCATCACGTAGCGGTACCGGCCCGCGTCCAGGGCCGCCTGCAGCCGAAGCGTCAGGTCGGCCAGGCCCTCGGCACCGTCGTGCACGAACAGCGCCTGGCACTCGGCGATGGTGGCGAGCACGCGGAGCCGGTTCTGGCTCAGGCTGGTGCCGGTCTCGCGCAGGTCGACGATGGCATCGGCGAGACCGGCCGCGCACACGCCCTCGAGCGCGCCGCCCATCGCGACCACGGTCACCTCGGTGCCGTGCCCGCCGAACCAGCTCGCCGTCGCCCTCGGCAGGTGGGTGGCCACCACTCCGCCGGCCAGATCCGCCGAGGTCGTGCGCCCGTCGTCGTCGCGACTGGCCAGCACCAGCTCGGACCTGGCGATGCCGAGCGGCACCGAGGCCAGACCCTCGAGGGCCTCCTCGAGCACGATGTCGGTGGAGAGGAAGGCGGCGTCGATGCGGCCCGTCGCCAGCCACGCGCCGGCGTCCCGGGGTCGCATCTCGATGAGCTCCATGCCATCGACGGTCGTGCGCGCGCCAGAGCCGCGCAGTCCTGACGTCGGGTAGCCGGCGTGATCGAGCAGGGCGACGACGCCGTCGCGGAGGCGGCCCCGAGACGGGATCGCGACCCGGACGCTCATCGCCGTCGCCTGGCCAGCTCGTCGAGCACGGTGTCGAACGCGACGTCGGCCCCCACCAACCCGGCGAGCAGGTGGAAGATCAGGTCGGCAGCCTCAGAGGTGATCCGCTCCGGGTCCCGTGCGGCGCGCCCGAGCTCGAGGCACACCTCGAACGCCTCCTCCATGATCTTGCGCTGTGTCAGCTCGGGATCACCGAGCAGCAGTGCGGAGTAGGAGTCGGGTGGGGCATCGGTGCGCCGGGAGCGCAGCAGCGATTCGAGGTCGTCGAGCGGGTTGGCCACGTTCCGCATCCTGGGCCACCCGAAGGATGGGCGCGTCGATTTTCGCCACAGAGTCAGCGACTCTGTTCGCGCCCGGCGAGATCGTCGTCGTTAGCGTCACTGCCGAGGGGGGACGATGTCCGAGGCGCACAGCCGCGTGTCCGGCCGCGAGCTGGCGGAGCACTTCCATCGCGAGGCCGTGAGGCCGATCCTGGCCGAGCTGCTCCCGCCCGGGTCGTGGGCCGCGGCCCGCCTCGGTTCGGGTTCCGACGTGCTGGGTCTCGACGACGCCGTCTCGCAGGATCACGACTGGGGGTGCCGGCTCACGGTCGTCCTGACCGCGCCCCGTGCCGGATCGGTGGACCGCATCGACGAAGCGCTGGAGCGCGCGCTGCCGGGGTCGTTCCGCGGGCGGCCGGTGCGGTTCGCGACGACGTGGGATCCGCAGGTCCGCCACAGGGTCGAAGTGGTCACGGCGTCGGACCTCGCGGTCAGCCGGCTCGGGCTGGACCCGACTCGAGGCCTGCAACCTGCGGACTGGTTGGTGCTGACCGGCCAGTCGGTGCTCGAGGTGACGGCCGGTCCGATCTTCGAGGACTCGCCGGGCGTGCTGGCGCCACTGCATGCCGCGCTCCGCTGGTACCCGCACGACGTGTGGCTGTACGTGCTCGCCTCGGGGTGGTCCCGGCTCACCCAGGAGATGCCTTTCGTCGGACGCGCTGCGGATGTCGGCGACGACATCGGGTCACACGTCTTGTCCGCCCGGCTCGTTCGAGATGTGATGCATCTGGCCTTCCTGCTCGAACGACGGTGGCCGCCCTATGCCAAGTGGCTCGGCACTGCGTTCCGCGACCTGCCGCTCGGCCCGCCCCTCGCCCCGACGCTCGAAGAGGCCCTGTCCCCAGGTGGCTGGAGGCTGCGGGAGGCCGGGCTGGCGACGGCTCTCGACCAGCTCCGTGAGCGCCAGCGGGAGCTCGGCCTCCCGGTTGCCGCGGAGGCCGTCATCCCGTTCCACGACCGCCCGTACCGAACCGCCAACCCGGAGATGGCGACGGCGCTCGTCGCCGCCATCACCGATCCCGAGGTGACCGCGCTTCCGGTCGGCCTGGGCTCCGTCGAGCAGTGGTCCGACAACGTGGACCTGCTCACCAGCCCGGTTCGTCGCATGCTGGCCCGCGCCCTGTACCGCGACTGAGGCGCTCCGCGGTTCAGGCCCGCTGCGTGCGGATCTGCGCAGTCGCCGTAGCCACCGCCACGATCTCGCCGGACTCGTCGAGGAGCTCACCGGCCAGGAAGCCGATGTTGGTGCCGCGCCGCACCACCCGCCCTCGCCCGATCAGCCGGCCCGGCCGTGCCGCCCGCAGGAACTGCACATGGAGATCTGTGGTGGGGGCGAACTCCCCGGGCCCGAGGGTGGCCACCAGCGCGGGACCGAGCGTGTCATCGAGCATCGCGGCCAGGAAGCCGCCCTGCACCACGCCGACGGGGTTCAGGAACTGCTCGCTCGCGGTGAAGCCGACCTCGATCGTCCCAGCGTCCGGGTCGACGGACCGAAGCTCCCACCCGAGCGTCCCAGCGGCGGGTGGGGGCGCGACCCGTCCCTCCATCACGTCCCAGAAGGGACCCTCTCGAGCCATGAGCGCAGTTCCTATCAGGCTCCGCCCGGCGGGGCGCTCGCGCCCTCCGAGGGGCGGCGAGCCAGCCGTTCACGCTGGCGGCGCTTCGGACCCGTGCTCGGTGTCGTACGCGGCGAGCACCCGTCGCGGCGCCTTCTCGCGCCACGACTCGATGATCAGCTCCCGCAGCTCGTCCACCTCCATGGCCTCGAGGTTGACGAGCACGGTGGGGTAGCCGTCGTAGTGCGGCGTGGTGAAGAACTTGCCGGAGTCCGACGCCAGCAGCGCCTCCTTCTCGGCCAGATCCGAGACGAACACGACGAGCCCGCCCTCTGCCTCGGTGCGAAGGCGAAGGAACCCCTTGCCCTTCACCTTGTAGGCGGGGGCGCCGTACCACGGAGCCTCGGTCGTCTCGGGCAGGCCGAGCGCGATCTCCCTGACGTCGTCCTCTGTCGCCACGTCGCGAAGACTATTTCTGCAGGGACTGAGCCGGCGGGCCGGCCGCGGTCATCGGCGTGGTTCACGAAGTGGGCCCGTCCGTGCAGAACCTCAAGCCGCGTGACCGGGTGATGGTGCCGTTCAACGTCTTCTGCGGTTCGTGCTTCTTCTGCGCGCGTGGCCTGTACGCCAACTGCCACAACGTGAACGCGAAACCCACCGCCGTCGGCGGGATCTACGGCTACTCGCACACCTGCGGCGGCTCTGACGGCGGCCAGTCGGAGTACGTGGCGGGTGCCCTTCGCCGACGTGGGCCCTGCCCTCATCCCGGAGTGGATGGACGACGAGGACGCGGTGCTGCTCACCGATGCGGTCGCCACCGGGTACTTCGGGGCGCAGCTGGGCGACATCGCCGAGGGCGACGTGGTCACCGTCTTCGGCGCCGGCCCGGTGGGCGTCTACGCGGCCAAGTCGGCGTGGCTGATGGGCGCCGGCCGGGTGATCGTGATCGACCACCTCGAGTACCGGCTCGAGAAGACCCGCACCTTCGCCCACGCCGAGACGTACAACTTCACCGAGTACGACGACATCGTCGTCCACATGAAGAAGATCACCGAGCACCTGGGTGCCGACGTGGTCATCGACGCGGTGGGAGCGGAGGCCGACGACAGCCTGCTGCAGCACATCACGTCGACCAAGGTCAAGCTGCAGGGCGGCTCACCGATCGCCCTCAACTGGGCGATCGACTCGGTGCGCAAGGGAGGCACCGTCTCGGCCATCGGCGCGTACGGGCCGATGTTCAGCGCCGTCAAGTTCGGCGACGCGGTGAACAAGGGGCTGATCCGGAAGTACGCGTACAAGCGCTTCAGCGAGGCGCGCGCCGCGCACTGGCTCCTGCTCCTGGCGTCGGACCGGGTGGACGCGGTGGAGAGCCACCTTCGCTCCTTCGCCACGCTGCGGCCCGACAACCCGATCGCCCCGACCGGCGTCCTGAGCGAGTTCACCCGCCACGGCATCAGCTCTCGCCGGGGGCAGAAGCGCGCCGACGTCCGGCATCAGGCGCTCGACCCCGTCATCGTCGCCGGCCCGTGGGTGCTGGCCGGCTGGGCCGTCCGCCGCGTGGCTCGGCGGTGGACTCGGGTCTTCAGCTAGACGCAGCCTCGCTCGGGGTCAGCCTTCGTGGATCTCGCCGACGTTCCAGCGATGGCCCCATGGGTCTCGGAGCCACCCCGAGCGGAGACCGTTGCCCACGGTGATGTCCCGCTCGAGGGTCGCTCCCCGCTGGAGGGCCTTGGCCCAGACCGTGTCGACGTCTTCCACGACGACGACGAACGACACCGTCGTGCCGCCCCGGCCCTGTGGTGACAGCACGTCCAGCGCCTCGTACTCGTCGGAGATGTAGAAGCGGGTGTCCCCGAGCAGCAGCTCGGCGTGGCCGATCCGACCGTCGGTCGGATCGAGCCACGGCTCTCCTTGCACCTGCGCCCCGAACACATCGCCGTAGAACGTGATCGCGTCGGTCGCGCCACGGGCGCAGAGGTAGGGCGTCATCGTGCGCACGCCGGTCGACGCGGTGGTGGCCGTGGTCTCGGTCATCGTGTCCCCCTTCTCGGGTCTCGTGGAGGACGGTACGGCCTCACGTTGCGTCAGGTGCAAGGGACGATCGGCGCGGCCGGGGTAGGGCGCCACCGAACCCACGTGGAGGTCGCCGTGCGCTTGCCCATCCCCGGTCCCTCGGACCTCGTCGACGCTGTCCGGGACGTGGCCAGGGCGGCCAACGCCCTGAGCGCGGCGGCGGGCACCGCGGTGCGACTCGTCCCCCGCCTCGAAGCCGCCCTCGGCCGGGCCGAGCGACTGCTCGATCGTTCGGAGGTCGCCGTCGGCCGCTTGGAGGCCGTGACCAGCGAGGCCACCGTTCCCGTGCAGCGTCTGGCTCGTGTGGTCGAGCGGGCGGACGGGAGCGTGGGTCGCATCGAGGAGGTGATGGCCCTGCTGGAGCAGGCGCTGCACCGGGCTGACCCGCTGCTCGACCGGTCGGGCGCCGTCATCAAGGGCGTCGAGCGGACGACGGTGCGGGTGAGCGCCGCCGTGGCCGGCGCCGAGTCCGTGCTGGCCCAGGGCAACGACCTCTTGGGCACGGCCGCGGTGGCGGTCGAGCGGGGCCAGGCCGCGGTGGACGGAGTGGTCACGGCGACCGAGCGCGTTCAGGATGTCCTGCCTCTGATCGAGCGGTTGACCACCGCCATCGGCATCGACGACGTGGACGCGCTGGTGATGCTCCTCCAGCGCCTTCCGAGCCTCGTCGAGACGCTCGACGGTGACCTGCAGCCCCTGGTCGGAGAGCTGCGCCAGGTCGAGCCGGAGCTCCGCGCCATGCTCGGCATCGTCGACGAGATGCACGACGTCATCACCGGTGTGCCCGGGGCCAAGCGGCTGCTGCGCCGGTCGGGCTCCGATGCGGATGAGGCCACCACCGAGGCCGCCACGGAGCTTGCAGAGGGCCGCTAGAACGGATCACATGAACCTCGACCTCCACGTGTGGCGCTTCGACTGGGCCGGCCCGCCGACCTCCATGGGTGCGGGGGTTGGATCGCTGGCCCAGCGAGCGGAGGCCCTCGGCGTGAGGACGTTGTCCTTCATGGACCACTTCTTCCAGATGGAGGCGGCCGCGCCCGCCACCGACCCGATGCTCGAGGGCTACACCGCGCTGGGCTTCGTGGCCGGCCGCACCGAGCGCCTCCGGCTCCGACTGCTCGTCACGGGCGTGACGTACCGGCACCCGGGTCTGCTGGCCAAGACGGTGACCACGCTCGACGTGCTCTCCGCCGGCCGGGCCGAGCTGGGCATCGGAGCTGCGTGGTACGACCGGGAGCACCGCGGGCTCGGTGTTCCCTTCCCTCCGGTGGCGGAGCGGTTCGAGCGCCTCGAGGAGACGTTGCAGATCTGCCTCCAGATGTGGAGCGAGGACAACGGGGCCTACGAGGGCAAGCACTACCGCTTGGCCGAGACGCTGTGCAGTCCTATGCCGGTGAGCCAGCCCCGGCCGCGGGTCCTCATCGGCGGCAGCGGAGAGCGGAAGACGCTGCGCCTGGTCGCGCAGTACGCCGACGCGTGCAACATCTTCGGAGGACCGGAGGTGATCGCCCAGAAGCTCGACGTCCTGCGTCGCCACTGTGACGCGATCGGCCGCGATCCCAACGAGATCGAGGTCACGGCGATGTACCGCGACGTGCCCCCCGGAGCCACCGTGGCCCAGGTGGTGGAGGGGGCGCAGAAGCTGGCGGCGGTCGGCGTGTCGACTCTCGTGACGGCCCCGGTGGGCGCTGACCCGGGAGGCTGGCTCGAGTCGACGTTCGGCCCGGCCATGGACGAGCTGGCAGGGATAGAACCGGCTCGCCTGTAGCGACCGAGCCCTCGGCGACATGATGGGGCCATGCCGTCCTGGCCTCCCAGCTGCTACCAGCGGGCCACCGCCATGGTGACCGACCCTCTCCACCGGCTGCTGGTCCTCGACCACGTCGGCGAGCCGAAGGCCGGCACCCAGGTTCCTGCCGGAGGCATCAAGCCGGGGGAGGACCACGAGGTCGCCGTGCTCCGTGAGCTGGCCGAGGAGTCGGGGGTCACCACGGCCCGCATCGTCCGCAAGCTCGGTGAGGTGTGGCGCATGGCCCAGCCGGGCAACGTGCCGCCGGGCCTCGAGGAGCAGGTGCATCACACCTTCCACCTGCACCTGGACGAGGCGCCGCCGGCGGAGGCGTGGGAGTGGGACGAGTGCAGTGACGGCGACGTGCCCCTGCACCGCTTCGCGCTGCGCTGGGTCGACCTCGACGAGGCTGCATCTGCGCTGTTCCCGATCCAGGCGCTGTGGCTGGCGCCGTTGCGGGACTCGCTCCGGCAGCTGTCCCGGACCCGAAGCGGCTGACCTCCGCGCTGTCGGAAATCGGCGCTGCAAGAGGGGCAAGGCCCTACCCTGCACGGATGCGGGGACTGTTGCAACGGCCGGCGATCATCCACCTGATCGGGTTCCCGGGTACGGGGAAGTACACCATCGCCAAGCACATGGCGGCCCTGCAGGGCGGAGGCGAGCACCGCCTCGTGGTCGTCGACAACCACTACGTCAGCAACCCGATCCTCGGCGTGATGGACATCGACGGCGTGAAGGCCATCGACCCCGCGGTCTGGGGCTACGTGCGCAAGGTGCGCCTTGCGGTGATGGAGGCGATCCGGGACCTGTCCCCCTCCACGTGGTCGTTCGCGTTCACCAACGTGCTGCTGGCCGGTGACCCGGAGGACCAGGCGGCTCCGGCGCGGGTGGCCGCCCTGGCCGACGCACGGGATGCCGCATTCGTGCCGGTGCGCCTGCACTGCAAGGTCGACGAGCTCACCCGCCGTGCGGTGTCACCGCAGCGCAACGAACGACTGAAGTGGACCGACGGAGAGGCGGTGCGAGCCATGGCCGAGTCCCGGACGTTGGTGGACGTGGCGCACCCCAACACGCTCGATCTGGACGTCACGGACGTACAGCCGGAGGTGGCGGCCCGGCTCGTGCTGGAGCATGCGGCGAAGGTGTCCGCGTGACGATGGTTCGGGCTGACGTGAGCCTCGTCGTCACCGATCTCGACGGCACCCTCTGGCACACCGACGACGAGGTGCATCCCGACGCGGTGAAGGCGCTGCACGAGGTGCTGCGGGCCGGACCCCCGCTCCTCGTGGCCACCGGCCGGCGGCTCGGATCCACTCGAGAGCCACTGGAACGCCTCGGCGTGGCCCCGCCCGCCGTCGTCCTGAACGGCGCCCTCGGGCTCGACCTGGCCACGTCGGTGCGGTTCCATCGGGCGCCGTTCCCCACCTCCGAAGCCGTGGCGGTGCTCGCCGCGTTCCAGGCGGCCGGGCTCGACCCCTGCGTCTACTCCGATGGGCCGGACCTCGACGGGCGGGCCATCGAGGTGTGGCTCAGCGACACGCCGTCGACCCACCCCGACCACGTCATGAGGCTCGCCTCGTCCGCAGGCGTGGGCGACCTGTCGGTGGTCGTGCAGCAGCAGGCCGTGCTCGCGTTCAGCCTGCTCGGGGTGCAGCACGCGCACCTGGTGGCCGCCAAGGACGCCATCGAGGCGATGTCCGAGGTGCACCTCGACCGTTCCCTCGACTACCCCGGGCTCGGGGCCATGACCGTCGCCCCCCGCAGCCAGTCCAAGTGGGACGGCGTGCTCGCCTTCTGTCGGGCCGAGGACATCGACCCGACCAAGGTCCTCGTGCTGGCCGACGGGCCGAACGACATCGAGCTGCTCACCAGCGCCGCCCACCGGCTCGTGCCCGAGAACGCGCATCCGGCGGCGAAGGCCCTGGCCGACCACCTGATCCCGCCTGCGGTCGATGGCGGCTGGGCCGCTGTGCTCGAGCTGCTGTGACGGTCTGCGGGGCCGGCGCAGCCGCGCTTGCCGTTCTGATGGGCGGCTCCGGCTTCCTTCACCTCGTCCGGCCTGAGCCGTACGCGCGGATCGTGCCTCCTGCGCTCGGTTCGCCATCGTTCTGGGTCCTCGCCAGCGGCGTGGCCGAGCTCGCGGTGGCCGCGCTGTTGCTCCCGCCCCGCACGCGGCGCCTCGGCGCCACCGCCTGCATCGTGCTGCTCGTCGCCGTGTCCCCGGCCAACGTCCATGCCGCCCTCGAGGGTGGGTACCAAGGCTTTCGGCCTCCGTTCGACTCCGCCGCCGCGGCATGGCTGCGCCTGCCCCTGCAGCTGGTGCTGATCTGGTGGGCCTGGCGCGTCCGCCGAGCCGCCGAGTGACGGCGACGGGCGTCGAAGCGGCCAGCTCGGCGTGGGCGAGCCTGTCCGGGCTCCCGGCCCTGCGGGACCTCCACGTCTTCGTCGACGCCGGCTCGCCGCTGGGTCCGGCGGGGTGGATCGCGATCCTGACCATCGGCTCTACCGTCACCGCTTCGGTGCCGCGTGCCGACCTCGTCGTCGCCTTGACGGCTGCTCTGACCGGGCTCACTGCGGACGAGGCCACGAACCCCGAGGCCGTGCTCCCGCGGATGCCCCCTGTCCGCAACATCCTCGGGCCTGCACAGCTGTACTACCCGGGGCCGGGGTTCACCGTGTCGAGCGAGCCGGCGGACGAGGCGTCGGAGCACGAGCTGGTGGCGCTGGCGGAAGCCGTGGCCGAGGACGAGCTCGACGAGAGCGGCGTGCACCATGTCGAGAGCCCGGTCTTCGTGAGCCGGTCGTCGACCGGGACCGTGGCCGCGGCTGCCGGGTACCGCCGGTGGTCCAACGAGGTCGCGCACCTCTCCGTGCTCGCCCATCCCGACCACCGGGGTCGGGGCCACGGCGGTCGTGCTGCGGGCCTCGCCATACGGGCCGCGCTCGACGAGCGGCTCCTGCCCCAGTGGCGCGCCCGCCCGTTGGCCTCGCAACGGGCCGCGCTCGCCGTCGGCTTCGTCCGAGCCGGGGCCCAGCTGAGCCTCGAGCCCGACTGAGCTCAGAGGCCGGCGTGGTCGCCACGCTCGGCCACGAACACCCACTCGAGCCCGGGACGGTCCGGCGCGTCGCGCACGTCACGCACGGCGAAGCCCGCCGCGGCGAGGGAGTCGGCGATCTCCGCCTGCGACCGGAACCTGAGCGTGGACTCAGAGGTCAGGGTCGTTGCGTCGGCCGCGAAGACGAAGGTGTGCCGGAAGGAGACGAGCGGTAGCTGCACGTCGGTCAGCTCCACCCAGGTCTCGATTCGGCCGACGCCGGGGACGTCGACCGTCCGCTCAGAAGCGGCGCGGGTCCATCCCTCCCACGCCCGGCGGGCGGGATCCCGCACCTCGAACACGACGAAGCCACCGGGCCGGAGCACGCCATGGACGGCGCGAAGGGTGGACGTCCAGTCCTCGTCGGTCACGAACACCTGGGCCACGTTGGCGGTCATCGTGACCAGGTCGACCTGCATCGGCGGCAGGCGAGTGGCGTCACCCTCCAGCCAGCGCACCCGGTCCGCATCGGGCTTCCGCCGGGCGACGTCGAGTGAGGCCGCAGCTGGGTCGACACCGATCACCTCCCGGCCGCGCTCGGCCAGCATGCACGCCAGCGTCCCTGTGCCGCAGCCGAGGTCCACCACCCGCTGGGCGCCGAGCTCGTCGGCCATCGCCACGTAGAGCTCCAGGTCCGAGCGGTCGGTGTCGAGAGCGTCGTAGATCTCGGCCAGCCTCGGCTCGGCGAAGATCGGATCCGGCACTCGACGAGTCTTGCCGTCCGACCGCCGAGTCAGGTGCGTTCGGCAGCGGCCACCGAGAACGTGCCTTCGATGACGAACGCCACCAGGCCACGATCGGTGCCGGCGGCATGACGCTCGCCCGGCCGCCAGTACGCCGCTTCGTGCCTGCCGATCGATCGTCGCTCGCCGTCGGCCCCGGAGACCCACCCGTCACCTTCCACGACACAGAACAGCTGGTCGGACACCGCGTCGTGCTCGCCGACGACCCCGCCGGCAGCGAGGTGCATGCAGACGGTGCGCCCCGAGTCCGTCGGCCCCATCAACGGTGACAGGACGAAGCTGCTGCCGAAGCGGTCGACCGGGTGCCCGACCGCCGCCGAGAACGAGAGGATCTCCACTCGAGCAGCGTGGCATAGGCTCGGAAACGGGACGGGGGAGTGGTCAAGGCGCGACGCAGGACAACGACTTCCAACTTCGGCGTGGGCGCGCGAGAGAGCCACGACTCGACTCCCTTCTACGACCGGTTCCGGCCGCCCGACGTGTCGGACGATCAGCTGGTGCTCCCGCCAGAGGCCGTCGCCGAGCCGTTCGTGCAGGGCGACGCTCGCAACATGCACCGGGTGGCGGACGGCTCGGTGGCCCTCGTCGTCACGTCGCCGCCCTACTTCGCCGGCAAGCAGTACGAGGAGGAGCTCCATCGGGAGGGGGTGCCGTCCTCGTACCTCGAGTACCTCGAGATGCTGACCGCGGTGTTCGCCGAGTGCGTGCGGAAGCTCGAACCAGGCGGGCGGATCGCCGTCAACGTGGCCAACCTCGGCCGCAAGCCCTACCGGAGCCTCTCCGCCGACGTGATCCGCATCCTCCAGGACGACCTCGGGCTGCTCCTGCGCGGCGAGCTGATCTGGCAGAAGGCCGAGGGGGCGAGCGGATCGTGCGCGTGGGGTTCCTTCCGGAGCGCGACGAACCCGGTGCTGCGCGACATCAGCGAGCGCGTGATCGTCGCCAGCAAGGGACGCTTCGACCGGGCTCGATCGGTGAAGCAGCGCGCCGCCGAGGGCCTGCCCCACGAGAGCACGCTGATGACCGAGGACTTCCTGGCGTCGACCCTCGACATCTGGGGCATCGCTCCCGAGAGCGCACGACGGGTGGGGCATCCGGCGCCGTTCCCGGTGGAGCTGCCCGAGCAGCTGATCCGCCTCTACACCTTCAAGAACGACCTCGTGCTCGACCCGTTCATGGGCAGCGGTTCGGCTCTCGTCGCGGCGGCGCGTCTCGAGCGCCGGTACGTCGGCTACGACTTGGACGAGGGGTACGTCGAGACGGCCCGGCGCCGGGTGCAGGACCTGGCGCAGCCGGCCGGCGACCTCGACCCGGTCGACGACCTGCAGGGCCGGGCCACGCAGGACGGCAAGGCGGCCCAGAAGCTGGCTGAGCAGCTTCTCACCGAGGCCGGGTTCAGCGTGGGCGAGCGCAACAAGCGGATCCGGAAGACCGGCGTCACGGTGAGCTTCGTGGCGACCGATGGAGAAGGCGAGACCTGGTTCTTCGACGTCGCCGGCGCCTTCACGAGCGCTCGTGGCGGACTGCTCCGCACCGACGCCGTGTGGAGGTCCCTCGGTCGCGCCGCAGCGTTGAGGGGGGCCGGCGGCGGGGTGCCTCTGGTCTTCCTGACGACTCACCTGCCACGCCGGCCGAGCGAGGGCGACACGGCACTCCGAGCCGCCGGGCCGGACGCCTTCTTCGACGCCATCGGCATGCTGGCGCACGACGACCGGGCCAGGTTGCGGACCTACGCCAAGGGCGGCGGCCGTGACCACGCGCTCCCCGGGTTCTGGTCGTCCCAGGACCTCGCCGCGGGCGCCTCGTAGGTAACGGATGGAGCTGCCGGGTGGCTCAGGGGCCGGTGCGCGGTCTGACCGCGCTCGGCTTCGCCCAGACCAAAGGCCACGATCGCGTGGCCGCGGCGACCTCGTCGACCGAGTGGAGCTCTGACCTACGGCGCTCCATGGGCGGCGACCACCGCGACGAACGGAGCGAGGTCCGCCTCGACCTCCTCGGATGGCGAGCTGCATCGAGAACTCGCCGGCCCTTCGGGCGTGTCGAAGCGCACCATGCACACCTTCAGCGCCTTGATGATCTTCACCGACGTCGGCCGGGCGCTCCACGCCAGGTGCGACCGTGCCGCCGACGACGGGACGAAGCGAACTGCGTCGTAGCCGACGCCGAGATTGCCCGGGGCCCACCAGCGCCGGGTCGACGGGATGAAGCGGAACTGCCAGGCGGAACCGACCGCCCAGCGCTCCACCGGGAACTGCACCGGGTACTGGTCGAGTGCCCCGGGCTTCAGCTCGTTGGCCCGGTCGAACCTCCTGTTCCCCACCGCTTCCAGGATGAGGGCGGTGCCGCCGCCCGACACGACGAGCACGAGTCAATGCTCTGCTTCAGACCCACGACAAGGTTTCGGTGACGACCTGCAGCTATCGCACCCTCACCGCGAGGGAGCCTTGGGGCCGGTCATCTCGGCGTGTCTCGCGAGGTTCTTGTCAGTGTCGGCCGGCGGGTCACAGACCAGTGAGACGAAAGTCGGTGTGCCAGGTCTCAGTCCAAGAGAGCGACCCGTAGGCCGAGTCCGATCAGCACGGTGCCCGTGAAACGTTCGAGTGCGCGTCGTACGGACTCCCGGGCGAGGAGGCGGCCGAACAGCGCGATGCCGAGCGAGAAGACCCGCCACCAGACAACAGCGGTCGCGAGGAAGACCCCCGTCAGCGCCGCCGTGGTGGTGACCTTGGGCTCGCCGGGCGCTACGAACTGGGGGATCAGCGTCAGGAACAGCAAGGCGATCTTCGGGTTGAGCAGATTGCTCATCAGGCCCTGGCGGAATGCCTGCCCGTCCGATACCGGTGCGGCCGGCGGCGTCGCCGGGTCGGTCTCGGCTTCGGTGGGCGAGCGGAACGAGTGCAACAGCGCCCTGGCTCCCAAGTACACGAGGTAGGCCGCGCCAGCGACCTTCACGATCGTGAACGCCGTCGCCGACGCGACCAAGATCGCGGAGAGGCCCGCGAGAGCGAGCGCAGCGTGGGCTGCGATGCCGACGCAGCACCCGATCCCCGTGCGCCAGGCGGTCGCCGGGCCACCTCGAACGCCGTTGCGTAGTACGAGGGCCATGTCGGGACCCGGCGTGACCGTCAGCACCGCGACGACCAGAAGGAAGGGGACGAGCCGGTCAGGCACCCCTGCCAGGCTACAAGACCGCTTCGGGCGTCGACCTTGGGGTGAGGGTCAGTGACAACGGGTCGGGCTGCCGGCATGTAGCGGCCGGAGGCATGCGACACGGTCAGAATCCGTGGCTCACGACGGCCCTGGGCCTCACGGGCCTGGGTCGTCCGGCGGTGGTCGCTCGTGCTCGACGGTGCCGTCGCGCATGTGCCACTCCCACAGCCCTGGGCTTCCGGTGTAGCGGTGTCCGCTGTGGGTCTTGAGGTCGTGGTCCCGCCGGCACACGCGAGCGCCGCTGTCCACGCTGGTGGCCAAGGTGTTGGCCCAGCCATCCCGATGCTCGAGCCCTCGCTTGGCGTTG
>CADCTF010000105.1 GCA_902805655.1 uncultured Acidimicrobiales bacterium
CGCCCCGGGGCGCGTACGTCATGATGCCGGGCATGGCCTCGCGGCGCAGCCGGATCTGGATCGTCTGGCTCGCTCTCGGCTTTGCGGGGGTGCTGGCCGTCGTGCCGGCAGTTGTGGCGGGCGTCCGAGCGATCGCCAGCACTCTCGCCGCTCCCTCGAGGACCACGCCCGGAACGATCCAGACGACGCTTCGAGCGGGCGACCACGTCATCCTGGAGCGGATCTCCACGGCCGGTGAGAGCTTCGCCGACGACGAGGGCACCACGTTGACCCCCCGCATGGTCTCCGTCACGGGTCCCGCCGGGCAGGTGGTGCCGGTGCGGTCGAGCGTGTTCACCGGCACCATCACCCAAGGGATGTCGGTCTACCGGTCGGCGCTGTCGTTCGAAGCGCCGCAAGCGGGTCGTTACGCCATCGAGGTGGGGGGTGAGCCGGGTGCCGTGCTCGTCACGCCGTCGCTGGGCGAGGCCTTCGGCCAGGTCGTCCCGTGGCTCGTCGTGGCGGCCCTGGGCGCGCTGGCTGCGTTGGTGGGCGGCACCGGCTTGGTCGTCAGCCTGATCCGGGGCGGCGCTCGCGAGCGGAACCGGCCGCACGGACAGGCGGCACCAGGCGGGCCCGTCGCCGCGGCCAGTACCGGCGCGCCTGCGGGCTGGTACCTGGACCCCGGGGGGAGTGGACGGTGGCGTTACTGGGACGGCGCGTCGTGGTCGTCTGAAGTCAGTTGACCACTCCCTACATAATCACTCTTTTGTAGGGAGTTGGCCGGCGCACGAAGTGGGCCAGAAGTGGGTACCACTGGAGTGTGCGCTTCCTCCTCGCCTTCGCTCTCGCTCTTGCGTCGTTCGGAGCGGCTCCGTCACTTGCGGCCACGGCAACGACCGGCGTCGTCAGCGAGGCGGTGAACGGGCTCCAGGGCAACCAGGTCTACGTCCACCCGGACGCCGGATCCGTCCTGAGCGCGACCGACGCGGACCGCATCCGGGAGCGGATCGGCTCCCAGCCTGACATCTTCGTCGCCGCCCTTCCGGCCGCAGCGCTGGCCGAGGCCGGTGGGAACGCGGACCGGCTGGTGACGGACCTGGCCACCGCTGCGGGACGCAGGGGCACCTACGCCGTCTTCGTTCCCTCCGCCGCCGGGGGCACGTCGTTCCGGGCGGTCAGCAACGTCCTGCCTCGGGGACGGGCCGCCGCGCTGGCCCAGCGAGCCATCGAGGACGGTCGGACCGGTGGTGCGTCTGGCGTCGCGCTCTCCTTCGTCGGGGCCGTGAAGAGCGGTTCGACGGGCTCCTCCGGTTCGGGCAACGGATCGGGCGGCAGCTCCGGCACCTCGCCCGTGACGGTCCTCCTGATCGGTGGCGCCGTGGCAGGTGGCGGCTACCTGATGGTGAAGAAGAACCGTGAGAAGAAGGAGATGCTCCAGTCGCTGCAGGGCGACCGAGCCGACCTCCAGGCCGAGCTCCACGTACTGGCCGAGGATGTGCTGCGGCTCGAGCCCGAGGTGGCCGTCACCCCCGAGGCCAGGCCTGACTACGACGCCGCCGTCGGTCGGTACCGGTGGGCGGAGGCTGCGATCGGCGCAGTCGACTCCCCCGACGACATCCCCCGCATCCGCCGTGGCATCGACGAGGCCCGCTACGCCATGGCCCGCACCACGGCGATCGTCCGGGGGTACGAGCCGCCTCCCCCGCCGCCGGAGCTGCAGCACCGCGGCGCACTGGGTGAGCCGGCGGTCGAGCTGGACGAGTACCGCCGGCCCGTCTACGCCGGGTACGGCGGCGGCTGGGAAGGTGGTGGCTTCCTGGGCGGGAACGGCATGTTCACCGGGCTGCTCATCGGGCAGATGCTCGGAGGCTTCGGCGGAGGCTTCGGCGGGTTCGGCGGCGGCTTCGGCAGCCATGGCGGCGGCTGGGGCGGCGGCGGCAACGGTGGTGGCGGCGGCGGCGGGTTCGGCGACGTCGGCGGTGGCGACTTCGGTGGTGGCGACGTGGGCGGAGGCGACTTCTGAGCCCTCTTGCGGCCGGGCTGTGTTCAGCAACGCTTAGCATCGTTTTTGGGTGCGGCGCCACCGGTGCGGGTAGTCGGGGGTGACCCCGATGAAAGGCCGCGTCAATGTCCGCTCCCTCCCGTACCGACTCCCATCACACAGACTCCGACAGCCGGAATGTGGGCAGCCACTCCGTACAGGGCGGCCCCGTGCGCAAGGCTCCTCTCGGCTGGCTGCCATGGGTCTCCCTGCTGCTGCTCGGCCTCCTCGGCCTGGGTGCCTTCCTGGTCGCCCGCAACGTCGGGGACGCCGGTGACGACGCCGGCATCGACGTCACCGACGAGCGCTCTGCCCCGGGACAGGACCCAGCCGGACCGGACGCGAATCGCGCTGACGGCCCCGACTCCGGCAGCCGGGCCGACGCCTCCCGCGCCACCGCGGCCCCTGCACCTGCTGCAGGGGGTGGCACCGGCACCCCCGCCCCCGCGACGGGTGCACCCGCCCCGGCTGCCGGTGCAGCTCCTGCCGCCGGCGCGGCGGCGACCGCCGGGACCATGACGGCTGGCGGACAGTCGATCCTCCCTGTGCCCGCCGGTGGGCTCGCCCCGCTGAGCGGCCGCCCGGTCGAGGGCCTGAACGTGCGCGTCGAGTCCGTTGTGGGCGACGAGGCCTTCTGGGTCGGCGAGGACGCCACGAATCGCGTGCTCGTCTTCCTCACCCCCCAGGCGCGCACCCGCAACGGCGAGTCGCCCTTCCAGGTGACTGCCGGACAGCGCATCCGGGTCACCGGTGCCCTGCGCCCCCTCCCGGCCGACATCACGCCGTTCGGCGTCGACGCCAACGAGGGCGCGGCCCAGCTCCGCCAGCAGGGCCAGTTCGTCGAGGCCACCAACATCGCCCTGGGCTAGCCCTGGCTGGACCGCAAGGGACAGCGGCGGGTCGCCCGTCCCCCCGTTGCGAGGCGCCGTGCGCCACGCTGAGGTGTGCCCGCCGCTGTTCCCTACGGCCCGACGCTGGAGCGCTGGTTGCAGCGTCTCGCCAACGCGGGGCGTTCACCCCGCACCCTCGCCGCCTACCGGGCCGACCTGGACGACACGATGGCCACGATCGGCGGGATCAAGGGCTCACTCCCCTCCCGCCGGCAGCTGGACGCGATGGCGCCCCAGGACCGCGAGCGGGCCGTGCTCGAGGCCTTCGACGACCTCGACCTGCTCCAGATCTCCTTCGACGACCTGGACGAGGCCATCGCCGAGTACCGCACCCGGCCCGATCCCCGCTTTCGCACCAATCCACAGCGCGCTCCCTCGGAGCGGGCGCCCGCCACCGTCGCCCGACGCACGGCGTCCCTCCGCTCCTTCTTCGCCTGGTGCTACACCACCGACCGCATCCCGGCCGACCCCGCGGCCAAGCTGGAGGCACCCAAGCGCCGGAAGCGCCTTCCGAAGGCCCTCACCGCCGCCGCCGCCGCCGACGCGCTCGAGCAGTCGGGGCAGGGCACGCGCTGGGCCGAGCGGGACGAGCTCATCGTCGCCCTGTGCCTCGCCTGCGGTCTCCGGCTCGAGGAGGTCGCCAACCTTCGCCTCGACAACCTCGTGGGCGAAGGACCGAACGCCATCGTGGTGCGGGGCAAGGGTGACAAGGAGCGCCGGCTGGGCGTTCCCCCGGTTGTCCGTGAGGCACTGGCCGCCTACCTGCCCACGCGGGAAGCGCGTCTGACCCAGATGGGGCTCGAGGCCCGCACCGTCATCATCTCCTCGCGCGCCCGGCCTGTGCGCAACCGGGCCGGCGAGGTGGTGGGCACCACGGTGGAGAGCAGCCGAGACACCGTGTCCTACGTGGTGGACCGGCTGCTCCGTCGCCTCGGGGTCCGCCAGGAGCACATCCGGGTCCACGCCCTGAGGCACACCTTCGCCACCCTGGGCCTGCGGGACGGTGCCTTGAGCTTGCGCCAGCTGCAGGTCGCGCTCGGCCATGCCAGCCTGGCGACCACCCAGCTCTACACCGAGGTGGCCGACGAAGAGGTGGCCGCC
>CADCTF010000106.1 GCA_902805655.1 uncultured Acidimicrobiales bacterium
GACGACGGCGGTGAGGCCGGGGGCCGGCTCCAGCTCGGCTGCCTCGTAGCCCCGGAAGTCGGTGAGCCAGAGGCGCTGGAGGCGCACGGCGGCCGCCTCCGCTAGCTGACCCGCACCGGCATCAGCAGGTACAGGTAGTCCTCGGACTCCGGCGAGCGCAGGACCACCCGCTTGAGGGCGTCGATGATCTCGAAGCTCACCTCGTCGCCGGCGAGCGCCTCGATCCCGTCGGCGAGGTACTCGGGGTTGAAGGCGATGACGAGCTCCGCCCCCTCGTACTTGGCGTCGAGGTCCTCCTGGGCCTGTCCCACGTCCTGGGTGACCGCGCTCAGCTCGACGCCGTCGGCTCGCAGCGAGAGGCGCACCGGCGTCGACTCCCTCGCCAGCAGCCGGACGCGGCGGAGGGCGTCGAGCAGCGGGTCCCGCCCGATCGTGAGCTGGTTGGCCTGCGTGCCGGAGATGAGCTGGCGGTAGTTCGGGAACTCGCCCTCGATCAGCCGGGTCGTGAGCCGGGTGTCGCCGACCTCGAAGGTGGCGTCGCGCTGGCCGAGGCGCAGCGTCACCGTGTCGGCCCCCGACAGCAGCCGTGCCAGCTCCCCGAGCGCCTTCGACGGCACCAGCACGGCCTGGCCCTCGGAGAGCACCGAGGCGCCCCGGAGGTCTCGCAGGGCGAGCCGGTAGCTGTCGGTCGCCACCAGGCGCAGGCCGTCCCCCTCCGCCGCCATGAGCACGCCGGTGAGGATGGGCCGGGCGTCGTCGTGGCTGGCCGCCCGCACGACCTGGCGGAGCGCCTCGGCCAGGCCGGCGGCATCGAGGGTGACCTCCTCGGTGGCGGCGTCGGCCAGCCGCGGGAAGTCGTCGGCCGGCAGGAGCCGCACCGAGAACTGCGAGCGGCCGGCTGCGATCCTCGCCTCGTCGGCGGTGGCCGTGAGGTGGACGGCGCCCGGCTCCAGGGCACGGACGATGTCCACCGTGAGCCGGCCCGGGAGGACGGCGACCCCGTCCTCGAGCCCCTTCACGGTGACGGCGTCGGCGATCGTCAGGTCCAGGTCGGTCCCGGTGAGGAACAGCCGGTCACCCTCCAGCTGGGCCCGCACCCCGCCGAGCACGGGCAGGCTGCCGCCCCGGCTCGCGGTGGCACGACCGGCCGTCGCCAGGGCCTCGACGAGCACGTCCCGTTCGCAGCGCAGCTCCACGTGTGGTTGCTCTCTTTCCTCTTTAGACAGAGATCTTCAGTGATGGTGATAGGTGCTGTGGATTGTGGATGGCGCACCATCGTCGCAGGTCGGGAGCCCGGCACGGTGCTCCCTCCGTCCCCAGGACGAGGTGGTTCCACCGGGCCGGACGGATGTGACGCCCGGCACCTGTGGTCCCCGTCCCGTCGTCCACGGGTCCGTCCCCCAGGGCTCCACACCGTCGTCCACAGCGGTCCGGGGCGACCCCGTGCGGGTCAGCCATCGGACCGGATCAGCTGCATCAGCTCGGTGACCTGGTCGTAGATCTCGCGGCGCTCGCCCATCAGGGCGCGGATCTTCTCGACGGCGTGGATGACGGTCGTGTGGTCCCGCCCGCCGTACTCCCTGGCGATGGCCGGATAGCTGAGGTCGGTGAGCTCCCGGCACACGTACATCCCGACCTGGCGGGCGGTGACCAGCGGGCGTCGCCGGCTCTGGCCCTGCAGCTCGTCCACCGTGAAGCCGAACATGGTGGCGGTCGCCTCGAGGATGACCTTGGCGGTGATGACGCGTGGACGGTTGCCCGTGAGCACGTCGCCGAGCACGTCGGTGGCCAGGTCCATCGTGAGCGGCTCCCGGGTGAGGCTGGCGAAGGCCGAGACCCGGATGAGGGCGCCCTCGAGCTCCCGGATGTTGTTCGTGATGTGGCTGGCGATGAACTCGAGGACCTCGGCCGGGATGGCCGTCGGCTCCCGGTCCGCCTTCTTGCGGAGGATGGCGAGGCGGGTCTCGAAGTCCGGTGGCTGGACGTCGGTGATCAGACCCCACTCGAAGCGGGTGCGCAGGCGGTCCTCGAGCGTGGCGATGGCCTTGGGCGGACGGTCCGAGCTGATGACGATCTGCTTGTTGGCCCCGTGCAGCTCGTTGAAGTTGTGGAAGAACTCCTCCTGGAGCCCCTCCTTGCCCTCCATGAACTGGATGTCGTCCACGAGCAGGACGTCCACCTGGCGGTACTTCCGCTTGAACTGACCGGTCGAGTTGGAGCGGATGGCGTCGACGAAGTCGTTCAGGTAGGCCTCGGTGGAGACGTAGCGCACGGCGTAGGCCGGGTAGTTCTCCCGCACGTAGTGGGAGATGGCGTGGAGGAGGTGGGTCTTGCCCAGCCCCGCCACGCCGTAGATGAACAGCGGGTTGTACGAGCGTGCCGGCGTCTCCGCGACCGACAGGGCGGCGGCGTGGGCGAAGCGGTTCGACGCGCCGGTCACGAACGTCTCGAAGGTGTAGCGGGGGTTGAGCGCAGGACCGCGCCCGACCCCGTTCCCCGGAGGCGGCGGCGGCACGGACCGGAGGTCCGGACGACCAGCGTGGTGGTCGGGCGGGACGGGCGCGTCGGTGGCGGCCTCGGTCACCGTGCCGGCACCGGGGAACAGCTCGTTGACCCCCTCCTCCGGGCGGACCTGCACCTCGAGGGCGACCTCGCCCACGCCGAGGTCGGTCAGGGTGGTGGAGACGAGCCCCGCCCACCTGCCCTCCAGCCGCTCCTTCACGAGCCAGCTCGGCGCGGCCACGACGAGGCTGTGGTCGCTCAGCGAGACCGCGGACGTCGAGGAGAAGCAGGTCTTCCAGGTGGACTCCGGTACCTGCGGTCGCAGGGCCTCGGTGCAGGCGCTCCACAGCCGCTCCGCCTCACCCACCCGACGCCTCCTGACCGAATCCGACCGTCCACAACGACATCCACACGTGTGGAAAACGTCGATCCGCAGTGCCCCGAGGCAGGCCCCGGTGCGGTTGCACCCCCTGGGCCGCTCCTGACCGCACTGCCTCGGTGACGACGGAGGCGCACCGTAGCACCGGGTACCAGACCGGGCGCAAGGGTCCTCCAGCACATCCTCACCCTCGCCAGCCGGCAGGCCGCCGGTTGGTGGTGGGCGCAGCCACGCTCTACCCTTGCCGGGCAGCGCACGTCGGCGCGCCCTCGTCGGCGCGACCGTGCGACCATCGCCCACCGGCACGCCACCCATGCTCGCCGGTCGCAGGAGGACTCCGTGAAGCGCACCTTCCAGCCCAACGAACGGCGTCGTGCCAAGAACCACGGCTTCCGGCACCGCATGTCCACGCGAGCCGGACGCAGCATCCTGAAGGCCCGGCGCCGCAAGGGTCGCGCCCGCCTGTCGGCCTAGAGCCGACCCGGTGAGCAGCACCTGGCGCATCCGCGAGCGGTCGGCCTTCGCCGACCTCCGCCGTCGCGGTCGCCGGGCCCGGTCGGGCCCCGTCTCGGTCACCTGGCTCGGCCACGCGGACGCCGGCACGCCGCCTCGGGTCGCCTACGCCATCGGCAAGGTCGTCGGCGGGGCGGTCACCCGCAACCGCGTGCGTCGCCGGCTCCAGGCCGTCGTGGCCACCGTCGCCGCCGACCTCGGCCCCGGCAGCTACCTCGTCGGCGCAGGCCCGGCAGCCGCGGACGCCGACTTCGAAGGCCTGCGGGCCGCTCTCGTCGAGGCGCTCGTCGCGCTGCCGGCGCCCGGCGGCCTGGCCGCCCGGCCGGGCGCAGTGCCCGCCGGGGCGGCCTGATGGGCCCGGTGGCCCGAGCGCTGCGGGCCGTGTGCCGGGCCTGGCAGATCCTGCGCGCCGGCACGCCGTCACCGTGCCGGTTCCACCCCACCTGCTCGCAATACGCCATCGAGGCCCTCGAGGTCCACGGCGCGCGGCGCGGGACGTGGTTGAGCGCACGGCGCATCGGTCGCTGCAACCCCTGGGGCCCCCACGGGTACGACCCCGTCCCCCCCCCCTCGCCCCCCCCCCCCCGGTCCCCACTTC
>CADCTF010000107.1 GCA_902805655.1 uncultured Acidimicrobiales bacterium
CGCGCGGACGCCGCCCACGCCGGCCAGCATCTCCTGGGCCATCCGGTGCTCGCTGGTGCCGCCGTACAGCTTGTCGGTGACCTGCCGCTCGCTGGCCTCGTTCTCCTCGATGTCGGAGTCGAGCAGCAGCAGCGGGACCCGGCCGACCTGGACCTTCCAGACCTGGGCCCGCAGGGTCCGGCCGCCCGGCAGGCCGAGGGACACCTTCAGCGCGCTGCCGTCGGTGTCGCGGACCAGCGCGAGCGGGAGCCCGTGCGGGTCGATGGCGGGGTAGTGCTCCTGCTGCCAGCCGTCGCGGGACAGGCCCTGGGCGAAGTAGCCGGCCCGGTAGAGCAGGCCGACGCCGATGATCGGCACGCCGAGGTCGCTGGCCGCCTTGAGGTGGTCGCCGGCCAGGATGCCCAGGCCGCCCGAGTACTGCGGGAGGACCTCGGTCAGCCCGAACTCCATCGAGAAGTACGCGATGCCGCGGGGCGCGCCGTCGCGCACCGAGCCGCTCTCGGCCAGCGAGACGAGGTCCGGCAGCTCCTCCTCGGAGACGCCGCCGCCCGCGTCCGCGAGCGCCGTGGCGGGGATGCGGGGGATCGCCCCGCCCTTCCCGCGGGCCAGCGCGTCGGCGGCCTCCTGGCGCTGCAGGTCCGACGGGGCGAGCATCTCCACGAAGCGCACGTGGCGCCACGTCGTCGCCTTGAGCTCGGCCGTGTGGTCGTAGGACCCGCTCCTGCGGAAGCTCGAGCCGTCCGCCGGGAGGTCGTTCCACTGCTTGCAGGCCACCTCGCACGCCTTGCAGCCGATGCACACCGTCGTGTCGGTGAAGAAGCCCATCCGGCTTGCCCCGGGGGCCCGGACGGAGATCTCCGTCGGGGCCGCGTGCGTGACCGTCGTCATCCCGTCCTCCCGGACTGCGCGCCGCCGATCTTCGGCTCCTCAGCGGGGTGGTTGTGGTTGACCTCGCTATGACCGTGCGGCGCCGGGCCGACCCGGGAGGTGGCGGGCGACGACCGCCGCCCCGCCCGCACGTCGCACGTCGTCGCCTTCGTCGTCTCGATGTTCGTGTTCGGGTCGCCCGACAGGTGGAGGATGTCGTTCGCGCTGTCGCCCGTGGTCACGCCGCTCCAGCCCCAGTGCCACGGCACGGCGATCTGGTGGATGGTGCGCTCGCCGAGCTGCAGCGGGCGCATCCGCTCGGTGACCTTCGCTCGCGCCTCGATCTCGCCGCGCTCGGTCATGATCACCAGCCAGCCCCCGTCCTCGATGCCGCGGGACGCGGCGAGCACGGGATCGATCTCGGCGAACATCTCGGGCTGGAGCTCCGACAGCCAGGGCAGCGTGCGGCTCATCCCGCCCACCGTGTGGTGCTCCGTCAGCCGGAACGTCGTCATGACGCACGGCCAGCGGTCGCTCTCCGACGCGTTCTTCGGGTTGTCGTCGCGGGCCCAGCTGACCGCCACCGGGTTGGCTCCGACGCCCGGGTAGAGCTTGTTGGACACGGGCGACTCGACCGGCTCGTAGTGCGCCGGCAGCGGGCCGTCGAGCAGCCCGCTCGGGGTGTAGAGCCAGGCCCGGCCGTCGCCCATCATGATGAACGGCTCGGAGCCCGAGATGGCGTCCATCCCCTTGCCGCCGTCCGCGGGGGCGCGGTAGTCCGGGCGCTTGTCCACGGGGAAGTCCGGGACGTCGTAGCCCGTCCACTTCCCGGCGTCCTCGTCCCACCAGACGTACTTCTTGCGCTCGCTCCACGGCCGCCCGTCGGGATCGGCCGAGGCGCGGTTGTAGAGCATCCGCCGGTTGGCCGGCCAGGCCCAGCCCCAGTCGGGCGCCAGCCAGTTCTGCTCGCGCCCGGGCGTGCGCCGGGCGGCCTGGTTGACCCCGTCCGCGTAGACGCCGCTGTAGATCCAGCAGCCGCCGGCGGTGGACCCGTCCGCCTTCATCTCGGCGAACGACGACAGCAGCCGGCGGTCGGCGACGTCGTAGCCGTTGATCTCGCGCAGGACGGCGTCGGCGTCGGGCTCCTCGTCCGGCCCGTGGACGGGGTAGTCCCAGGCGAGGTCGAGCAGCGGACGGTCGCGGGGGTCGGTCGAGCCCGCCAGGCGCTCCCGCATGCGCCGGCCCAGGTGGTAGAAGAACCACAGCTCGCTGGTGCACTCGCCCGGCGGCTCCACGGCCTTGTCACGCCACTGCAGCATGCGCTGCGTCTGGGTGAACGTGCCCTCCTTCTCCACGTGGGAGGCGGCGGGCAGGAAGAACACCTCGGTGCGGCACTGCTCCGGCACGATCTCGCCGGTCTCGATCTCCGGCGCGTTCTGCCAGAACGTCGCCGTCTCGATGAGGGCGAGGTCGCGCACGACGAGCCAGTCGAGGTTGGCGAGGCCGAGCCGCTGGCTGCGCCCGTTGGCCGAGCCGACCGCAGGGTTCTGGCCGAGCACGAAGTAGCCGTAGATCCGGCCGGCGATCATGTCGAGCGCCTGGCGGTAGGTGCCGTGGTCGCCGTTGATCTTGGGCATGTGGTCGAAGCAGAAGTCGTTGTCCGGCGTCGCCTTGTCGCCCCAGTACGCCTTGAGCAGGCTGACGGTGTAGGCGTCGGCGTTGCCCCAGTAGCCCTTCTGCCGCTTGCCCTTGATCGTCGACAGGTAGCTGTCGAGGTCGGGGTGGGTCGCGGCGTTGGGCATCGGCAGGTAGCCGGGCAGCAGGTTGTACAGCGTCGGGATGTCGGTGGAGCCCTGGATGCTGGCGTGGCCGCGCAGCGCCATGATCCCGCCGCCGGGGCGGCCCATGTTGCCCATGAGCAGCTGCAGGATCGCGCCGGCGCGGATGTACTGCACGCCGGTGGAGTGGTGCGTCCAGCCGACGGAGTAGACCAGCGCGGTCGTCCGCTCGCGCCCGGAGTTGCTCGTCCAGGCCTCGACGATCTGCTCGAACAGCGCGCGCGGGATGCCGCACAGCTGCTCGACCATCTCCGGCGTGTAGCGGGAGAAGTGCCGCTTGAGCACCTGCAGCACGCACCGCGGGTGCTGCAGCGTCGGGTCGCGCTCCACGTCGGCGTGCTCGATGGGCGGTCCGGCCGCACCCAGCTGGTGGTTGGCCTCGACGTCGCGGTCGGTGTCGGTGTCGGCCCCACCGCCGCCGGCCGCGCCGGTCTCGGCGCTCTCGGGCTGGCCGGCGTACTGCCAGCTCGTCGGGTCGTACGCCCGCTTGTCGTCGTCCCAGCCGGAGAACAGCCCGTCGAGGTCGTCCGGGCCCTGGAAGTCCTCGGACACGAGGGTGGCGGCGTTGGTGTAGGCCGCGACGTACTCCTTGAAGTACGTCTCCTCGGTGAGGACGCGGTTGATGACGGCGCCGAGCAGCACGACGTCGCTGCCCGTGCGGATCGGGACGTGCGTGTCGGCGAGCGCGGACGTCCGGGTGAACCGCGGGTCGATGTGGATGATCTTCGCGCCGCGCGCCTTGGCCTCCATCACCCACTGGAACCCGACCGGGTGGCACTCGGCCATGTTCGAGCCCTGGATGATGATGCAGTCAGCGTGCTGCAGGTCCTGCTGCTGCGTCGTGGCTCCGCCGCGACCGAACGAGGCCCCCAGACCGGGGACGGTGGCGCTGTGTCATATGCGGGCCTGGTTCTCGATCTGCACGGCCCCCATGCCCGTGAACAGCTTCTTGATGAGGTAGTTCTCCTCGTTGTCGAGCGTCGCGCCGCCGAGGCTGGCCAGCCCCATCGTCCGGCGCAGCGGTCGACCCTGCTCGTCCTCGTCCTGCCAGCCGCGCTCGCGGGCGTCCAGCACCCGGTCGACGATCATGTCCATGGCGGTGTCGAGGTCGAGGCGCTCCCACGCGGTCGCGAACGGCCGGCGGTAGAGCACCTCCTGCTGGCGCTGCGGGCCGGTCACCAGCTGCAGGCTCGCCGAGCCCTTCGGGCACAGGC
>CADCTF010000108.1 GCA_902805655.1 uncultured Acidimicrobiales bacterium
GCCCCCACAAGGCCCGGACCAAGGCCTCCGACGAGGTGGTCGGCCGGCTCACCGAGGTCCTCGAGCAGTTCGACATCGACGCGCAGGTCACCGGCTACACCCGCGGCCCGACGGTCACCCGCTACGAGGTCGAGCTCGGCCCGGCGGTCAAGGTCGAGAAGGTCACCGCGCTCGGCAAGAACATCGCCTACTCGGTGGCGAGCGCCGACGTCCGGATCCTCTCCCCGATCCCCGGGAAGTCCGCGATCGGCATCGAGATCCCCAACACCGACAAGGAGATCGTCTCCCTCGGCGACGTGCTCCGCTCGGGCAACGCCCGCAACGACCACCACCCGATGGTGGTCGGCCTCGGCAAGGACGTCGAGGGCGGCTACGTCGTGGCGAACCTCGCGAAGATGCCGCACCTGCTGGTCGCGGGCGCGACCGGCGCCGGCAAGTCGAGCTTCATCAACTCGATGATCACCTCGCTGCTCATGCGGGCGACCCCCGACGAGGTGCGGATGATCATGGTCGATCCCAAGCGGGTCGAGCTGAACATCTACGAGGGCATCCCGCACCTCATCACCCCGATCATCACCAGCCCCAAGAAGGCCGCCGAGGCGCTGCAGTGGGTGGTGCGGGAGATGGACCTGCGCTACGACGACCTCGCCGCCTTCGGCTTCCGCCACGTCGACGACTTCAACAAGGCGGTGCGCGCCGGCAAGGTGCAGGTCCCGCCCGGCAGCGAGCGGGTCCTGGCTCCCTACCCCTACCTCGTCGTCGTCGTCGACGAGCTCGCCGACCTCATGATGGTGGCCCCCCGCGACGTCGAGGACGCCGTCGTCCGCATCACCCAGCTGGCCCGGGCCGCCGGCATCCACCTCGTGCTCGCCACCCAGCGGCCCAGCGTCGACGTCGTCACCGGCCTCATCAAGGCCAACGTCCCCTCGCGGCTGGCGTTCGCCACCTCGAGCCTCGCCGACAGCCGCGTCATCCTCGACCAGCCGGGCGCGGAGAAGCTGGTCGGCCAGGGTGACGGGCTCTTCCTGCCGATGGGCGCCTCGAAGCCGGTGCGCGTCCAGGGCTCGTGGGTCACCGAGGCGGAGATCCACCAGGTCGTCAAGCACGTCAAGGACCAGCTGACCCCGACCTACCGCGACGACGTCACCGCCCCCGCCTCGTCCAAGCGCGAGCTCGACGACGACATCGGCGACGACCTCGACCTCGTGGTGCAGGCGATCGAGCTCGTCGTCTCGACCCAGTTCGGGTCCACCTCGATGCTGCAGCGCAAGCTGCGCGTCGGCTTCGCCAAGGCGGGCCGCCTCATGGACATCCTCGAGAGCCGCGGCGTGGTCGGCCCGAGCGAGGGGTCCAAGGCGCGCGACGTCCTCATCAAGCCCGACGACCTCGAGCAGGTCGTCGCCACCCTCCACGAAGCGGAGTAGCCAGAGCCATGAGCGCCCAGCAGGTCGAGCAGTACGAGGTGGCCGGCGGAGCCCCGACGACAGCAGAGCCGGTGGAGCCGGTGATCGCCCCGGAGGAGGCCGGCCCCGTCGAGGTCCGTCGCAATGCCGGCCTGGGTGCCGGGATCGGCGTGGCAGCCGCCGCGGTCGGGATCGCCTACCTGTGGCGCGCTGCCGGCTCGGGGTCACCGCTCGACTGGGCGGTCTGCGCCCTGATGGCGACCCTGGCGCTGGTCTTCCTCCGCAGCCTCTTCGACGCCCGGACCCCGCTGCTGGTCATCGACGAGCTCGGCGTGCGGATGCGGCTGGCCAACCACTGGCGCGGGTTCCCGTGGGAGGCGATCGACACCGTCACCGTGCAGCCCCGCCGCGGGGTCCTCCACGACGGCAGGGTCGTGGTCAGCCTCCACCACGTGCAGCGGGCGCTCGAGGGGCTCGACGGCCGCGCCCGGCGGCAGGCGGCCCTCAACCGCAAGCAGTACGGCGCGACGCTCGCCGTCCCGCTCGGCCTCTTCGGCGCGGCCATCGCCGGGAAGCCGTTCGTGCCGCTGAACTACCGCCTCGCCGACGACCGGCTGCGGTCGATCCTCGAGCGGACGGCGCCGGCGACGGTCCTGGCCGGCGCCGGGGTCCCCGAGCGGATCGCCGGCGTCGGTGGTCTCACCGTCGTGGACCGGGCCGACCTCCTCGCCGCCACGGAGGACGGGTCGATCGAGCCCACGGACGGCTGGGGCTGCGACCCGGACGGCACGGCCGTGCTGCTCTTCACCAGCGGCACCACGGGGGAACCCAAGGCCGCCGTGCTCCGGCACCGCAACCTGGCCGCCTACCTCATCGGCTCCGTGGAGTTCGGGGCCGCGGCCCCGGACGAGTGCTCGATCGTCAGCGTCCCGCCGTACCACGTGGCCGCCGTGTCATCCGTGCTGTCCGCCACCTACGCCGGGCGCAGGGTGGTGCAGCTCGAGCGGTTCGAGCCGCAGGCATGGGTCGACACCGTCCGGCGGGAGTCGGTGACGCACGCCATGGTCGTCCCGACGATGTTGCGTCGCATCCTCGACGTCGTGGAGCGGGACCGGGCCGGGCTCCCCTCGCTGCGCTCCCTCGCCTACGGCGGGGGCCCCATGCCCCGAGCGGTGGTGGAGCGGGCCCTGGCCCTCATGACCGACCCCTCTGCCGGCACCGTCGTCCTCTCGGACGACCCCCTTCGCACGGCGGAGGACGAGCTCGCCGCCATCGAGGTGGTGGAGGCCCGCCCGGCGGGCTGAGCCCCTGCTCTTCGTCGCGTTGGCTACCTGGTGGGTGGTCAACGCGACAAAGATCGCCCCGTGGCCCCCTCGACCCGAGCCGACCAGTTCGAGCCCCTGCCGCCCGAGCGGGCCGAGCTGTGGGGCAACTTCCTGTCCTGGCCGGGGCGGACGTTCTTCCCCAACATCGTCGGGCTCCGGCTCGAGGAGATCCGCACGGACTACGCCCGCATCCGCCTCCCGTACCGGGACGAGCTGCAGCAGCCGGCCGGGGTGGTCCACGGCGGCGCCATCGCCACGCTGATCGACACGGTGGTGGTGCCGGCGGTGGCCAGCCCGTACGACGAGGTGCCCCGCATGCTCACCCTCACCATGAACGTGCAGTACCTCGGCGCGGTGGCCGGCGAGGACGCGGTGGCCGAGGGCTGGATCACGCGCCGGGGCCGCTCGACGGTGTTCTGCCGGGCCGAGGTGCAGACCGACTCCGGCGGCCTGGCGGCCACCGGCGAGCTGGTCTACAACGTCCGCCCCAACGGGGGCCGCTGACCGCCGTGGACGTCCACCTCGTCGACGGCACCTACGAGCTGTTCCGCCACTTCTTCGCCGTGCCGTCGCGCCTCGACGACTCGGGGCAGGAGATCGGGGCCACCCGGGGCGTGCTGCGGTGGACCCTGAACATGCTCGAGCAGGGGGCCACCCACGTCGGCGTGGCCACCGACCACGTCATCGAGTCGTGGCGCAACGACGTGTGGCCCACCTACAAGGACGGCTCGGGCGTGGACTGGGCCCTCAAGTCGCAGTTCCCCCTGCTGGAGGAGGCGCTGGAGGCGCTCGGCGTGACCGTGTGGCCGATGGTGGAGGACGAGGCCGACGACGCCCTGGGCGCGGCCGCCGGCGTGGCCGCCGCCGACGACCGGGTGGACCAGGTGCTGATCTGCACCGTCGACAAGGACCTGGCCCAGTGCGTGGGGGGCAAGGTGGTGCAGGTCGACCGGCGCAAGGGCGTGGTGCTCGACGCCGCCGCGGTGGAGGAGAAGTACGGGGTGCCACCGGCCTCGATCCCCGACTGGCTCGCCCTGGTCGGCGACAGCGCCGACGGCTTCCCCGGGCTGAAGGGGTGGGGCAAGGGCTCGGCGGCGGCCGTGCTGCGCCGCTACGGGCACCTCGAGGACATCCCTCCCTCGGGCGCCGACTGGGACGTGGGCGTGCGCAACG
>CADCTF010000109.1 GCA_902805655.1 uncultured Acidimicrobiales bacterium
GGGCATGGCCAGCCGTCGGGTGGCCCGCGTGGCCCTCGAGCTGGGTGGCAAGAGCGCCAACGTGATCCTCGAGGGCGCCGACCTCGAGCAGGCGGTGAGCGACGGGGTCGGCAAGGCGTTCCTCAACTCGGGCCAGACCTGCTCGGCCCTGACCCGGATGCTCGTGCCCCGCTCCCGGCTGGCCGAGGCCGAGGAGGTGGCCAGGCGCACCGCCGAGGCGCTGACGCCGGGAGATCCGTTTGCCGAGGGCAGCCGACTGGGCCCCGTCGTCTCAGAGGCGCAGTGGGACTCGGTGCAGGGCTACATCGCCCGGGGGGTCGAGGAGGGCGCCAGGCTCGTCACCGGCGGGCCCGGTCGCCCCGACGGCCTGCCGTCGGGCTACTTCGTGAAGCCCACCGTCTTCTCCGAGGTCCGCACCGACATGACCATCGCCCAGGAGGAGATCTTCGGGCCGGTGCTGTCGATCCTTCCCTACGACACCGAGGAAGAGGCGATCGAGATCGCCAACGACAGCATCTACGGCCTGGCCGGCGCCGTCTGGGCCGGGGACGTGGAGCGGGCCAAGGGCGTCGCCCGCCAGATCCGCACCGGCATGATCGACATCAACGGCGGTGGCTTCAACCCGCTGGCGCCGTTCGGTGGCTACAAGCAGTCGGGCAAGGGCCGCGAGGCCGGGAAGTTCGGCCTCGAGGAGTTCCTCGAGGTCAAGAGCATGCAGCTCGGTGCCGCCGGCTAGCGCCTCGCAGCGGCAGTGAAGGTGGCCGGCTCCCGTGCGCCACGAGCGTTCGGGAGCCGCCGCCTGCACCCAGCCGACCTGGATCAGCCCCCGGAGCCCTCGGTGCGGGCCGCAACGTGGGAGTCATCCTCGTGGGCGCCGGGAGTGCCCTCCGGAGCCGTGTAGACGTAGGTCACCATTCCGTCGACCACGCGCACGGGGAGGACGATGGCACGGCTGTCCGCTCGGGCCGGACCCCGGATGCATCGCCCGTCCAAGGCGAACTCCGCCTTGTGCCACTTGCAGACGAACTTGTCGTCCTGCCGCTCGAGCGGTCCCCCGAAGTGGGGGCACACGTCTGCGATGGCGCGTGGGCGGCCGTCGACGTTGGTGACGAGTACCGGGCGGCCGAACAGGTCGGCCTTGACGGCGCCCGTCTCGGGGACCTGGTCGGCAGCGATAAGCGGGTGTTCCATGTGGTGCCTTCCGATGGGTGTGCGGCTCTCGCAAGGATGTCCCTAGGTGCGTGGTCACGCAATCGGTGGCGAGCCGTGGAAGGCCGCCGACACGACCTCGACCGCCCTGCGCTCAGGCGTGCGCTGCGCCCTCGTAGACGTCGGCGACCTCAGCCCGCCACACCTCCCATGGGTCGCTCGAGGTCCGGCCCCGAGCGGCCGCAAGCCGGAAGAAGCCGCCGCCCGGCATGCCGTTGCCTTCCTGCACCACCAAAGCCGACAACAGGCCGCGGTCAGCGTCGTCGGACCGCACCGAGACGGTGCGCAAGAGCGCAGCCAGGTCGTGCGGGCCACGGTGGTCGAGGTCCGGGGCTTCGAGCGCCTCGCGCAGGCGCTGGTAGGTGATCGTCGATCTGCGCCTCGCCACGGCCTCCAAGACGGCCGTGGTCGTCGTGACGAGCTCGTCCCACCGGGCGTCGTCCATCCTGCGACGAACGGTACGTTGACCCGATGGCTGCAGTCACGCACACGTTGCTCGGACACGCCGTCCACCGGTCGGAGGACCCCGACCTGCTCACCGGCCGGGCACGGTTCATCGCCGCGCAGGCCCCCGCCGGCGCACTCCGGGTGGTGTTCGTGCGGTCGCAGGTGGCCCACGGCGAGCTCCGCTCGGTGGACGTCGAGGCCGCGGCGCAGATGCCAGGTGTCCGGGGCATCTGGACGGCGGCCACGTTGGCCCTCGAGCCGCAGGGTGACCGGGAGAACCCGGCTCTCCTGAGGCCCGTGCTGGCCGAAGGGCGGGTGCGGTTCGTGGGTGAGGCGGTGGCCGTCATCGCCGCCGACACCTTGGGTGCGGCGTACGACGCGGCGGATGCGGTGGTCGTCGACGTCGATCCGTTGCCTGCCGTCGTGGGCCCGGTGGAGGCAGCCGGGCCGGATGTGGCGCTGCTCTTCCCGGAGCACGGCTCGAACGTGGTGGCCGGGGGTCACCACGACCCGGACCCGGCGTTCTTCGACGACGCGGACGTCGTGGCCCACGTGCGGATGAGCCACCACCGCGTGGCGCCCGTGCCGATGGAGCCCAACGCGTTCGCAGTCGAGCCGACGGCCGACGGCGGGTGGAACGTCTGGGCCTCCACCCAGTCCGTCTTCGGGGTGCGGGAGGCGGTGGCCAAGGTGCTCGGCGCTGACGCGTCGGCGGTCCGCGTGCGAGCCCCATGGGTGGGCGGTGGGTTCGGAGCGAAGGGCGGGGTCTACCCCGAGCAGCTGGTGGTGGCGGCCGTGTCCGCCCGCCTCGACCGGCCGGTCGTCTGGGCGGAGACGCGCACCGAGAACCTCCTGGCCATGACCCACGGCCGGGCGCAGGTGCACGACGTCGAGATCGGTGCCACCCGAGACGGCCGGTTCACCGGGCTGCGGGTGCTCGGGTGGGCCGACGTCGGTGCGTATCCCGGGCGTGGGATGTTCATCCCCATGGTGACCCGGCGGATGAGCTCAGGGGTGTACCGGTTCCCGAAGGTGGACTTCTCGGCCGTGACGGTGGTGACCACCACGACGCCGACCGGGCCGTACCGGGGCGCGGGTCGGCCTGAGGCGGCGGCACTGGTGGAGCGCGCCGTGGACGCGCTCGCGGATGAGCTCGGCATGGACCCGGTCGAGCTGCGGCGTCGCAACTTCCCCGATCCGTCGGAGTTCCCGTTCACCACCGCCACCGGCGCCACCTACGACAGCGGCGACTACGCCGCGTCGCTCGACGCGGCGCTGGCGCTGGCCGACTACGAGGGCCTGCGTGCCGACCAGCAGCGCCGGCGGCAGGATCCGATGGCCGCGCTGCTGGGGATCGGTGTGGCCACCTACGTCGAGACCTCGGGCGGCGGCCAGGAGATGGGCTCCGTGCGCGTGCTGACCGACGGCACGGTCGAGGTCGTCACCGGCAGCGTCGCCAACGGCCAGGGCCACCAGACCACGTGGGCGCAGATCGCCGCCAGCGTCCTCGGCGTGCCGTTGGAGGTCGTGCGGGTGGTGGCGTCGGACACCGGGCTCGTCGACCATGGTGTCGGCAGCTTCGGCTCGAGGTCGCTGCAGCTGGGGGGTTCGGCCGTGCACGAGGCCGCCTCTGTGGTGGTCGACCAGGCACGCCGGTTGGCCGCCGATCTGCTCGAAGCCGCTCCCGAGGACATCGTCGTGGCCGACGGCGGCCTGGCGGTGGCCGGAGTACCGGCATCGGGAAGGTCCTGGGCCGAGCTCGCGTCGGTGGCGGAGTCGAGGGCGGAGCTCCTGGCGCACTCCCTCGACTTCGGCCGTGGTGGCTCGTTCCCCTCCGGGTGCCACGTGGCCGTCGTCGAGATCGACCGCCAGACCGGCAAGGTCGAGCTGCGCGACATGGTGGCGGTGGATGACTGCGGTGTCGTGATCAACCCGCTCCTGGCCGAGGGCCAGGTGCACGGTGGGCTGGCCCAGGGCATCGCCCAGATGCTCCTGGAGGAGGTCCGCTTCGACGCCGACGGCAACCCGCTGACCTCGACGCTCGTGGACTACGGCATCCCCTCGGCGGCCGACCTCCCGTCGTTCACCACCGCGCACACGGTCACGCCGTCACCCAACAACCCGCTCGGAGCGAAGGGCATCGGCGAGTCGGGCACCACCGGGTCCATCGCCGCCGTCTGGAACGCAGTGGTGGATGCCCTCGAACCCTTCGGGGTGCGGCACCTCGACGGGCCGTTCACCGCCGAGACCGTCTGGCGAGCCATGCAGGGGCAGACCGGATCCTCTTAGCCCTTGCGGTCAGGGTGTGCCGACGGTCGCCGGCTGGGCTCCGCCGCTGGCCGAGCCGGCCCGCACCGTGGTGGTCGTGGACGACCGCACCGTGGTCGTGGTGGTCGTCGTCGACTGGGGTGTCGTCGTGGTGCTCGGCCGGGTGGTCGTCGTCGTCGACGTCGGGGCGGTCGTGGACGTGGTGGTCGTCGAAGGCGCCGTGGTCGTCGATGACGTCGGCGGGGGCGGCGGCGACGTCGTGGTGGTCGGCGCGATGCCGAGCGCATCCGGCGAGGCGGTGAAGAGCGGCTGCACGGGCATGCCCTCGTGTGCCCGGCGCATCACGTCGGCGAAGATCTGGGTGGGGAACGAGCCCCCGGTGACGGCGCGACCCCGGACGTTGTTCATGGGCTTGCTGGCATCGGGGAAGCCGATCCAGACGGCGGTGGCCAGCTGGGGCGTGTAGCCGACGAACCAGGCGTCGATGTTGTTCTGGGTCGTGCCGGTCTTCCCGGCCACTGGCCGTTCGATCGTGGCTCCGCGGCCGGTGCCCTCTCTCACCACGCCCTGCAGCGGGTTGTTGAGCACGCCGACCTCCTCCGGCTTGAAGACGGGGCGAGCCTCGACCTTGTGCTCGTAGACCACCCGTCCGTCAGCAGCCTTGATGCGAGCGATGGAGTACGGCTCGGCGTAGACGCCTCGGGCCGCGAACGTCGCAAACGACGACGCCATGTCCAGCGCGTTCACCCCGGCTCCGAGGCTGCCGAGGAAGACCGCCCCCTTCGCCGCGTCTGCGTTGACGGCATCGTCCGGGACGCCGGCCCCGACGGCCGTGCGCTCGACGTCAGGCACACCGACGGCGCAGCCGAGCTCGACGAAGACGACGTTGACGGACTTGACCATCGCCTCGTCGACGTTGATCTCCCCGCCGGCATCCTCGCCGGCGTAGTTGTTCACCGGCTGGCCGTAGCAGGGGATCTCCCGGCCCGACGTGCCGTCATAGCGGTTGCGGGGGTCGATGCCCTTCCGAAGGGCAGAGAGGTAGACGAAGGGCTTGAACGACGAGCCGGCGTCACGTCCGCCGAGGCTCGACATGTCGAACTGCGTGGTGGCGAAGTCGAGCCCACCGAACAACGTGCGGATGGCGCCGTCACCCGGCTGGATCACTGCGATCGCCGTGACCGGATCCTCCGGGGCACCGAGGCGCTCCTGCACCGAGCGGGTGGCGGCGTCGAAGGTCTTGGGGTCGAGCGTGGTCTCGATGGTGTAGCCGCCGGTGAAGAGCTGGGTCGACCGCGACTCCTCGTCGGTGCCCAGCGCGTCCAGCGTGCGGGCCTCGCGCTTCACGTACTCGAGGAAGTGGGGCGTCCTCGACGAGTCCGGCGGGCGGGGGGGCACCAGCTCGAGCGGCCGTGACTTGGCCTGGTCATGAGCGGCCGCGTCGAGCCATCCCTGGTCGAGCATCTCGGCGAGCACCTGGTCCCGCCGCTCGGTCATGCGCCCCGGGTCCTTGCGGGGGTTGAGGCCCTCAGGCGAGCGGATCTTGCCGGCGAGGACGGCGGCCTGGTCGGGGGTGAGCTGGTCCGCGGTCACCCCGAACATGGTCTGGGCGGCGGCGTTGATGCCGTAGGCACCCTCGCCGAAGTAGATCTGGTTCAGGTACCGCTCGAGGATCTCGTCCTTCGTGTACTTCTTCTCGAGCCGGCTGGCGTAGAGCACCTCCTTGAGCTTCCGCATCAGGGTGCGCTCGCGAGCCGTGTAGTTGATCTTGGCGACCTGCTGCGTGATCGTGCTGCCGCCCTGGATGCGGCCTTGGGCGCTGCGGACCATGGCCCGGAAGAGGCCGGTCGGGTTGATGCCACTGTGCTCGTAGAAGGCGGTGTCCTCCGCGGCCAGCACGGCCTGCTTGACGTGCGCGGGCAGCGCCTCGACCTCGATGGGCTCCCGGCGCTCGCTCTTGTCCAGCTCGGCCAGCACGCTGCCGTCGGCGGCCAGCACCCTGCTCGTCTCCGGCAGCTTGGAGAGGTCGGCGATGGGGGGCGCCAGCGGGCTGGCCACGAACAGGATGACCTTGCTGGCCCCGAGGGCGGCTGCGTTGCGGAGCGGGGGCACGACGCCCACGACGACCAAGACCAACAGGAAGCCGCCGGTGATGCGCAACCAAGGCAGGGAGCGCAGGCGATCGAAGCGCCGCGCCGGTTCAGAAGTGTCAGGCATCGTGATCAGGTTGTAACACTGGTCGGCTCAGGTGAAACACGTTCAGCTCGACCACCGGATCCAACCGGCCGGCAAAGCGCCGCATGCTCGGGAGCAGCAGGTGCCCGGTCGCCACGACCAGGGCTGCGTTGGCCAGGGCGCCGGCCGCATCCCAGCCGAAGGAGGTCAGGAGGTAGAAGGCCCGGTAGTGGCTCAAGGTGGTCGCCAGGTCGAGCCCCGGCCGCCACGCCAGCTCACCGTCACCGACGGCGAAGGGCCAGAACCACAGGTTCATGATGGCGCCGTACAGGAAGCCCCAGATCCAGGCGTAGACGGCCAGAGCAGCGACTTCCGTCCGCCGTCCGAGCCGTCGGGTGACCAGCCCGACGAAGCCGGCGCCGCCACCCATCCACGCCAGGGCCAGCATCTGGAAGGGCAGCCACGGACCGATCCCACCGGTGATGACGGCCGAGGTGGCCATGGCGGAGAGGCCGAGGAGCAGGCCGAACCGAGGCCCGAAGGCTGCGCCGGCCAGCACGACCAGGAAGAAGATGCCCGAGCCACCGCCGGGAAGGTCGAGGAGGCGCAGCAGCCCCGAGCTGGCGGCCAGCACGCCGAGAAGGGCGACCGTCGCACCGTTCATGGTGCGGCGGCGCACCTCGAGGGCGACAGCGCCCACGGCCAGGGCCCCCACGGCTGCGGCCACGAGCGGAGCGTCACCCGCATGGCTGCCGTCGCCCAGGGCATCCTCCGGCAGCCAGAACGGATAGATGAACGCGACCACGCCCAGAAAGATCATCAGCACGTAGACGAGGGTCGGTCGCGCGTTCGACATCATGAGCGGAGCACGGCCGCGCTCGCGACCTCCTCCAACGTCAGGAACGGAGGCAGGACGCGCAGCACCTGCGGGGCGAAGAGGGAACCGGCGAGCACCTCGCGTGCCGGACCGGAGGCCACCACGTCACCGTCCCCGAGGACGACCACCCGCGAGGCAGCACGGGCCGCCAGCTCGACGTCGTGGGTGGCGAGCACCACCGCGCCACCGGCCCTTGCGTGCTCCGCGATGGCCGTCTCCAGGGCCTGGCGGGACGGCGCGTCCATCCCTCTGGTCGTCTCGTCGAGCAGCAGCACTGCGGCGCCGCCCACGGCCACAGCCGCCACGGCCACCCGCTGACGTTCACCGCCCGACAGGGTGCGGGGGTGGCGGTGGGCCAGGTCTTCCAGGCGCAGCGCCCGCAGCCAGTGATCGACCTGGTGGGCGTCGGGCCGGCCGATGAGCCGCAGGGTCTGCTCGAGCTCCCGTCGGACGGTGGGGGCGAAGAGCAGCGCGTTCGGGTCCTGGGGCACGTAGGCCACCGGGCCGGCTCGGTGCACCGAGCCACGACCGACCGAGATCACGCCGGCGAGGGCGCGGAGCAGCGTGGTCTTGCCGGCGCCGTTGCGGCCCAGCAACGCAACCACCTCCCCTTCGCGGACGGTGAGCGCGACGTCGCGCAGCACCACCGATCCGCCCAGCTCGACCCGGACGCCGGTGCAGGACACGAGCGGGTCGCCACCCGAGGCCGAGCGGGCCGCCGGCTCGGGCCATCCGGCTCGATCCTCTCGTCGAGCGTGGCGCTGCGCCTCCCGCACCGTGAGCGGCGGCGGCTGCCAGCCGAGCAGTCGCCCGAGCCGGGTGACGGTCGCGGCCCCGGGGTAGTCGGCCAGCACGTCGGCGGGTGAGCCCGCGGACGCGACCCTGCCGGCCTCGAGCAGGACGGCGGCGTGAGCCACAGGCGCCGCCCGTTCGAGCCGATGCTCCGCCAGGAGCACCGTCGTGCCGAGGTCGGCGTTGAGGCGGGCCACGGCACCGAGCACGTCCTCCGCACCCTGGGGGTCGAGCTGCGACGTCGGCTCGTCGAGCACCAGCACGGAGGGCCCGACGACGAGCGCGCCGGCGATGGCGCACCGCTGGCGCTCGCCGCCCGACAGCGACGCCGGCGAACGGTGCCGGAGGCGGGCGATGTCGAGGGCGTCGAGCACCTCCTCGATGCGTCGCCGCATGGTCGCCGGGTCTACGCCGAGGTTCTCCAACCCGAAGGCGAGGTCGGCCTCCACCTGGTCGGTGACGAAGTGCGCCTCTGGATCCTGGTGGACGAAGCCCACCACGTCGGCCAGCTGGCGCGGGAGGTGCAGGCGGGTCGATCGCCCACCGACCACCACGTCACCCGAGAAGCGACCACCGGTCGAGTGCGGCACGAGCCCGTTGGCGGCGCGGAGCAGCGTGCTCTTCCCGCTGCCGGACGAGCCGACCACGAGGAGGACGTCTCCTTGCTCCACCCGCAGGTCGACCCCGTCGAGCACGGGGGCGCCGCCGGGATAGGCGAAGGCCACGCCGGAGTAGGTGAGAGCCGTCATCGCGGCGCGACGCCGTTGGGAGGCCGGAGGAACGCAGGCAGAGCCAGGGCGAGAAGGGCAACGACGGCGGGCGCGCTGACCGACGGGAGCGCGAGCGGCGACACCGACCAGCGCAGGGTGTCGTCGTGCAGGACGGACAGCATGGCGAGCGTCGCGGGGGCGGCGATGGCGGCCGACAGGACCAGCCAATCGGTCAAGACCAGGTGTCGGGGCCGGTACCGAACCCGACGTCGTCCCGCAGAGGTCAGCGCCACGGCCGCGGCGAACAACCCCGCGCCGAGGGCCACCAGCAGAGCGGCGGACACGGGTGGGGCACCGCCCACCAGCGCCAGGAAGGTTCCGGCCAGGGACAGGAGCGCCCCAACGCCGAGCCAGCCGCCAACGGCCTCGTGCCGGGTCGGCGCCTGGTGACCGAAGCCCCGCGAGTCCATCGACTCGGCCAGCGAGACGGCGCGCTCCATCCCGGTCTCGAGCAGCGGTACGGCCTGGCGTACGAGGCGACCGCGGCGCACGATCCGCCCGCCGGTCCGGGCCTTGTCCGCCTCCCGTACGGCGCCGATCGCCTGCAGGGTCACCGGGACGAAGGCCAGCGACACGGTGAGAACAAGCCCCAGCTCGAAGAACGCGGCGGGGGCGGAGCGCACGAGCTCGTGATGCGACACCACCGCGTTGAAGGCGGCGAACGCGGCGAGCACCCCGACGATCACCAGACCCTCCGAGGCGCTCTGCAAGAGCACCGGCACCTCCACCGTGCCCCCCACCGTGAAACCGCCGAGGATCTGCGGCAGCCGAGCCGAGGGCAACGAGAAGAGCACGTCCCCGACGCCATGGGTCGTCGCCACCGTCAGCACCACCCGCACCAAGGCGAAGGTCAGGCCCAGGCCGACCAGCAGCGGGAAGCCCTTGGCCAACGGCGAATCGAGCGCGTTGGTCGCCACGACCGCCGCCGAGATGGCGAGGACGAGGGCGACGTAGAGCGGGTTCGGGGCGAGCTGCACGCTGGCGGCGGCGGCCAGGGCCCACACCAGCCAGGTGAGGGCGTGCAACGGTTGGCGGGCGTCCACGGGTCCTCACTAACGTACGGCCCGGTAGAGGTCATCGGGAACCCGGAAGTTCTCGATGGTCCTTCCCTTCGGGGAGGGGCGGGGGAAGTCGGTGCAAGTCCGACGCTGACCCGCAGCTGTGTGCGGCCTTCGGGCCGTGAGCCAGGATGCCCACCTCCGCCCGCCGATTCCACCGGCGTCCCGTACCAGAACGGCCCTCGTGGAAAGGGGCCGAGCGGAGGTTCCCATGGCTCGACGCCGTGTCCTGAGCGTTTCCAGCCTTGCCCTCGTCCTCACGGGGCTGACCGGCATGCCCGCAGCCGCGGTCGACCAGCGTGCCCCCGCCGTCGCAGATCGCGCCGTCGCCTTCTTCGCCGGCGAGCAGCGCGCCGATGGCGGGTTCGGCGCCGCCGAGGCCGGCTTCCCCGGCTTCGAGACGCCCGACGCGGTGCTGGCCATCGCCCAGGCGGCGCAGAGCGGGCCGTCCTACTCGCCATCGCAGGCTCGAGCGGCCGTGGAGGCCGTCTCCCGCGCCGGCCGCACCGGTCTCGACTACCTCGACGACTTCTCCGAGGGCACGACGTTCTCTGCGCAGCAGGCGGCGCTGACCATCGTGGTCGCCGACTCCGTCGGCATCGACCCGACGGCGTTCGATCCGCAGGGCGACGGAGCGGTGAACCTGGTCGCCCGTCTGGAATCCGGCCGCGGGGCCGATGGGTCGTACGGCTTCTTCAACGGCACGCTGCAGGCCCTGTTCGCCTTCCGGCTCCTCGGGAGGCCCACGGACCCGCAGACCACGCAGTACGTGCTCGACGCCCAGCAGGCCAACGGCGGATGGAACTTCGCCGGTGACCCCACGGCTAATGGCGAGGACGTCGACACCACGGCGCGAGCCGTCGAAGCGCTGCTCGTCGGCGGCGCCAACCCGGCCTCGCCGTCGATCACCAGGGCACTCGGTCTCCTGGCCCGGCTGCACAACGACGAAGGGGCCTGGAGCTCCTTCGGCGCCTCCGACCCGAACTCGACGGCCAGGGTGATCCTCGCCATCACGGCGGCCGGCTACGACGTGGCCGACCGGTGCTGGAGGGACGTCTACGACCCTTCTCGTACCAACCGCCCCTACCTCTCGCCTGATGCGTTCCTGATCGATCGCCAGCAGCCCGACGGTCGCATCGCCAGCCCGAGCGACTCCTTCGGTATCAACACCTTCGCCACGTCGCAGTCCGTCCAGGCGCTCCTGCGGCCTCGGCAGGTGTCCATCCAGGCCCTGCGTCCGTGCCCGGTCGGCGGCTACCGGCTGCTGACGACGGACGGCGGGGTCGCCGCCTTCGGCTCGTCCTCCTTCGTCGGCTCCGCCGACACGCTGCCGCTCAACCAGCCGATCGTCACCGGTGCGGCAAGCCCGAGCGGCGACGGCTACTGGCTCTTCGCCGGGGACGGCGGAGCGTTCACGTTCGGTGACGCCGGCTTCTTCGGCTCGGCCGCCGATCTCCGGCTCAACCGGCCGATCGTCGCGGCAGCGTCCACCCCTTCTGGCCGGGGCTACTGGCTGGTCGCGGCTGACGGGGGAGTGTTCACCTACGGCGACGCCGGCTTCTTCGGCTCGGCGGCCGAGCTCCCGCTCAACCGGCCCATCGTGGCTGCCGCGTCCACGCCTTCGGGCCGCGGCTACTGGCTCGTGGCCTCCGACGGTGGTGTGTTCACGTACGGCGACGCCGCCTTCTTCGGCTCGACGGGCGATCTCGTGCTGGCCGAGCCGGTGATCGACGCCTTGCCCACCCCCTCTGGTCGCGGCTACTGGTTGTTCGCGGCTGACGGCGGTGTGTTCACCTTCGGCGACGCAGCGTTCTTCGGCTCCGCTGTGGCCACCGGGGCGACCACGCCCTTCGCCGGGGCCACGGCCAGTCGCGGCGGCGCGGGCTACATCCTCGCCAGTCTCGGTGGAGAGGTGCGGGCCTTCGGTGACGCCCGAGTCCACGGGTCGCTCGAAGGCTCGGGCCGTCTCGTCGCCGACGTCATTCGGTGAGCCGTGGGCGGCGCGCCGCTCGAGCCGCCCTCGGCGCGGCGCTGGCGCTCGGCGCGCTGGTGGCTGCCCCGGCCACGCCGGCGGTCAGCGGGCCGGCCCGCTCCGTCGCGACGGCTCAGGCGACGAACCGTGTCGCCGTGGTGGTGGACACCGGCAAGGAGGTGAGGAAGGTCTGCCTCCGATTCAGCGAGGGCTCCATCAGTGGCGCGGAGGCGCTTCGCCGGGCAGGGGTGGACCCCGTGTTCGCCTCCTTCTCGGGGATGGGTGCCGGCGTGTGCTCGCTCTGCGGGGTGGGATGTCCGTCCGGTGAGTGCTTCTGCGACCGGACGAAGTACTGGGCGTACCACCGAGCCGGTCGGGGTGCCGCCGCCTGGTCGTATGCCCGGGCCGGCGCGTCGAGCACAGCGGTCTCCGACGGGGATGTCGAGGGATGGGCCTGGGGCAGCGGCGTCGCGCCCGCCTTCGTGACTTTCGCAGAGGTGTGCGAAGACGTGGTGCCTCCCGCTCCGCCGGCACCAGCGTCGCCGTCGCCACCGCCACAGGCACCGGGAACCGAGGGGCCCGCGCCGGCACCGGAACCGACCCGCCCGGGGCCTGCGCTGCCTCCGTCGACCACGGTCGGCCCGGTGGCCGGACCGGCACCCGGAACGGAAGGGCCTCTTCCCTCGGTTCCCGCCCGGGAGACGGCCACAGGACCGGTCGACCCGATCGGGGAGGCCGCCACCCCCATCGTGCCCGGCGTGGAGGCGGGCGGAGACGGCATGACCGTGCCCGTCCCGCCCCTGCCGGGAGCGGGGGGTGCCGGCGCTGCGGACCCGTCTGCTGAGGTAGGCACCGGCGGTGTCGCAGCCCGGGCGGCCGGCCAGGAGAATGGCGGCGGCTCGATGGCAGGGGTCGCTGCGGTGGGTTCGGTGATCGCCCTCCTCGGCGCAGTCGCGGTGCGGAGCCGGCGAAGCCGCCGACACAGCCAGGCCTGACCCGCCACTTGGGCGCTGATCGAGGGCTTCGGTAGGGTGGCCCCCCATGCGTCGAGCTCCGGTCGCCTTTGCGGCCGTCGTAGCGCTCGCCCTCTCCCTCGCGTCTCCAGCGGGAGCGGCGGGCGACCCGGTCAAGGATCGAAAGGCTGCTCAGGCCCGAGCTGATCGCACCGCAGAGCGCTTGGCAGAGGCCGAGACCGCCCTCGCGGAAGCCGAGGACCAGGCCGCAGCCATCGAGGCCAGGAGCGCTGAGACCCAGCAGCGCCTGGTCGGGCTGCGAGAGCGGGTGCGGGCACTTGCCGTGACGCAGTTCGTGCGCCCCGGCGAGCCGGCGACGTTCGGCGGCGACGCCGGGCAAACCGCTCGCAACCAGGCCCTGGCCCGCTTCGTCAACGTCGGCGACAACGATGCGCTGCAGCTGCTTCGAGGCGCGCAGCGGGAGCTGGAGAAGCAGCAGGCGGCACTTCGCCGGGCGGCGAACGCACGGGCCGAGCTGGCCTTCACGGTGCGCCGCGAGCGCACCGATGCGATGGACGAGCTCGATCGCATCGCGAAGACAGAGCAGGCGCTCGCGGCTCGCCAGAGCACGGTGAAGGCGGCTGCTGCTCAGCGTGCCGCCATGGCGGCGGGCGCCAGTCGGTCTGCGGCTGCTCCGGCGCCCAGCGGAGGCGGCGGTGCGACGGGGGTCATCGCGGCGGGCGCTTGGATCTGCCCGGTGCAGGGACCACGGACGTTCACCAACGACTGGGGCCAGCCGCGCTCCGGTGGCAGGGGTCATGCGGGCACGGACATGCTCTCGCCCCGCGGGACGCCTGTCGTGGCCAGCGTGAGCGGAACGGTGCGTCACCACAACTCCGGCTTGGGCGGCCTGTCGTACTACCTCACCGGCGACGACGGCCACACCTACTTCGGTACGCACCTCTCGGGCTACGCCGCCAGTGGACGCGTGCAGGCCGGCACGGTGGTGGGCTACGTCGGTGACACCGGCAACGCCAGGGGCACGCCGCACCTCCACTTCGAGATCCACCCGGGCGGGGGCTCCCCGTCCAACCCCTACCCGACCCTGCGGGCGAACTGCTGATGCCCGGCACCGCTGAGCAGCCCGAGGAGCAGGTGGCCGAAGGCTTCTCGACGGTGACCGGGAACCAGGAGGCCTCCCCGGCCGATCTGGCTTCCTTCACCCGGGCCCTCGCCGCCTCGGCTCGCGAGGCTGGTGCGAGGGCGGTGGCGAGCGGGCAGTGGGCCACGGCCACGCTGCTCGATGCGGTGCCGCGGATATCGGTGCGCGACCTCGAAACCCTGAAGGCGGACCATGCCGGGCTCTCCGGTGCCGCGCTGGCGGGTGAGCTCATACGCGTCGCGAGCCGGCGCTCCGCCACCGTTGGGGCGGCGGCCGGCGCCATCATCAGCGCCGGGCAGCTCGCGCCGCCGGCGTGGGTGGCCATCCCGTTCGAGCTGGTCGTCGAGACCATCGCCGTCGCGGCCATCGAGCTGCAGCTGGTCGCCGAGCTGCACGTGGTGTACCAACAGCCGGTCACCGGTCCGGCGAGCCACCGCAGCGTCGTGCTGCTCCGGGCCTGGGCCGAGCGGCGGGGCGTGACGCCGGCCAACCTCGCGGCCAAGGGCGGGCTGGCCGAAGCGCTCGGGCACGGAACTCGCAACGAGCTCGTGCGCCTCGTCCGCCGGCGGGTGCTCAACCGGCTCGGCCGCAACGTCTGGACTCTGGCACCGCTGCTGGCGGGTGCGGTGGCCGGGGCGGAGATCAACCGTCGGGCCACACGCGGGCTGGGCGAGGCAGTGGTCCGGGACCTGGCGGCGCAGGCGCGGGGTCCGCTGTAGCCGGCGGGATGTGCAATCGTTCCCCGAATGCACGTAGGAATCCTTGGAGGAACGGGCCCAGCCGGTAGCGGCCTGGCTGCCCGGTTGGCCTCTCTCGACCTCGATGTCACCATCGGCTCTCGCGCCGCGGACAGGGCGGAGGCCAAGATCGCCGAGCTCACCGAGCGTTGGCCCGGCCGATCGCTGGAGAAGCGACTTCGGCCGGGGGACAACGCGGCGGCCGCGGCGGCCGACCTCGTCGTCATCGCCACACCTTGGGACGGCGCGGCAGTGACTGCCGGCTCGGTGGCCGATGCGCTCGCCGGCAAGGTCGTGGTGAGCATCGCCAACGCGCTGGCCAAGGTCGGCAGGGAGTTCGAGCCCCTGGTGCCGCCGAGAGGCTCGGTGGCCGCTCACGTGCAGCACGCAGTGCCCGATGCCTACGTCGCAGCTGCACTGCACCACATCCCCGCCCGTGAGCTCGGTGACCTGGACCACCCGGTCGAGAGCGACGTGCTCGTGTGCTCCGACCATCGTGCGGCCACCAAGGCGGCCAGCGAGCTGGTCAACCTGATCCCCGGTCTGCGGGCGCTGAACGCCGGCACGCTGTCCAACGCGTCGCCCATCGAAGCGTTCACCGCGGTGCTGCTGCAGCTCAACATCCGCTACAAGACGCACGCGGCGTTGCGCATCACCGGCATCCCGCTCGATTGAGCGGGACCCAGTGACCATGCGGCTGTACGACACGGCGCGTCGCTCCGTCGTGGCCTTCGAGCCGGACGAGCTCGTCACCATGTACACCTGCGGGATCACGCCGTACGACGCCGCCCACCTCGGGCACGCGGCCGTCTATGTGACCTACGACGTGCTGCAGCGCCGGCTCCGCGACCTCGGCCACCGGACGCAGTGCGTGCGGAACATCACCGACATCGACGACCCGTTGTTCGCCAAGGCGAGGGACCTGGGCGTCCACTACCTCGATCTGGCCGCAGAGGAGATCAAGCGCTTCGACGAGGCCATGGAAGCGCTTGGCCTGCTGCCGGCGTTCAGCGAGCCCCGGGCCACGTCTGCCATCGCCGACATCCTCGGGTTCATCGGGATGGTGCTGGACTCTGGGCACGCCTACCAGGCCGGGGGGTCGGTCTACTTCAGCGTCGCCTCGTTCCCCGGCTTCGGCTCGGTGAGCGGCTACGACCGCCAGCAGATGCTCGCCTTCGCAGCCGAGCGCGGCGGCAACGTCGACGACCCGCACAAGCGCAACCCGCTCGACTTCGTGCTCTGGCAACCGTCGGCGCCCGACGAGCCGGCATGGGAGTCGCTCTGGGGGCCCGGGCGACCGGGCTGGCACATCGAGTGCTCGGCTCTGGCCCTTCGCGAGCTGGGGACGACGATCGACCTCCACGGCGGCGGCACCGACCTGATCTTCCCGCACCACGAGTGCGAGGCGGCGCAGTCCGAGACCGCCACCGGTTCCCCCTTCGTTCGCCACTGGATGCACGTGGCGATGGTCGGCCTCGGTGGCACGAAGATGTCCAAGTCGCTGGGCAACCTGGTGTTCGTGCACGACCTGCTCGAAGCGTGGGATCCGGGCGCCGTTCGCCTCGCCATCCTGGCTCACCACTACCGCTTCGACTGGGAGTGGGACGACACCCTGATGCCCCGAGCCGCCCAGCGGCTGGACCGATGGAGGGTCGCGGGCGAGGGTGCCGGCGCGCTGGCCGAGGTGCGGGCTGCCCTGGACGACGACCTCGACACTCCCACGGCCCTGGCTGCCATCGACCAGGCTGCCGCCGCCGGTCTCGGGGTGTCCGAGGCCGCGGCGCTGCTCGGTGTGCCCGGCGCCGCCACGGCCTGAACGAGGGGCGGCCTGCTCGAACAAGACCGGGCGGCTGCAGCACGGCCGAGGGCTGGAACACGGCGGAGGAAAAGAGGGCCACCACTATCCTCGCCGCATGGCCGACTCGATCGTCATCCGACTGCCCGATGGTTCCGAGAAGGAGCTGGCGGCCGGTTCGACTGCGGCCGACGTCGCTCGTTCGATCGGGGCCCGCCTGGCCAAGGCGGCCATCGCTGCGAAGATCGACGGTGACGACGTCGACCTCGACACCCCCGTCCCCGGGGGGGCGGAGGTGGCCATCATCACCTCTGCGTCCGACGAGGGTCGCCACGTCCTGCGGCACTCCACCGCTCACGTCATGGCCCAGGCCGTCACGCAGCTCTGGCCGGGTGCCAAGTTCGCCATCGGTCCGCCGATCGAGCACGGCTTCTACTACGACTTCGAGCTGCCGGACGGTGCCACCTTCACCGAGGACGACCTCCTCCGCATCGAGGAGCGCATGCGGGAGATCACCGCCTCCGACCAGCGGTTCGTGCGGGAGGAGCACACGATCGAGGAGGGTCTCTCCCTTTTCGCCGACCAGCCGTACAAGCGCGAGATCATCGAGGGCGTCGACGCCGCCGAGGGCGCGGGCGATGGAGCGGTCACCGCGTATCGGAACTCCGACGACTTCGTCGACCTCTGCCGCGGCCCGCACGTCCCGTCGACGGGCCGCATCGGCTCCTTCAAGCTGATGAAGGTCGCCGCTGCGTACTGGCGGGGGGACGAGAAGCGCCAGCAGCTGCAGCGGATCTACGGCACGGCGTGGGAGGACGACAAGGCCCTCAAGGCCCACCTCACCTTCCTCGAGGAGGCGGAGAAGCGAGATCACCGCAAGCTGGGCGCAGAGCTCGACCTGTTCTCGTTCTCGCCTGAAGTCGGCAGCGGCCTCGCCCTCTACCACCCCAAGGGCGGCCTGGTGCGCAAGCTCATGGAGGACTACAGCCGGGACGAGCACGAGGCCGGCGGCTACTCGTTCGTCTACACACCCCACCTCGCCAAGTCGGCGCTCTTCGAGAAGTCGGGGCACCTCGAGTGGTACGCCGAGGGCATGTACCCGCCGATGCAGCTCGACGAGGGTGCCGCCTACTACCCGAAGCCGATGAACTGCCCGATGCACATGCTGGTCTACAAGCACCAGCAGCGGTCGTACCGCGACCTGCCGCTGCGGCTGTTCGAGTTCGGCACGGTGTACCGCTACGAGAAGTCGGGCGTGGTGAACGGCCTGCTCCGGGCTCGGGGCTTCACCCAGGACGACTCCCACATCTTCTGCACGCCGGAGAACCTGGCCGACGAGCTCGGCAGCCTGCTGGCCTTCGTGATCCGGCTGCTCAAGACCTACGGCTTCGAAGACGTCGAGCCCGAGCTGGCCACCCGGCCGGAGAAGTTCATCGGCCGGCCCGAGGACTGGGATCGGGCCACGGACGCACTTCGCGAGGCCCTCGAGTCCGCAGCCATCCCGTACGTCGTGGCCGAGGGCGAGGGCGCCTTCTACGCCCCCAAGATCGACATCCACATCCGCGACGCGATCGGCCGCCGGTGGCAGATGTCGACCATCCAGGTCGACTTCCAGCTCGCCGAGCGCTTCGACCTCGAGTTCGTCGGTGCCGACAACCAGCGCCATCGGCCCCATGTCATCCACCGGGCGCTGTTCGGGTCGTTCGACCGCTTCTTCGGGATGTTCCTCGAGCACACGGCCGGCAACTTCCCCGCCTGGCTGGCGCCCGTGCAGGCAAGGGTGCTGCCGGTCAGCGACGAGCACCACGCGTACGCGGTGCGCATCGTGGATCGCCTGAAGGCGGACGGCTTCCGGGTGGACTACGCCGCGCCGGACGAGCAGCTCGGCGCGCGGGTGCGCAAGGCGAAGATGGAGAAGCTCCCGTACGTCCTGGTGGTGGGCGGTGACGATGTGGAGCACGGCACGGTCGGGGTCAACAAGCGCGGGGAGAACCGGCCCGTGCGAGGGGTCGCCGTCGACGACTTCGCGACCCAGCTCCGCGCTGAGGTCGACGCCCGCATCGCGACCTGATGCCGCTCGAACACCTGTGGGCCGGCTGGCGCAGCGCGTACGTGGGCGGTGCCGGGCAGCACGGTCCGGGCGACGAAGGCTGCGTCTTCTGTCGGATCCTCGCGAGCGATGACACCGACGAAGCCAGGCGGGTGCTGTGGCGGGGTACGCAGGCGGTGGCGATGCTCAACGCCTTCCCGTACTCCACCGGGCACCTCATGGTCATGCCGCTTCGCCACGTGGGCGAGCTCGAAGAGCTGACGGCGGAGGAGGCCCAGGAGGTCTGGGCGGCCGTCACCGAAGGAGTGGTCGCGCTCAAGAGCGCGTTCCGGCCGGACGGCATCAACGTGGGCGCCAACCTGGGGCGATCGGCCGGCGCCGGCGTTCCCGGTCACTTCCACGTGCACGTGCTCCCGCGCTGGAGCGGCGACACCAACTTCATGACGACCGTGGCGGACACCCGGGTGCTGCCCGAGTCGATGGGCGACACGTGGGACAAGGTCACGTCGGCGTGGCCACCGGCCGGCCGGTAGCGTCGCTCCGTGCCCGACCCGTCAGCCCCCGAGACATCGGACAACCGCCCCGCCGACACCGAGCACCTCGACGAGCTGCCCGACGATCTCGTCGCCCACGGCTACGTCGGCCCGTACACCTTTCCTGACAACAAGCGGCGCCGGATACCCGGGTTCATGTACCTGGCCGTGGGCGCCGCCTGCCTCGCCACCTGGGCGCTCGCCGGAGGGTCCAGCGTGCTGGTCAACCGGGGGTTCGCGATCCTCGGTGCGGCACTCGTCGTCGTGGGCGCCTACCACGTGCTGGCCGCGTATCCGCTTCGCATCGACGAGACGGATGCGCTGGCCTCCGCCGGCAGGGAGGTCGGCTTCGCGGTGGGGCATGCCTCGGCCCAGCTCGGATGGCGTGGCCTCCGAAGCCGCCCGACGTGGCGCATCCTGCTGTACTCGGCCGACGAACCTCCGGCCAAGCGGGGCCTGGTGCTGGTCGACGGTGTCGACGGTTCGGTGGTGGCTCACTTCGTGGAGGACAACCCCGAGGACTGGAGTGAGTACACGAGCGCCGAGATCGCCGGACGGCACTCGCCCGAATAGCGGGCATGGACCCCCGACGAGCTGCGAGTCAGGTCCGCACGCGATGGATGACCCCATCGACCAGGTGGGAGGGCAGCACGTCGTAGTGGCTGTGCGTGGCCTTGAAGCTGCCTCGTCCGCTGGTGAGCGAGCGGAGGTCGATGGCGTAGCGCTGCAGCTCGGAGGTGGGGACGAGCGCCTCCACCACCTGGTCCCGGCGCGAGCCGGCCTCGGCCGCAGTGCCCAGCACACGGGCCCGCCGGGCGTTGAGGTCACCCAGCACGTCGCCTTGCGCGGCGAACGGCACGGTCACGCTGACCCGTGACATCGGCTCCAGCACGGTGGTGCCGGCTCCGGCCAGCGCCTGCTGAAGGGCGAGCGACCCGGCCGTGCGGAAGCTCATCTCCGAGGAGTCGACCGCGTGATATCTCCCGTCGACGAGGGTGACGCGCAGGTCGACCACGGGGAAGCCGTGTGGCCCGCCGGCGGCCATGGCGTCGCGGACGCCTCGCTCGACCGCCGGGATGAACTGGCGCGGGATCGCGCCGCCGACGACGCGGTCGACGAACTCGAACCCGGCGCCTCGCTCGAGCGGCTCGACCTCGATCCTGCACACACCGAACTGGCCGTGACCGCCGCTCTGCTTCTTGTGACGGCCCTCGGCGCGCACCGTAGCGGTGACGGTCTCGCGGTACGGCAACCGCACGTCCTCGCGAACGACCTCGACCCCTGCCTTGCGCTGCAGGCGCTCGAGAGCCACCTGGAGGTGCGTCTCCCCCATGCCCGAGAGCAGCGTCTGGTGCGTCTCGTCGTCGCGCTGCACCCGCAGGGCGAGATCCTCCTCCTCCAGGCGGTGGAGGGCGGTCATGAGCTTCTCCTCGTCCGCCCTGGAACGCGGGGTGACGGCGATCGTGAACGTCGGGTCGGGCGGTTCGGGGCGGGAAACGACGACCGGCATCGCGCGCGGCGCCAACGTGTCACCCGATGCCGCGCCCAGCTTGGCCACCGCCACCAGATCCCCGGCCACGACCGACTCGACCGGCTCGTGCTCCTTGCCGCGCAGGGTGAATATCGAGTGCAGCCGTTCCTCTGCGCGAGTGCGCGGGTTCACGAGCACGGTGTCGGGGCGAAGGGTGCCCGACACGACCTTGAGCAGGGAGATGCGGCCGACATGGCGATCGGTGATGGTCTTCCAGACGAACGCCAACGGTGGGCCGTCGGGATCGCACGTGACCTCGTGCAGGCTGTCACCGGCCTCGACGAGAACGGGTGGCCGCTTCGTCGGCGCCGGCCCGATCTCGCAGATGAAGCGGGTCAGCTGGTCGACCCCGACGTCGCGAAGGGCGGAGCCGCAGATGACGGGGAAGGCCTCGCCGGCGGCGACAGAGGCGGCCAGCGTTCGCTCCAGCTCGTCGGCGGTCGGTACGTCGCCGTCGAGGTACCGCTCCAGCAGCTCCTCGTCCTGCTCCACGATGCCCTCGACGAGCGTGTCGTGCACCTCGTGCTCACGGCTGGCCATCTCCGGCGGGATGCGGCCCTCGTGGTGGTGGCCGTGGTCGTCGTCGTAGACGATGGCGGTGTCCGTGAGGAGGTCGGCGACGCCCGACAGCTCCGCCGCCTCACCCAGCGGCAGCTCGAGCGGTGCCACCCCGGGACCGAAGGCGGCGCGCAGCTGGTCGAGGGTGCGGTCGAAGGAGGCTCGGTCGCGGTCCTCCTTGTTGACGAAGATCATCCTCGGCACCCCGAGCTCCTCGGCGAGGCTCCAGGCTGCCTCCGTCTGGGCCTCCACCCCGTCGACGGCGCTGACCACCACGACCGCCAGGTCTGCGACCCGAAGCGCGACCGCCACCTCGGGGAGGAGGTCGACGAAGCCGGGGCAGTCGAGCACGTTGATCTTGTGGCCATCGTGCTCGAAGGCGGCCAGGGCCACGCCTGTCGACATCCCTCGTCGGATCGCCTCCGGCTCGTGGTCGCACACGGTCGTGCCGTCCTCGACCCGGCCCTGGCGAGCGACGGATCCTGACGTGAAGAGCAGTGCTTCGGCCAGTGTGGTCTTGCCCGCGCCTCCGTGGCCGACCAAGGCGACGTTGCGGATCCGGTCGGGTGGGTAGCTCTTCACGTGCACCTCCGCAGGACGGAGCGGTTCGGGCCTTTCGACCCCTGTACACCATCGTAACCACGGGCGGTGGTACCGTGACGGGTGATCACGAACCCCTTCGAGGAGCGATCTACCTGTGTTTGACGGACACTGGCGGGCCGGCGTAGAGGTCGGTGTGAAGCCGGTCGGCTCCGCGCTGCACCGTGCCGGTGTCACCGCCGACCAGCTCACCGGCGCCGGTCTGGCGATGGCCGGCGTTGCCGCAGTCGTCATCGGGTCCGGTCATCTGCGCTGGGGTGTCGTGCTGCTCGCGCTCGCCGCCGTGCCCGACCTGCTCGACGGTGCCGTGGCGAAGGTGGCCGGCACCTCGTCGCCCCGGGGCGCGTTCTTCGACTCGGTGGCCGACCGTGTCACCGACACGCTGATCCTGGGCGGCATCGCCTGGCACCTGGCCATCACCGACGGTGGCCTGGCCCCGATGCTGGCCTTCGCCGTCCTCGGCTCCAGCACCCTCATCTCCTACGAGCGGGCCAAGGCCGAGGCGCTCGGTTACGCCGCCAAGGGCGGCCTGATGGAGCGCGCCGAGCGCATCATCGCCATCGGCATCGGCCTCGCGTTCCCGGTGCTCCTCCAGCCCATCCTGTGGTTGATGCTCGCTCTGACCCTCTTCACCGCCGGCCAGCGGTTCTTGAAGGTCTGGCGTCAGGCCAGCGTGGCCCGTCCGATCGAGCGGTCGGACACCCGGGCCGCCGTCCGGTTCCGTGCGTGGCGCGACGCCACGGCTGAGCGCTCGACCGACTGGACGTCCGGCGCCATGTGGCGAGCTCGGCGTGAGGGTCCGCGCACCGGCCGGTCCACGCACCGCCGCGCCGGCGCCCGCCGCCCGTAGCCGCTCCGCCGCTCGCCTGGCCCGTGGGCTCGTTGCGCGCTCGCGCGCCGTACTTCGGCTATCGCGCCGCAGCCGCAGTGGCCAACGTGCTGCCCGGGCCGGTCGCGAGTGTGCTCGCCCGGGTCGCAGGGACGGTGCTGCCGTATGCCGTGCCTTCCCGGCGAGCCATGTTGGCCCGCCACCTGCGGCGCACCACCGGGCGGGACCTCCAAGGGCTCGCACTCGAATGGCAGCTGCAGCGGGCCTTCGGGTCCTACGCCCGGTACTGGATGGAGTCGTTCCGGCTCGCCCGCACCACGCCGGCCGAGCTCGAGAGCGGCATGTCGTGGGAGGGCCTCGAGAACTTCGAGGAGGCCAAGGCTCGTGGCTTCGGCGTGATCATGGCCATGCCGCACCTGGGTGGGTGGGACTTCGGCGGCGCCTGGCTGGCGTCCGTCGGGCATCCCGCCACCGTGGTGGTGGAGGCGCTCGAGCCGCCTGAGCTCTTCGAGTGGTTCGCCGGGCTGCGTCGCTCTCTCGGGCTCACCGTCGTGCCGCACGGTGCCAGGGCCGGTGCCGAGGTGCTGCGAGCGCTACGGGCCAACCAGCTCGTCGGCCTGGTGTGCGATCGGGACCTCGAGGGCAACGGGGTGGAGGTCGAGCTCTTCGGTGAGCGCACCACCTTGCCGGCCGGTCCGGCGACGCTCGCGCTGCGCACCGGCGCGGCGCTGCTGCCGACGACCGTGTACTTCGAGGGCCGAGGGCATCGAGGCGTGGTGCGCCCGCCCGTGCCGGCCGAGCGCCGAGGCAGCTTCCGGGAGGACGTGCGTCGGGTGACCCAGGCGTTGGCCCACGAGCTGGAGGCCATGATCCGCGCCGCCCCCGAGCAGTGGCACGTGCTGCAGCCGAACTGGCCGAGCGACCGCGAGGCGGACGGGGCGGTCACCGGCCGAGCCCCGGTAGCCTGACGTGGTGCGCGTGGCCCTGGTGTGCCCGTACAGCCTCACGGCCTTCGGCGGCGTGCAGGGACAGGTGCTCGGTCTGGCCCGCTCGCTGCGCGCCCTGGGCCACGCGGCCCGGGTGCTCGCGCCGTGCGACGGCCCACCACCCGACGGCGGTGTGACCCCGCTCGGCAACTCGATCCCGCTCATCGCGAACGGCTCGGTGGCACCGATCGCCCCTGACCCGTCGTGCGCGCTCCGCACCATCCGGGCGCTGCGCGACGAGGAGTTCGACGTCGTGCACCTGCACGAGCCGCTGGTGCCCGGGCCCACCCTCACCACGCTGCTCTTCACCGATCGACCCCTCGTCGGCACCTTCCACCGCGCGGGTGCCAGCTCGGCCTACGACTACCTCCGGTACCCCGCCCGCGCCCTCGCCCGCCGCCTCGACCTGCGCTGTGCCGTGTCGGCCGACGCCACGTCCACCGCGCAGCGGGCACTCGGTGGTCGGTACGAACAGGTCTTCAACGGCATCGAGGTGGAGCGGTTCTCGAAGGCGGCCATGCTGGCGACCGATGGTCCGACGATCCTGTTCGTGGGGCGCCACGAGCCCCGTAAGGGCCTGGCCACGCTGCTCGCGGCGATGGACGACCTGCCGCGGCACCTCCGGTTGTGGGTCGCGGGCCACGGCCCGCAGACGAGTGAGCTGCGGGCCCGCCACTTCGGCGATCCCCGCATCGAGTGGCTGGGCCGGATCTCCGACGAGGAGAAGGCCGCCCGGCTCCGCAGCGCCGACCTGTTCGTGGCCCCGTCGCTCGGGGGCGAGTCGTTCGGAGTGGTGCTCCTCGAGGCCATGGCCGCCTCCACGGCGATCGTGGCGAGTGATCTGCCGGGATACCGCAACGTGGCCCGGCCCGGCGAGCAGGCGATGCTCGTGCCCCCGGGGAACGCATCCGCTCTCGCGGCCGCCATCCGGCGCGTGCTGGACGACGCGGCCCTGTCGCGCGACCTGGTGGAGGCGGGGGACCAGCGGGCCGCCGAGTTCTCGATGCAGCACCTCGCGGAGCGCTACGTCGAGCTGTACCGGTCGGTCGCCGTCTGACCGGATTGCCCCGATCGGCGGTGGACGGCGTGCGAAGATGGCGACGTGACCACCCTGCTCATCGTGGCCGGAGTCGTGGCGGTGCTCATCGGGCTCTACGTGCTGATGACCTACAACGGCCTGGTGAAGCTGCGCAACCGCATCGAGAACGCATGGTCCCAGGTCGACGTGCAGCTGCAGCGCCGCTACGACCTCATCCCGAACCTGGTGGAGACCGTGAAGGGCTACGCCACCCACGAGCGTGCGGTCTTCGAGGAGGTGACCCGCGCCCGGGCCAACGCCATCGGTGCATCGGGCGTGGCCCAGCAGGCGGAGGCGGAGAACGCCGTGAGCGGTGCTCTCAAGTCGCTCTTCGCCGTGGCCGAGGCCTACCCCGACCTGCAGGCGAGCTCCAGCTTCATCTCCCTCCAGGAGGAGCTGTCGGCCACCGAGGACAAGATCGCCTACGCGCGGCAGTTCTACAACGACACCGTGCAGCGCTACAACACCAAGATCCAGACGGTGCCGAGCAACCTCGTCGCCGGCCCGTTCGGCTTCGCCGAGCGCGAGTACTTCGAAGCCGATGCAGCGGGTCGTGGCCCGGCGAAGGTGCAGTTCTAGAGCTTGTCCGACCGAGTGTCAGCCAACAAGCGGCGGGCCCTGCTCGTCCTGGTCGCCCTCGGCGGCTCGTTCGTAGCGGTGGGCCTGGTGCTGGCCCTGGTGACGAACGCCGGGTTCGCGGTCGTCCTCGTCGCGCTCCTGATCGGCGTGGCGGTCGCCCTGGCTGCGCACCACAAGGCCGACGCCATGGTCCTGTCGATGACCGGCGCACGCGAGGTCGCACCCGGTGAGCAGGCTCGGCTGCTCAACCTGGTGGAGAACCTGTGCGTGGCGGCCGGGCTGCCGAAGCCGCGTCTCTTCGTCCTCGATGACGACGCGCCCAACGCGTGCGCCACTGGCCGTGACCCGAAGCACGCCGCCCTGGTCGTCACCACCGGGCTGCTCGACAAGCTGAGCCGCATCGAGCTCGAGGCCGTGGTGGCCCACGAGCTCAGTCACATCAAGAGCCGGGACACGCTGGTCTCGACGATCGCGGCGACCGTGGTGGGGACGCTGACCCGGCCGCTCCCTGCGCCGCTTGCCGCCCGCTGCGTGCGCTGGGTCGTGGACGCCGACCAGGAGCGCCAGGCGGACGTCGCCGGCGTGGCCCTCACCCGATATCCGCCCGGCCTGATCTCAGCCCTCGAGAAGATCGTGCAGGATCCCGCATCGCTTCGCTCCGCGCCTCGGGCCATGGCCCACGTCTGGATCGAGGAGCCCCGTTCCGCCGTCCCGAGCCCGGAGGGCGGTTCGCCCCGCCCCGCCTCGCTCACCCGCCCACCTCTAGAGGAGCGCATCGAAGCGCTCAGGGAGCTGTAAGCCTGTGCGTCGGTACCTCTCCATCGCGGCCGTGATGGCCGCCGGCCTCGCCCTGGTGAGCGGCTGCGGCGGCAAGCAGGCGATCGCCGACAAGACGGTGGCGTCCACCACGACCATCCCGGCGGCCGAGCCCGGAGCGGCCGCGCCCGGCACCGGAGCGCCCCTCACCGGCCTGGCCATCACCGACCCGGCGGCGATGGGCCGTCCGGCCCTGATGGTGAAGATCGACAACGCGCCGCTGGGCCGGCCGCAGGTGGGCATCAGCGAAGCCGACATCGTGGTGGAGGAAGGGGTGGAGGGCGGCCTCACCCGGTTGGTGGCCGTCTACCACTCCGAGCTGCCTGCAGCGGCGGGACCGGTGCGCTCGGCCCGCACCACCGACATCTTCATCGCGTCGTCGCTCAACCGCCCGTTGTTCGCGTGGTCGGGCGCGAACCCAGACTTCGCCGGCCTGGTGCGGGATGCGCCACTGGTCGACGTGGGTGTCGACGCGAAGGGCGGTGCCTACTACCGCGACCGTGGCCGCCGCAGCCCGTACAACCTCTTCGTGAACCCGGGTGAGCTCTACGAGGGCGCCGACGGTGGGCCGCCCGAACCGATGTTCAGCTACCGGACGCCGAGCCAGTCGGCTGCCGGCGAGCCGAGCAGCGGCGTCACCATGCAGTGGAGGGCGAACCTCACGACCCGGGTGGAGTGGACCTGGGACGCCGCGTCCAAGGCGTGGCTCCGAACCCAGGACGGGACGCCCCACGTGGACTCCGGCGGCGGGCGGATCTCCGCGAGCAACGTCGTGGTGCAGATCGTCGAGTACCGCGACACGGGCTACATCGACCAGTCCCGGACGATGGTGCCGGAAGCCGAGCTCGTCGGCGACGGCGAGGCGTTCCTGTTCGCCGACGGCAAGGTCGTCGCCGGCCGCTGGAAGAAGCTCTCACCTGAGCACCGCACCGAGTACACCGATGCTTCGGGAGCGCCGTTCCGCCTCACACCGGGCCGCACCTGGCTCGAGCTGCCCTCCCCTGGGCTCGTCGCCATCTCGCCCGGCTAGAGCGCCTCCGAGCCGTAGACTGGACGCCATGACGGATCGGGTGACGGGTACGGAGCGGGTCAAGCGCGGGTTGGCGGAGATGCTCCGCGGCGGCGTGATCATGGATGTGGTGGACGCCGAGCAGGCCAAAGTGGCCGAGGACTCGGGAGCGGTCGCGGTGATGGCCCTCGAGCGCGTGCCGTCCGACATCCGCCGCGACGGCGGCGTTGCCCGCATGAGCGATCCGGCCCTGATCGAGGGCATCAAGGAGGCGGTGACCATCCCGGTCATGGCCAAGGCTCGCATCGGGCACTTCGCCGAGGCCCAGGTGCTGCAGTCGCTCGGTGTCGACTACGTCGACGAGTCCGAGGTCCTCACTCCGGCCGACGAGGCTCACCACATCGACAAGTGGGCCTTCACCGTGCCGTTCGTGTGCGGTGCCACCAACCTGGGCGAGGCCCTGCGGCGCATCTCCGAGGGCGCGGCCATGATCCGCTCGAAGGGCGAGGCCGGCACCGGCGACGTCGTCCACGCCGTGCGCCACCTCCGCCTGATCCTGGGCGACATCCGTCGCATCACGCTGGCCGACTCGGCCGAGATCTACGGATGGGCCAAGAACCTGCAGGCCCCCGTTGGGCTGGTGCAGGAGGTCGCGGAGACCGGCAAGCTGCCCGTCCCGATGTTCTGCGCCGGCGGCATCGCCACCCCCGCTGACGCCGCCCTGGTGATGCAGCTCGGCGCAGAGGCGGTCTTCGTGGGCTCCGGCATCTTCAAGAGCTCCAACCCGTCGCTGATGGCCCGGGCCATCGTCGAGGCCACCACCCACCACCGTGACGCGGCCATCGTGGCGAAGGTCAGCCGTGGGCTGGGCGACGCCATGCGCGGTGAAGAGGCGTCCAAGGTCGAGCTCAAGCTGTCCGAGCGGGGCTGGTAGTCCGGAGCCGATGGCGAGGCCGCCAGGTGCCGAAGATCGGGGTGCTCGCCCTCCAGGGTGACGTGCGTGAGCACGTCTCCGCGCTCGTGGCCCTGGGGGCCGACGTCGTGGAGGTGCGCACCCCGCAGGACCTGGCCGGCATCGACGGCCTCGTGCTCCCGGGCGGGGAGTCGACCACCATGTCGCTGCTCCTCGAGTCGTCGGGCCTGTTCGAGCCGATCGCCGAGCGTCTGGCCGAGGGCATGGCCGCGTTCGGCACCTGTGCCGGCATGATCCTCCTGGCCGGGGAGGTGCTGGACGGACGCCCGGACCAGAGGTTCTTCGGCGTTGTGGACATCACCGTGCGCCGCAACGCGTTCGGTCGCCAGGTCGACTCCTTCGAGGCCGCCCTCGACGTCGAAGGCGTCGCCGCCGGCCCCGTCGACGCCGTCTTCATCCGTGCCCCGTTCGTCGAGCGGGCGGGGGACGACGTCGACGTGCTGGCCACGGTCGACGGGCACCCGGTGCTGTGCCGGCAGGGCAACGTGCTGGTGGCCGCCTTCCACCCGGAGCTGTCGCAGGACTTGCGCATCCACGATCTGTTTGTAGGAGGCTTGTAGCCATGTCCGGACACTCCAAGTGGGCCACGATCAAGCACAAGAAGGGCGCCCAGGACGCGGCCAGGGGCAAGCTCTTCGCCAAGCTGATCCGTCAGGTGGAAGTGGCGGCCAGGGAAGGCGGGGCCGACCCGGACATGAACCCGACGCTGCGGACCATGTACCAGAAGGCCCGCTCGTCGTCGGTGCCCCTCGACACGATCGAGAAGGCCATCAAGCGGGGCACGGGCGCGCTCCAAGGCGTGAAGTACGAGCCGATCACCTACGAGGGCTACGCCCCGAGTGGTGTGGCCGTCATCGTCGAGGTCCTGTCGGACAACCGCAACCGCACCGGCTCCGAGGTGCGCAGCGCCTTCTCCAAGCACGGCGGCTCGATGGCGGAGCCGGGCGCGGTGTCGTGGCAGTTCGAGCGCAAGGGTGTCTTCATCCTGTCCAAGCAGCTGGGGGAGGACGAGCTGATGGAGGTGGCCCTCGAGGCGGGAGCCGAGGACCTGCAGGACCAGGGCGACACCTGGCAGCTCACCTGTGCACCGACCGACTTCCACTCGCTCCAGACCGCCCTCGACACTGCGGGGGTGGCCTACGACTCCGCCGACATCACCATGCTGGCCACCCAGACGGTGCCGCTCGAGACCGAGGTCGCGGCCCGGAAGGTGCTGAAGCTGCTGGACGCGCTCGACGAGAACGACGACGTGCAGAACGTGTACGCCAACTTCGACATCCCCGACGACGTCCTTGCGCTGGTGTCCGCCTGATGGCGCCGCCGCGGGTGGGTGTCGGTGACCGGGCTCCCGAGTTCATGCTCGAGGGCACCGGTGGCCGCACCTACTCCCTGTCGGAGTACCGCGGGCGCTCGGTGGTGCTCGTCTTCTATCCGGGTGACAACACGCCGGTGTGCACCATCCAGCTCAACAGCTACTCGTCGGACATCGCGCAGTTCGAGGATCTCGGAGCTCAGGTGCTGGCCATCAGCCCGCAGGACGTCGAGAGCCACGAGCAGTTCTCCGGGGTGCACGGCTTCTCCTTCCCCTTGCTGGCCGACGGCGACAAGAGCGTCGGGCGGTCCTACGGCATCCTCGGCCCCGTCGGCTTCTACCGCCGCTCGGTGTTCGTCGTCGACCGCGCCGGCGTCATCCGGTATGCGCACCGGGCGTCGGCCGGCCTGACCTACCGTCGCACGCCGGAGCTGGTGGCGGCCGTCACCGCCGCCCAGGAGTCCGACCCCGTTCGCTGAGGACGTCGGTGGACGTCGGTGCTCCGAGCGCCCGGGTCCGCGATCGAGCGTCCTTGCCCGGCTACGCTCCAAACGCATGTTCGTGCTCGGCATCGACCCCGGCTTGTCGCGTTGCGGCTACGGCGCGGTGCGGCGCTCCGGCGCCGAGCTGCGGGCGGTGGCCTGCGGGGTGATCACCACGCCACCGGAGCAGCCGCTGCCCGAGCGATTGGCGGCGCTGGCCGGCGAGCTCCGGGCCCTCCTGGCCGAGCTGCGCCCCGATGTGGTGGCGGTCGAGCGGGTCTTCTTCCAGACCAACGTCCGCACCGCCATGTCGGTCGGCCAGGCGAGCGGCCTGGCCCTGGTGGCCGCGGTCGAGGCCGAGGCGGGGGTGGCCCAGTACACGTCGAACGAGGTCAAGCAGGCGGTGGTCGGGTACGGCGCGGCCACCAAGGAGCAGGTGCAGCGCATGGTGCAGTCGCTCCTTGGATTGGCCGAGCGGCCACAGCCGGCGGACGCGGCCGATGCTCTCGCCCTGGCCCTGTGCCACCACGCCCAGGCCCCCGTGCAGGCTCGGATCGAGGCGGCGCGCGTCGCCGCCGCCCGCAGATGATCGGGTCGCTTCGCGGGATGCTGCTCGACCGCTCCGCCGGGGGCGAGCTGCTGGTCGAAGTGGGTGGCGTCGGGTACCGCGTCCTCGTGCCGACCAGCTCCAGCGAGATGACCGGCGAGCTCGGCGGTCCGGTGTTCCTGCACGTCCACACCCACGTGCGGGAGGACGCGATCATCCTCTACGGGTTCTCGACGCGCGACGCACGCGGCTGCTTCGAAGCGCTGGTCGCCACGCACGGCATCGGGCCGGCGGTGGCGCTGTCCATCCTCTCGGTCCACTCGCCCTCGGCCCTGCGCCGGGCGGTGGCCACCGACGACGCCGACACGCTGACGACGGTGCCGGGCATCGGGAAGAAGACGGCGGCCCGACTGCTGCTCGAGCTCAAGAACCGGCTCGACCTCCCCGAGGCCGGCCTCGAGGTGGTCGGCGAGGTGGCTGTGGCGCCGGGGTCGGCGTCGGCGCGCTCCGACGTGCGGGCCGCCTTGGCCAGCCTCGGCTACGGCGCGGACGAGGTGAGGGCCGCGGTACGTGACCTCCCGGAGGACGGAACCGTCGAGGAGCAGCTGCGTCTGGCCCTCCGCCGGCTGGTCGCGACGCGATGAGCCCCCGCGAGGAGATCCTGTCGGCTCAGCCCGACCCGGTCGACGTGGCCGAGGAGGTGAGCCTGCGGCCTCGCCGGCTGGCCGACTTCGTGGGTCAGCCCCAGCTCAAGGAGCACCTGGAGATCGTGCTGGAGGCGGCTCGACGGCGCCACGAGCCGGTCGACCACGTGCTGCTCGCCGGGCCCCCGGGCCTGGGCAAGACGTCGATGGCCGCCATCGTGGCGGCCGAGATGGGGGTGGGCATCCGCATCACGTCGGGCCCCGCCCTCGTCCGCACCGGCGACGTGGCCGCCATCCTCACCGACCTGCAGGAGGGTGACGTCCTCTTCATCGACGAGATCCACCGGCTCGGTCGAGCGGTGGAGGAGGTGCTGTACCCGGCCATGGAGGACTTCGTCCTCGACATCGTCATCGGCAAGGGCCCGGCCGCCCGTTCGGTGCGCCTGCCGCTGCCGAAGTTCACCCTCGTGGGCGCCACCACCCGCACAGGCCTCATCACCGGGCCCCTTCGCGACCGCTTCGGCTTCGTGGCCCGCCTCGACTACTACGCCGCCGCCGATCTCCACGCCATCGTCACCCGCTCTGCGCGCATCCTCGGTGTCGATCTCGACCCGGACGGAGCGACCGAGATCGCCGGTCGATCGCGTGGGACTCCCCGCATCGCCAACCGCCTGCTGAAACGGGTTCGGGACTTCGCCGAGGTCCGCGGTGACGGGCGGGTCACCACGGCCATGGCCTCTGCCGGTCTGGCCCTGTTCGGCGTGGACGCCGCCGGGCTCGACAAGGTCGACCGCGCCATCCTCGACGCGGTCTGCCGGCGCTTCGGCGGGGGCCCCGTCGGTCTCTCGACGCTTGCGGTCAGCGTGGGCGAGGAGACGGAGACGGTGGAGGAGGTGTACGAGCCCTTCCTGCTGCAGCTCGGCATGCTCATGCGCACACCTCGCGGGCGGGTGGCCACGCCGGCCGCCTGGCAGCACCTCGGTCTGGAGCCGCCGCCGGTGCCCGGCCCCGGTTCGCAGGGCACCCCCGACCTGTTCCAATAGCGGTGGTGCTGCCCTTCGAGTACGACCTCCCCGAGGCGGCGATCGCCCAGGTGCCCGTGGAGCCGCGTTCGGCCGCCCGCCTGCTCGTGCACCTGCAGGGCCCTGCCCCGGAGCATCGCTCGGTCAGCGACCTGCCCCAGCTGGTCGGGCCTGGCGACGTGCTCGTGGTGAACGACACGCGCGTGCTGTCGGCCCGGCTGCGGTTGCACAAGGCCACCGGGGGACGGGTCGAGGTCCTGCTGGTCGAGCCGCTGGGCGAAGGGGCGTGGAGCGCGCTCGTGCGGCCGGGTCGTCGCCTACCACCGGGGACCGAGCTGCTGCACTCCGACGGTGCGGTGGTCGCCGAGGTCGGCCGGCCGATGGAGGACGGCCTCCGACAGGTGCAGCTGCACGGCGAGCTCGACGACCTGGCCGACGTGGCCGAGGTGCCGCTTCCCCCGTACATCCACCAGAGGCTGGCCGACCCCGAGCGCTACCAGACGGTCTACGCCAACCACCCCGGCTCGGTGGCCGCTCCGACCGCCGGGCTCCACCTGACCTCGGAGGTGCTCGCCGCCTGCCGGTCGGCCGGGGCCGACGTGGCCGCGGTCGACCTGGCGGTCGGGATCGGCACCTTCCGGCCGATGACGGCCGAGCGGGTGGAGGACCACACCATGCACGAGGAGCGCTACCGGGTGCCGGCCGAAACGATGGCGGCGGTGGAAGCCGCTTCGCGAGTGATCGCGGTGGGCACCACCACCGTGCGCGCCCTCGAGTCCGCGGCCGGCACCGGAAGCCTGGAAGGGCGCACCGGGCTCTTCATCCGCCCCGGCTTCGTGTTCAGGGCCGTCGACGTGATGCTGACGAACTTCCACCTGCCCCGCTCGTCGCTGCTGGTGATGCTGGAAGCCTTCTACGGCCCGGGATGGCGGGAGCTCTACGCCACCGCGCTGGCCGGGGGATACCGCTTCCTCAGCTTCGGCGACGCCACCCTGGTGGCCCGGGGAGCGGGTCACCACTCATGACGCACCGCCTGGGGTTCGAGGTCACGGCCCGGACCGGAGCGGCACGCACCGGCATCGTCACCAGCGCCCGAGGTACGTACCGAACCCCGGTGTTCATGCCGGTGGGCACGCGGGCGAGCGTCAAGGCCCTGGAGGCGGCTGACCTGGACGCGCTGGGTGCCGAGGTCGTTCTGGCCAACACCTACCACCTCATGCTTCGTCCCGGCGCCGACCTCATCGACGAGCTCGGTGGTCTGCACCGGTTCTCGGGGTGGAACGGCCACATGCTCACGGACTCCGGCGGGTACCAGGTGTTCTCCCTGAGCCCCAAGGTCGACGACGACGGGGCCGCCTTCCGCTCCACCTACGACGGGTCGATGCACCGGCTCACCCCGGAGCGAGCAGTCGAGGTCCAGGAGCTGCTGGGCGCCGACATCTCCATGGTGCTCGACGTGTGCCCGGCGCTGCCGTCGACGCCGGACCTGCTGCGATCGGCGGTCGAGCGGACGGCGGCCTGGGCGCAGCGGGCACGCCGGGCCCACGGCCGGCCCGACCAGTCCCTCTTCGGCATCGTCCAGGGAGGTGTCGACGAAGCGCTCCGCCGGGAGAGCGCCGAGCGCACCGTGGCGCTCGACTTCGACGGCTACGGCATCGGCGGCCTGTCGGTGGGCGAGCCCCGCCACGAGATGCTCCCGGCGCTGGCCGCGGCGATCGAGGTGCTGCCGGACGACCAGCCGCGCTACCTCATGGGCGTAGGGGACCCGATCGGGCTCGTGGAGGGGATCGCCCTCGGGGTCGACATGTTCGACTGCGTGCTGCCCACGCGCATCGCTCGCCACGGGTCGGTGCTGACCGACGCCGGTCGGGTGCAGCTGCGCAACGCGGCGTACGCGCGCGACCCCGGTCCGCTCGATCCGAGCTGCCCGTGCCGGGTCTGCGGGCGCTACTCCCGCGGCTACCTGCGCCACCTCCTGCAGGTGGGGGAGCCCTCCGCCCTACGCCTGCTCACCCTGCACAACGTGGCCTGGACCTTCGCCCTGGTGGCCAGAGCCCGGGCCGCCATCGAGGCAGGTTCGCTCGACGACCTGCGGCGGGAGGTTGCCAGCGCCTGGCGGTAGGCTCGCACACCGCTCATGGAACTCCTCTTCCCGGTCCTGCTGCTCGCCGTCATGTACCTCCTGCTCATCCGGCCGCAGCAGCAGCGGGTGAAGGCGCAGCGGGCGCTGGTGGCGGGGATCGAGGTGGGCGACGAGATCGTCACCCTCGGCGGGCTCATCGCAAGGGTCACCCGTCTGGACGACGACACGGTCACCCTCGAGGCGGCCCCCGGTGTCACCATGCGGTTCCGCCGCGGCGCCATCGCCGGCAAGGTGGGCGTCACGCCCGACGATCCGCTGGCTGGACGAAACCAGGACTGACTCACCGACGGCGGGACGGCTAGCGTTGTCCCATGACAGTCGGCGCGGAGTGGCTCGAAGACCACATCCGTGACATCCCTGACTTCCCGAAGCCGGGCGTCGTGTTCAAGGACATCACGCCGCTCCTGGGAGACCCCAAGGCCTTCCGCGGCGCCGTCGACGCGCTGGCCGGTCACTTCGACGGGCACCGGGTGGACAAGGTGCTCGGCATCGAGGCACGCGGCTTCATCGTCGCCGCACCTGTGGCCTACGGGTTCGGCGCCGGCTTCGTGCCGGTGCGCAAGGCCGGCAAGCTGCCCTGGGAGATCGAGCGCGAGGAGTACACCCTCGAGTACGGCAACGACCTGCTGGAGATCCATCGCGACGCGGTGGCGCCGGGGGAGCGGGCGCTGATCGTGGACGACGTGCTGGCCACCGGTGGCACCGCCGCCGCCACCGTTCGCCTGGTGGAGAAGCTGGGCGGGGTGGTGGTCGGCCTGGGGTTCATCATCGAGCTCGAGTTCCTGGGTGGCCGGAAGCAGATCCCCGGCTACGACACCGCCGCTCTGGTCACGTACCGGTAGCGAGGGGAGCACATGGCCACCGCTGACCGGGTCAGAGCGCTCCCTTGGCGGCGCCACGCCCACGCCCCGCCGGCGCACGCACTCGTGCCGATCCTGGCCGCGTATCGCGCCCGCCATCCCAAGGCGGACGACTCCCTCATCGTGCGGGCCTACGAGGTGGCGGAGCGAGCCCACGAGAACGTGGTGCGCCAGTCGGGTGAGGCCTACATCAGCCATCCCGTGGCCGTGGCCCAGATCCTGGCCGAGCTCAACCTCGACGACGTCACGGTGGCTGCCGCCCTCCTCCACGACACGGTGGAGGACACGGGCATCACGGTGGAGGACCTCTCGGCCGAGTTCGGCACCATGGTGGCGTCGATCGTCGACGGCGTCACCAAGCTCGACCGGGTCAGCTTCGACTCCAAGGAGGCCCAGCAGGCCGCCACCATGCGCAAGATGCTGGTGGCCATGGCCAAGGACCCGCGGGTCCTGCTCATCAAGCTGGCCGACCGGCTGCACAACATGCGGACCATCGCCGCCATGCCGGAGTTCAAGCAGAAGCGCACGGCCCAGGAGACCCTCGACATCTACGCGCCGCTGGCCCACCGCTTCGGCATCCAAGAGGTCAAGTGGCAGCTGGAGGACCTGGCCTTCGCGACGCTGCACCCCAAGCGCTACGCCGAGATCGAGCAGATGGTGGCCACCCGGGCACCCGAGCGGGACATCTACCTGACCCAGGTGCTCGAGAGCGTCCGGGAGCGCCTGGTGGAGGCCGGCATCGTCGGCGAGGTCACCGGGCGCCCGAAGCACTTCTACTCCATCTACGAGAAGATGGTCGTGAAGGGCAAGGAGTTCAACGACATCTACGACCTGGTCGGCATCCGGATCATCGTCGACTCCCAGAAGGACTGCTACGCCGCCCTCGGGGCGCTGCACACGTCGTGGAGCCCGCTGCCCGGCCGGTTCAAGGACTACATCGCCACCCCGAAGTTCAACCTGTACCAGTCGCTCCACACCACGGTCATGGCGCCGCAGGCGAAGCCGCTCGAGGTGCAGATCCGCACGCGAGAGATGCACGGTCGGGCCGAGTTCGGGATCGCCGCCCACTGGGGCTACAAGGAGAAGGCGGCTCCCAGCGAGGCCGCCTGGCTCAACCGCATCGTCGACTGGCAGTCCGAGACCTTCGACCCCGCCGAGTTCCTCGAGTCGCTGAAGCTCGACCTCGAGCAGGACGAGGTCTACGTGTTCACGCCGAAGGGCGATGTCGTGTCCCTCCCGGTGGGAGCCACGCCGGTCGACTTCGCGTACTCCATCCACACCGAGGTCGGCCACCGCTGCATCGGGGCCCGGGTGAACGGCCGCCTGGCTCGCCTCGACGATCCGTTGGTGTCGGGCGACACCGTCGAAGTGGTCACGTCCAAGACCGAGACGGCCGAGCCGTCCCGCGACTGGCTGCAGATCGTGGTCACGCCGCGGGCGCGCAACAAGATCCGCCAGTGGTTCTCCCGGGAGCGCCGGGAGGACGCCATCGAGGCCGGCCGGGAGGAGCTCTCCAAGGCCCTCCGCCGCGAGGGCCTCCCGGTGCAGAAGCTGCAGTCGTCACCGGTGCTGATCAAGCTGGGCGAGTCGATGAACTACGTCGACCTCGACTCGCTCCACGCGGCGGTCGGCGAGGGCCACGTCTCGGCCAAGTCGATCGCCCAACGCCTGGCCAAGGAGCTGCGCGGCGGCGACCACGAGGAGCAGCTGCCCGCCACCGCCCGCCAGCCCCGCCGGCGCTCGGCCACGGGATCCACGGGTGTGTACGTCGAGGGCCTGGACGACGTGATGATCCGGCTGTCCCGGTGCTGCACGCCGGTGCCGGGCGACGAGATCATGGGCTTCGTCACCCGCGGTCGAGGCGTCTCCGTGCACCGGTCGGACTGCGCCAACGCCGCCGCCCTCATGTCCCACCAGGAGGCCCGCCTCATCGAGGTCGAGTGGGACCGGGAGTCGAAGAGCGTCTTCGTGGTGTCCGTCGAGGTGAAGGCACTCGACCGCACCCGCCTCCTCACCGATGTCTCGAGCGTGCTGTCCGAGCACCACGTCAACATCCTGGCCAGCTCGTCGCACACCGGCTCCGACCGGGTGAGCCGCATGCAGTTCGACTTCGAGCTGGCGGATCCGGCCCACCTCGACTCGATCGTGTCGAGCCTCCGCCGGGTCGACTCCGTGTACGACGCGTATCGCATCCTGCCGGGCAAGGGCGCCTGACCCAGCGACAACGCGCCGGGGCGCTTGGAGCGGCCGGTAGCCTCCGACGACGTGGCTCCCGAGTTCCAGACCCAGCCCGGGACCTTCGACGTCCTCCCACCCGACTCCCAGCGCTACTCCGCCCTCGTGGCCACCTTCGCCGACCTGGCCGGGCGGGCCGGGTTCGGCCTGGTCGTCAGCCCCATGATCGAGGACATCAAGGTCTTCTCCCGGGGTGCCGGCGCCGAGTCCGACATCGTTTCCAAGGAGATGTACGACTTCGAGGACAAGGGCGGGCGACACATCGCGCTGCGTCCGGAGGGAACGGCCAGCGTGGCCCGGGCGTTCGTGCAGCATCGTCCGCCCACGCCCTTCAAGGCCTGGTACGCCGCCCCGAACTTCCGCTACGACCGGCCCCAGAAGGGCCGGCACCGCCAGCACCACCAGATCGGGGTGGAGGCGATCGGCACCGCCGACCCGGCGATCGACGTGGAGGTCATCACGCTGGCCGTCGAGCTGTACCAGGCCGTCGGGCTGCAACAGTTCACCGTGCTGTTGAACACCATGGGCGACCCGACCTGCCGGCCCGCCTACCGGGCTGCGCTGCTCACCTTCCTCGACGAGCGGGCCGGCGAGCTCTGCGACGAGCACGCGACGCACTACCGGGCGAACCCCCTGCGCGTGTTCGACTGCAAGCGCGAGGCGTGCTCGCGAGCCACCGAGCACGCACCCCGGCAAGCCGACCACCTGTGTGAGGCATGTGCCGCTCACTTCTCAGCCGTGAAGGCCGGCCTGGATGCGGTGGGCGTGGCGTACGTGCTCGACACCCGCCTGGTGCGGGGCTTCGACTACTACAGCCGCACGACCTTCGAGTTCGCGCCGACCACCATCGGCGGCGCCCAGAGCGCCCTGGGCGGAGGAGGTCGCTACGACGGACTGGTCGAGCTGCTCGGTGGACCCCCGACCCCCGGCATCGGGTTCGGCTTGGGCATCGAGCGGATCCTCCTGGCGTGCGATGCGGAGGGCACCTTCCCTGTCACACGTCCGGCCCTCGACACCTTCGTCATCGACACGATGGGCGGCGGCGAGGCACTGACGCTGGTGGCCGAGCTGCGGCGGGCCGGTGTCCGCACCGACCGCGCCTACGACAACCGTTCTTGGAACGCGCAGCTGAAGGCGGCGCTGCGCTCGGGCGCGCGCCTGGCCGTGGTCATCGAAGAGCGCGGCATGAGCGTCCGGACGCTGCAGGAGAAGGGCGAACCGGAGATGGTCGACCGGGCCACGGTCGTCGAGCACGTGAGGAAGAGGTTGCACGCATGAGGTTCCCGGCATGAGCGAAGCCATGAGGACGCACCACTGCGGCGTGCTGCGCGCCGAGGACGCCGGTCGGTCCGTGGCGCTGTGCGGGTGGGTCGCCCGGCGCCGGGAGCATGGCGAGCACCTGGCCTTCGTCGACCTCCGGGACCACACGGGCGTGGTGCAGTGCGTGGTCGACGGCGCGGCTGACCTCCGCAGCGAGTTCGTGGTCCGCATCACCGGCACGGTGCGCGAGCGGCCCGAGGGCACCACCAACGACCAGCTCCCCACCGGCGCGATCGAGGTGGGCAACTGCTCGGTCGAGATCCTCAACGCGGCCGAGCCCCCGCCGTTCCCGGTCTCCGACCGCATCGAGGCGGACGAGTCCGTGCGCCTGCGCTACCGCTACGTGGACCTGCGCCGCTCGAAGATGCAGCACAACCTGCGGGTGCGCTCGAAGGTGAACAGCGCCATCCGCCACGCCATGGAGCGCCAGGGCTTCGTCGAGATCGAGACCCCGATGCTCTGGACGCCCACACCAGAAGGCGCGCGGGAGTTCCTGGTTCCGAGCCGCCTGCAGCCGGGCCGCAACTACGTGCTGCCGCAGAGCCCGCAGATCGCCAAGCAGCTGCTGATGGTCGGAGGCTTCGACCGCTACTTCCAGATCGCCCGCTGCCTGCGGGACGAGGACCTCCGCGCCGACCGGCAGTTCGAGTTCATGCAGCTCGACATCGAAGCCGCCTTCACCACCCAGGAGGAGATCCACGGCTTCATCGGGGAGGCGGTGGCCGACGCCACGGAGGCGATCAGCGGCGAGCGGCCGGTCATCGAGACGCTCACCTGGACCGAGGCCATGGAGCGCTTCGGCACCGACAAGCCCGACCTGCGCTTCGGCATGGAGCTGGTCGAGCTCACGCCCGTGTTCTCGGCCACCGGCTTCAAGGCGTTCCAGGCCGCCTGCATCAAGGGCATCCGGGTGCCTGGGGCGTCGCCCGACTACGGACGCAGCAAGCTCGACGGGCTCACCGACCGGGCCAAGTCCCTCGGCGCCAAGGGGCTGGTGTGGATGCGGGTGGCCGCCGGGGGTGCGCTCGAGTCGCCCGTCGCCAAGTTCCTGTCCGACGACGAGCAGGCCGCGCTCACCTCGACGATGGAGGCACAGCCGGGCGATCTGCTCCTGCTGGTGGCCGACGAGCGTCGCCTGGTGCAGGAGGTGCTGGGTCAGCTGCGCAACGACATCGGCCGTCCGCCGGTGAGCGATGGCCCCTACCGGTTCGCCTGGGTGACGGAGTTCCCCATGTTCGACGGTGTCGACGACGAGGGCCACCCCATCGCCGCCCACCATCCCTTCACCATGCCCCACCCCGACGACCTCGACCTGCTCGAGACGGACCCGGGGAAGGTGCGCAGCCAGTCCTACGACCTGGTGCTGAACGGCTGGGAGCTGGGCTCTGGCAGCATCCGGATCCACCGCTCCGACATCCAGGCGCGCGTGTTCAAGGCGCTCGGGGTGACCGACGAGGACGCCGAGGGCCGCTTCGGCTTCCTGCTCGGCGCCTTCCGCTACGGGGCGCCGCCGCACGGCGGCTTCGCGGTGGGGCTCGACCGCCTGGTCGCGATCCTGGCGGGTGAGGAGAACATCCGCGAGGTCATCGCGTTCCCGAAGGCGTCGTCCGGCACCGACCCGATGACGGGCGCCCCCAAGCCGGTCGACGCCCGCGTCCTCGCCGGCCTCGGTCTGCGAACCCTGCCTCCGTCCACCTAGGGGCACACATGGCCGACGACCTGTTCACCGCCGCCCTCGACGAGCGCCTGGCCCGGCAAGGTCCGCTGGCCGCCCGCATGCGACCCGGCACGCTGGACGAGGTCGTCGGGCAACGGCACCTGCTGGGTCAGGGCAAGCCGCTGCGCAGCCTCATCGAGGCGGACCGGCTGAGCTCGATCATCCTGTGGGGGCCACCGGGCACGGGCAAGACCACCCTGGCCAACGTCATCGCCTCGTCGACCAACAAGGCCTTCGTGCCGCTGAGCGCGGTGAGCGCCGGCGTGAAGGACGTGCGCGAGACGGTGGAGAAGGCCCAGCGCCGCCTGGCCGACCACGGCCAGGGCACGATCCTCTTCCTCGACGAGGTCCACCGCTTCAACAAGTCGCAGCAGGACGCGCTGCTGCCGGCGGTGGAGTCGGGGATCCTCGTGCTGATCGGCGCCACCACCGAGAACCCGTTCTTCGAGGTCAACGCGCCGCTGCTCAGCCGGTCGACGCTCTTCCGGCTCGAGCCACTTGCGCCCGATGAGGTCGAGACGCTGGTGCGGCGGGGTCTCGAGCGGGAGGGCGCGACGGCGGAGGACGACGCCGTCGCCTACCTGGCCCAGGCGGTCGACGGCGACGCTCGGTCCGCACTGACCACGCTCGAGGTGGCCATCGCCATCGGCGGGGCGGACGACCCCGACAGGAGCGTGACCCTGGCCGACGTAGAGGCGGCTCGGTCCTCCAAGGTGCTCCGCTACGGCGAGGACGACCACTACGACGTGATCAGCGCGTTCATCAAGAGCATCCGGGGCAGCGACCCCGACGCCGGCCTGTACTGGATGGCCCGCATGCTCGAAGCCGGGGAGGACGCCCGCTTCATCGCCCGCCGCCTGGTGGTGCTGGCCAGCGAGGACGTCGGCCTGGCCGACTCCATGGCGCTGCTGGTGGCCAACGCCGCCGCCCATGCCGTCGAGTTCGTGGGCCTGCCGGAAGCGCAGCTCAACCTGGCCCACGCCGTCGTCTACCTGGCCACCGCGCCCAAGTCGAACACGGCCAAGGTCGCGCTCGGCCTGGCGCTGGAGGACGTGCGCACCCGACCGGCCGGCGCCGTGCCGGTGCACCTCCGGTCGGCGCCGGCGCACCAGAAGCGTCGGACGGGCGACGGGATGGGTTACGTCTATCCTCACGACGACCCGCGGGGATGGGTGGCCCAGGAGCACCGGCCGCCGGAGACCGCTGGGCGCACCTACTACGAGCCGTCGTCGCACGGCCACGAACGGGAGATCGACGAACGCATGAGGAACCTGCATGACGGCAAGTGAGATCGCCGCCATCGTCGTGTCCGTTGCGGTCGTGGTCATCGCCATCGGCCTCCTGTGGGCGCTGTCCGCTCTGGTGAAGACCTTGCAGGAGCTGCGCCTCACGGCCGAGCACCTGCGCACCGAAGCCGTGCCGCTGCTCGGCGACCTCCGGGTGAGCATCGGCCAGGCCAATCAGGAGCTGACCCGGGTCGACGGCCTGCTGGAGACCGCGGAGTCCATCTCCGGCACGGTCGACAGCGCATCCAAGCTCGCCTACCTCTTCCTGGCCAACCCCGTGGTGAAGGTGCTGGCCGCAGGTGCGGGCACGGCCCGGGCGGCGCGCCGGCTGCGACGGGTGGAGTAGCGGTGTTCCGGCGAGCCTTCTGGCTCCTGGTCGGGGTCGGCTTCGGCTTCGGCGTCTCCTTCTGGCTCATGCGCTTCGTTCGCGCCACGGCGGAGCGCTATGCGCCGGAGAAGGTGTCGGCCGACCTGGCCGGTGCCCTCCGCGGCTTCGGTGCCGACCTCAAGGAGGCGGCGCGCGAGGGCCGCGAGGGCATGCGGGAGCGGGAGGCGGAGCTGCGGGCGCAGCTGGAATCCCGTCCAGGGACAACCAGACCCCCCCAGTAGGCTGGCCTCCGCCATGGCCATGGATGCGAGCGCCCTGCGGCGCGCCTGGATCGACTTCTTCAGCAACCACCGTCACACGGTGGTGCCCTCTGCGGGGCTGATCCCGCACCATCCCACCGCGCCCATGTTCACCAACGCGGGCATGAACCAGTTCGTGCCGTACTTCCTCGACGAGGAGCCGACGCCGTACACCCGGGCGCTGTCGGTGCAGAAGTGCGTCCGCCTGTCGGGCAAGCACAACGACATCGACGAGCTCGGCAAGACCCGGCGGCACCTCAGCTTCTTCGAGATGCTGGGCAACTGGAGCTTCGGCGACTACTTCAAGGAAGAGGCCATCGTCATGGCCTGGGAGCTGTGCACCGAGGTCATCGGCTTCGACGGTGACCGGCTGTGGGCCACCGTGCACACGTCCGACGACGCCGCCGAAGCCATCTGGCGCGACACGATCGGCCTCCCGGCCGAGCGGATCCAGCGGCTCGGCGACAAGGAGAACTTCTGGGAGATGGGGGAGACCGGCCCGTGCGGGCCCTCCTCCGAGATCCACTACGACTGCGGGCCGGAGTGGGGCGAGCCGGGCGGTCCGGCGGCCGGCGGCGGCGACCGCTACGTCGAGTTCTGGAACCTGGTGTTCATGGACCAGTTCCGCCATGCCGACCGCAGCCTCACCCCGCTTCCGAAGCGCAACGTGGACACCGGCGGGGGTCTCGAGCGGTTCCTGATGCTGCTCGACGGCGTGCCGACCGTCTTCGACACCGACGCCCTGCGCCCGATGGTGGCCAAGGCCGAGTCGCTCACCGGCCATCGCTACAAGGGTGGCGACGAGAAGGTCGACACGGCGCTCCGGGTCATCGGTGACCACGCCCGCACCATGACCTTCCTCGTCAACGACGGCGTCACGCCGTCCAACGAGGGTCGCGGCTACGTCCTGCGGGGCGTGATCCGTCGCGCGGTGCGTCGGGCCTACCAGCTCGGTGTCGACCGGCCCGTTCTCACCGAGCTCGTCGCCACCGTCGTGGACCACATGGGTGACGCCTATCCCGAGCTGCGCATCGGTGCCGATGGCATCTCCGCGGTGGTCGAGCAGGAGGAGGGCCGCTTCCGCTCGACGCTGCGCGCCGGATCGGCTCTCCTGGAGGCCGAGCTCGACGCCGGCCAGGTGTCGGGCGACGTGGCCTTCCGGCTCCATGACACCTATGGGTTCCCCATCGAGATCACCGAGGAGGTGGCCGAGGAGCGGGGCATCCCGCTCGATCGCGCCGGTTTCGACGCGGCCATGGAGCAGCAGCGTCTGCGATCCCGCGCCGCCGGCAAGGTCACCACGGTCACGGTCGGGGGCGAGGACGGGTACCGCAAGATCCTGGACGGTTCCGGCGTCACCGACTTCCGGGGCTACCGCGAGACCGAGTCGCAGGCCACGGTGGTCGCCGTCCTCCCGGTCCCTTCCGGGCCGAGCGCCGAGGACGGAGCGGACGGCGAGGAGCGGGTGGAGGTCTTCCTCGACCGCACTCCCTTCTACGCCGAAGGCGGCGGCCAGGTGGGTGACACCGGTTCGATCACCTCGAGCACCGGCACCCTGGAGGTGCTCGACACCACCTATGCGATCGCCGGCCTGATCCGCCACCTGGCCCGCCCGGTGGAGGGCGAGGTCACGGCGGGCCAGACGGTCACCGCCTCGGTCGACTCGGTGCGGCGGGACGCCATCCGCCGCAACCACACCGGCACGCACCTGCTGCACTGGGCCCTTCGCGAGGTGCTCGGGCCCCACGTCATGCAGCAGGGCTCGTTGGTGTCGCCCGACTACCTCCGCTTCGACTTCCGCCACCACGGCCCGCTGACGCCGGAGCAGGTGGACCAGGTCGAGCGTCTGGTCAACGAGCGGGTGCTGGCCAACGAGAAGGTGCGCGCCTACGAGACCTCGATGGATCATGCCCGGGAGATCGGGGCGACCATGTTCTTCGAGGACAAGTACGGCGAGCTGGTTCGCGTCGTCGAGGCCGGCGGCCGTTCGATCGAGCTCTGTGGCGGCACCCACGTGGACGGCCTGGGCATGATCGGCACCGTCCGCATCACCTCCGAGGCCTCGATCGGCGCCAACCTCCGGCGCGTCTTCGCCCTCACCGGTGCCGCCTCGCTCGAGTCGATGCGTGAGCAGGAGGCGGTGCTGGAGCGTGCCGCCACCCTGGTGCGGACCAAGCCCGAGTCACTGCCGGAGGCCGTCGAGCGCCTGCTGGCGCGCCAGCGCGAGCTGGAGGCGGAGCTGAAGGCCCTGCGGTCCGAGGCCGCGCGCGGCGGTGCGGCCGAGCTGGTCGCTTCGGCCGTGGACGGCTGCGTCGTGGCGCGGGTCGACGGGCTCGACGCCGACGGGCTCCGTGAGCTCGCCACTGCGGTGAGGGCTGACGCCGGGGTTCGGGCAGTGGTGCTCATCGGCACGCCCGACGGCGCCCGGGTGGCGTTGGTGGCCGCGGTCGACAAGACGGCGGGCCTGGTGGCCGGCTCACTGCTGGTCGACGCGGCCAAGGTCGTCGGCGGTGGGGGCAACGCCAAGGCCGCCGAGCTGGCCGTGGCCGGAGGCAAGGATGCCGCCCGCATCGACGAGGCCCTCGACGTGGTGCGCTCGACGCTGGGGCTCTGAGGTGCGGGTCGTGGGCATCGATCTCGGCTCCCGGCGCATCGGCGTGGCCGTGAGCGACGCCTCGGGAGTGCTCGCGTCTCCCTACGAGGTGGTGGCTCGGTCTGGCGATGTCGCCCTCGACCACCGCCGCCTGGCCGCCATCGTCGCCGAGGTGGAGGCCGGCTTGGTGGTCGTCGGCCTGCCGCTGTCCCTCGACGGGTCGGTCGGACCCGCCGCCGCGGCTGCCCTGGCCGAGGTGGAGACGCTGCGCGAGGTGCTCGACGTGGCGGTGGAGACACAGGACGAGCGCTTCACCACCGTGTCGGCCGACCGGTCCATGATGGCCCGCAAGATGAAGGCTCCCGCTCGTCGCAAGGTGGTCGACAAGGTCGCGGCCGCGATCCTGCTCCAGGCCTGGCTGGACGGAGCGGCGGCTCGACGGGCTCGATCGTGAGCCGCGTGGCCGGCACCGAGGTATCGGCGGCCGGCCAGCAGACCGACCCGGGATCGACGCCGGCGCCCCGGCGGCGCCGTCGACGTTGGCTACGACGCCTGCTGGTGACGATCCTCCTGCTCGCCGTGCTCGCCATCGCGGCCGCCGGCGCCGCCTTCGCCTGGTACCGCGGGCAGCTCGACCCGTCGGGACCGCCGGGTGAGCCGGTCGACGTCACCATCCCGTCGGGCACCAGCACGTCGGCCATCGGCCAGCTGCTGGCCGATCAGGGTGTCATCGCCGACGCGACGGTGTTCAAGATCCACGTGCGGCTCAACCCGGTCGCCTCGCTGCAGTCGGGGAGCTACCGCCTCAACCAGAACCTGTCGGTGCCGGAGGCGATCGCAGTGCTGGAGAAGGGGCCCGAGCTCAGCTTCGAGCGCCTCACCGTGCCCGAAGGCCTCATCCTCCCCCAGGTCGCCGAGCGAGTGGCGATGCTTCCTGGCCGGTCGGCCGAGAAGTTCCTGGAGGAGGCGGCCAGCGGGAAGGTGCGCTCCAAGTACCAGCCCGAGGGCTCGACCAACCTCGAGGGCTTCCTGCTGCCGGAGACCTACAACTTCGAGCCGAAGGACGACGAGCTGGCCGTGCTGCGCCGGATGGTGAGCGCGTTCGACGAGGTGGCCACCGGCCTGGGCTTCGACGACGCCCAGGCCAAGGTGGGCGTGAGCCCCCACCAAGCGATCGTGCTGGCGTCGCTGGTGGAGCGGGAGACCCGGTTCGGTGCCGAGCGGGCCAAGGTGGCGTCGGTCATCTACAACCGGCTCGAGCGCGACCAGCTGCTGCAGGTGGACGCCACGGTCATCTTCGCCCTCGGCCGCACGGGCGAGCGCAACATCCGTGTGCTGTTCCGTGACCTCGAGGTCGACTCGCCGTACAACACCTATCGGTACAAGGGCCTGCCGCCGGGCCCGATCGCCTCGCCCGGCAAGGCGTCGCTGAAGGCGGCCATCGAGCCGGAGGACACGGACTTCTACTTCTACGTGGTCACCGAGAAGAGCGGTGAGCACTCCTTCGCCACCAACGACGCCGGGCACACCGCCAACATCCGCAAGGCCGAGCGGAACGGCATGCGGTGAGGCTGTCGGCCGCCACGTCGGTGGCCGGGGTGATCGGTGACCCGATCCGCCACTCGCTGTCGCCCGCCATCCACAACGCCGCCTTCGCCGCGCTGGGGCTCGACTGGGCCTTCGTCGCCTTCGAGGTGGCGGAGGGTGACGCGGTGGAGGCCGTGCGGGGGGCGGCCGCCCTCGGGGTGCGCGGCCTGTCCGTCACCATGCCGCACAAGGCGGCGGTGATACCGGCGCTCGATCGCCTGACTCCTACGGCGGAGGCGCTCGGCGCGGTCAACGCGATCTACCGGTCGGGCGGCGACCTGGTCGGGCACAGCACCGACGGCATCGGCCTGGTGGACGCCCTGCGCCACGATGAGGGTGTGGACCCGCGGGGGGCTCGCGTCGTCGTGCTCGGCGCAGGCGGCGCAGCTCGCTCGGTGGTGCATGCGCTGGGGGAGGCCGGGGCAGCCGACGTGGCGGTCGTCAACCGCACCGGTGCCCGGGCCGCGACCGCGGCTGCTCTGGCGGGTGGCGCCGGTCGGGTGGGTGCAGCCGGCGACGTCCCGAAGGCCGACATCGTGATCAACGCCACACCCGTCGGGATGGCGGGGGTGGCCGACGGGCTCATGCCGCTCGATCCGGCGGTCCTGCGGAGCGGCCAGGTGGTCGTGGAGCTCGTCGTCCACCCCGTCGAGACCGAGCTGCTCGCGGCATCACGGGCCGTAGGGGCGCACGCGGTGCAGGGCTTCGGGATGCTCGTCCACCAGGCCGCGCATGCGTTTCGGCTGTGGACGGGCCTGGAGGCGCCCATCGTCGCCATGTCGACCGCAGCTCGCGAGGCGATCAGGCCGCAGCCGGAGCGAAGCGACTGAAGTGGGCGGAACGAACTGCCGATGATGAGGGTGTCCACATCAGCGGAGGTTCATCGTGTCTTTGCAGGGCTCACTCGAAACGTTCTCTCTTCCCGATGTGCTCGTGTTGCTCGCCACCACCAAGAAGACCGGCGAGCTCCGGGTGACGGGCGGGCGAGCCGACGGCAGGGTGTGGGTGCGCGGGGGAGACCTCGTCCACTCCGTCTACGGGACGAAGACCGTGCCGGCCGTGGACGCGGTGTTCGAGCTGCTGCGGGTGAAGACCGGCACCTTCCTCTTCTCCAACGACGAGGCCCCGCCCGTCGAGGGTCAGCCGCATCTGATCGACATGGTGCTGGCCGATGCCCAGGCCCGACTGGCCGAGTGGGCCGAGATCGAGAAGGTCGTCCCGCACCTCGATGCGGTGATCGACATGGCCCCGGAGGCTCCCGGCAGCGAGGTGCTCATCAGCTCCGAGCAGTGGAAGCTGCTGGTCGCCGTGGCCGGTGGCCGCTCCGTGCACGACCTCATGGAGAAGCTGGGACACAGCGAGTTCGACACCTGCCGCTCCGTCAAGGAGCTGGTCGAGGCCTGCCTGGCCACGATCGACGTCGATGCCCGGGCGAAGCCTGTGGCGGCCAAGTCGCCGGCTGCGGCGGTCGCTGCGCCGGAGCCGAGCACTCGACCGCCGCTCAGCAGCCGGCCGCCGCTGACCGCGAGGCCCGACTCCTCCCGAGCCGGCGCCGAGCGCCGGCCCTCCAACGATCGGCCGGCTCCCTCGGAGAGCGGTCCGGTCAGCTCGGAAGAGGCCGACAGCCTCGTCAACCGACCGAAGGTGCGAGCCACCGTGACTCCCACCACGGGCGCCCCGGTGACGGCCAGCCGCGGACAGTCCGCCAACCCGACGTCGACCTTGAGCCCCACCCGCTCCGGCTCACCGGCGGCTGATCCCTCGGCACGACCGACATCACCGGCGAAGCCGGCCGGCGACCGCCAGCCCACCGAGGAGGAGGCCAAGGCGCTCGTCGCCCAGCTGGCCGCTCTGGGTGGCGAGGACGAGGCGAAGCTCTCCGAGAAGGTCGCGGCCCACATCGCCGAGGGCGGCGAGCTGCCCACCGTCGACGGTGACGAGCCGATCAACCGCGGTCTGCTGCTCAAGTTCCTCTCCTCTGTCCGGAACTAACGTCCCGCCGCCCGGCGGCCGACCCGAAAGGATCCCTGGTTCGATGTCGCGCATGGTGTCGGTGAAGGAGCACCGCCATGTCTGAGACCGATCTGATCGGGAACTTCCTCGTCTCGCGAGGGCTGCTCACCCATCAGGACCTCGACGAGGCCATCGACGAGCAGCAGCGCACCAACAAGTCCCTCGGGCGCGTCCTCCTCGATCACCGCCTGGTCACCGAAGCCGACCTCATGGCCGCGTTGGCCTCGCAGATCGGGCTCGAGTTCGTCGACCTGACCGACTACCCGATCGACTCCAGCGCGGCGACGCTCATCAACGACACGCTCGCGCGGCGCTACGAGGCCCTGCCGATCTCCTGGTCCGACGGCAAGCTCGTCGTGGCCATGGCCGACCCGGGCAACGTGTTCGCCCTCGACGACATCCGCACGATCGTCCGCACCGAGATCATCACGGTGATGGCCACCCGACAGGGGATCGCCGAGGCCATCGAGAAGCACCACCGGATGGACACCGAAGCCGAGGAGATCTCGGCCGAGGCGGCCGGTGAGTACGAAGAGGACGACATGTCCTCGTTCAGCGCGGTGGTGGAGGACGCCCCGATCGTCAAGCTGGTGAACCTGCTCATCAGCCAGGCCGTGGCCGATCGTGCGTCGGACATCCACATCGAGCCGGGCGAGAAGGACCTCCGGGTCCGGTACCGCATCGACGGCGTGCTGCACGAGAAGATGCGGCCGCCGAAGAACATCCAGTCGGGCATCATCAGCCGGCTCAAGATCATGGCAGACATCAACATCGCCGAGCGCCGGATCCCACAGGACGGTCGAGTCACCGCCGTCATCGGCGGGAAGCCGGTCGACCTGCGCGTGGCCACGCTGCCGACGGTGTACGGCGAGAAGGTCGTCATGCGCATCCTCGACAAGTCGACGTCGGTGAAGACGCTCGACGACCTCGGGTTCCTGCCCGAGACCCGCGAGCGCTTCGAGGCGTCCTTCACGAAGCCGTACGGCACCATCCTGGTGACCGGGCCGACCGGCTCGGGCAAGTCGACCACCCTCTACGCCACGTTGAACATCCTCAACGACGTGGCCAAGAACATCATCACCGTCGAGGACCCGGTGGAGTACCGGCTCGCCGGCATCAACCAGGTGCAGGTCAACAACAAGGCGGGCCTCACCTTTGCGGCCGCGCTGCGGTCGATCCTGCGGTCCGACCCCGACATCGTGCTGGTGGGTGAGATCCGCGACCAGGAGACGGCCACCATCGCCATCGAGGCCGCGCTCACCGGTCACCTCGTGCTGTCCACCCTGCACACCAACGACGCTTCCTCCACGCCGACCCGCCTGGTGGAGATGGGCGTCGAGCCCTTCCTCGTGGCCACCGCCCTCGACGCCATCGTGGCCCAGCGACTGGCCCGACGCCTCTGCGAGAAGTGCAAGGAGCCGTACGACGCCACCGTGGCCGAGCTCGAGGCGGTCGGCTGGGACCTCGATCAGGAGGAGTACCTCCCGGAGCTCTTTCGCGCCGTCGGCTGCGGCAGCTGCGGGAAGACCGGCTACTACGGGCGCTTCGCCGTGCACGAGGTGCTGCAGGTGACCGAGGAGATCGAGCGCATCATCGTCGAGCACGGGCACTCCGAGGACATCAAGAAGCTGGCGGTCGCCCAGGGCATGATGACCCTCCGGCAGGCCGGGCTCACCCACGTCCGCAACGGGAACACGACCATGGAAGAGATCCTCCGGGTCATCGTGTAGGTCTCGGCGGCACATGGGGCTCAGGCCCGGTGCGCAGAGTGCCGATATCTTCATCATGCAAGCCGCTTCGCGCCGGCTCGGCGAGTTCCTCGTCGAACGTAAGGTGCTTTCCAGGGACGCCCTCGAGGAGATGCTCGACCGCGAGGCGACCCAGAAGATCCCGTTGTCCAAGCTCCTCATCTCCGAGGGCCTGGTGGGCGAGAAGGATCTCGTCGCCGCCGTCGCCCATCAGGTCGGCGTCCGCTTCGTCGATCTGGCCCAGACGCTGGTGCACCCGACCGTCGATCGCCTGATCCCGGCCGATGTGGCACGCAAGTTCCTGGCCGTCGCGGTCGAGCTCGACGGCGCCGACCTGGTCGTGGCCATGGTCGACCCCTCCAGCAAGGAGGCCCTGGCCGCCATCGAGGCCGCCACCGGGTGGCCGATCAAGCCGGCGATCGCCGTCCGCACCGAGGTGAAGCGCCTCCTCGGGAACATGTACGGCGAGGTGGCGCCCGCGCCCGCGGCGGATGATGGGCTCGGGCGCATGGGTGCCGGCGAGATCGACATCCCTTCCAGCGGCGCGCCGAGCGCCCCTGCGCACACCAGCTACGGCGACGAGAACCACGTCGAGGAGCTCCACGTCAACGACCTGTTGCAGCGGGTGATCGACCTCGGCGGTTCCGACCTCCACCTCACAGTCGGCATCCACCCCAGCGTGCGCGTGCACGGCGACATCAAGCCCCTGACCGAGTTCGACAAGCTCAACGGGTCCGAGATCCGGCGGATGATCTACGAGATCCTCACCCAGAAGCAGCGAGAGAAGTTCGAGGGCGAGCTCGAGCTCGACACCTCGCACTCCATCCCGGGCATCGGTCGCTTCCGCGTCAACGTCTTCCTGCAGCGCGATTCGGTCGGCGCAGTCATGCGCATCATCCCGTTCGAGATCGTGCCGCTCGAAAAGCTCGGGTTGCCCGAGTCGGTGAAGCAGTTCGCCGAGCTGCCCCGTGGTCTCATCCTCGTCACCGGTCCCACCGGTTCGGGCAAGTCCACGACCCTGGCGTCCCTCGTCGACATCATCAATGTCACCAAGCAGTGCCACATCATGACGGTGGAGGACCCGATCGAGTTCATCCACACCCACAAGGCGGCCGTTGTGAACCAGCGGGAGGTCGGGGAGGACACCAACTCCTTCGCCAACGCTCTCAAGCACGTCCTACGCCAGGACCCGGACGTGATCCTGGTCGGCGAGATGCGCGACCTGGAGACGATCTCCACGGCGATCACCGCGGCCGAGACCGGCCACCTGGTCTTCGCCACCCTGCACACCCAGGACGCGCCTCAGTCGGTCGACCGCATCATCGACGTGTTCCCCTCCTTCCAGCAGCAGCAGGTGCGGGTGCAGCTCGCGTCGGCCCTCATGGGCATCGTCACCCAGCAGCTCGTGCCGACCAAGACCGGCCGGGGCCGAGCCGTTGCCGCCGAGGTGCTGGTAGTGACGCCAGCCATCCGCAACCTGATCCGGGAGGGCAAGACGCACCAGA
>CADCTF010000110.1 GCA_902805655.1 uncultured Acidimicrobiales bacterium
CCCCGGCTTCAGCAGGGATCGGATGCCACAGCCTCAACCGACCACCCACCCGGGCATCTGGGGCAGTGCTGCCCGCCTGCTGCGCCCGCTCGTGGGCACCCGTACCCTGCTCGCGGTGAGCGTCGAGTCCAGCGGTCAAGTGTGGTTCTGGAAGGACCTGCGCCTGGCCGGCACCAGCCCCTCCGAGAAGAACGACGCCTGGCGCCAAGGCGTCGGCAAAGTCCAGAACGAGGCCGTCCGCTTCATCCAGATGTGGGTGCTGCCCGACGAAGCTGCCATCAAGTCTGGCTACGAGCAGCTCGAAACCGACGACGAGCTCCTCTGCGGCGGTCTCGTCACCATCGCCTCCGGCATCCACAAGCACACCGACGGCTCCGCCATCCGCATCAACAACCGATGCGCCGTCGCGTCGAAGGAGCAACGACATGCCTGAACACCACGCGAAGGAGCAGGATTGACTCCCGCGGCTGCGACAGATTCCCAGACTCGGCCGCGTCGCAACCACCTCCTGGCGCAGCTCGCGCTGCCAGTCCGAGACTTCCTCCACAAAGAAGCGGGGAGTGCCGGACTCCTCCTTGCGGCAACCGTCCTCGCGCTTGTCTGGGCCAACTCGCCGTGGTCGTCGTCGTACGAGCAACTGTGGTCGACGCAGGTGGGAGTCCGAGTCGGGAACGGCAACCTTCTCATGGACCTTCGCCACTGGGTCAACGACGGCCTCATGGTCATCTTCTTCCTCGTGATCGGGCTGGAGCTCCGCCGCGAGGTCTCGGTCGGGGAACTCACCGACCGTCGCGGCCTCATCGTGCCGACGATCGCCGCCATCGGAGGGCTCGTCGTCCCGGTCGCCCTCTACCTTGCGCTCAACCCATCGGGAGATGCCGCGAACGGATGGGGCGTCGTGATCGGGACCGACACCGCGTTTCTCTTCGGCACCCTTGCTCTGGTCGGCCCGACAGCGTCGACCCAGCTGCGAGTGTTCCTGCTCGCCATCACGATCGTCGACGATGTCCTTGCCGTCAGCGTCATCGGGCTCGTCTACTCCGAGTCGGTCAACGTGGGTGCGCTGCTCGTCGCCGCGATGTGCGCCGGAGCGCTCGCACTGCTGGGGCGGCTAGGCCTACGGCGCACCTCTGTCTTCGTCCTCATAGGCGTCGTGCTGTGGTTGGCGACTCTCAAATCGGGGTTGCATCCCACGATCGCAGGGATGATCGCCGGGTTGACGATCGCCGCTCGGATTCCCGAGCGTTCCGACGTGGAGCGCGCCGCCTCGCTGTTCCGGGCGTTCAGCCAATCGCCGCTCCCGAGCGTCGGCCGGTCGGCAAAGCTCGGACTCAAGCGCGCCGTCTCCGTCAACGAGCGGCTGCAGGAGGACCTGCACGCGTCGACGACGCTGCTCATCGTGCCGATCTTCGCCTTGGCGAACGCGGGCGTCGACCTCCGTGGTGGCCTGCTCGCAGAGGCCCTCCGGTCACGGGTCACGTGGGGCGTGGTTCTCGGCCTCGTCCTCGGCAAGCTCGTCGGCGTCGGCGTCGGCACGCTCGGAAGCATCCGCTTGGGCGCCGGAACGCTGCCCCAAGGCGTTGGCAAAGGCCAGGTTCTCGGCGGGGCCGCGCTCTCCGGCATCGGATTCACCGTGTCGCTCCTCATCGTCGGCCTCGCCTTCGACTCATCGACGAACCGTGATCACGCGACCGTCGGTGTCCTGCTTGCCGGAGTCCTCTCGGCGGCGGTCGGAGCGCTGATCTTCAAAGCGGCAGCTGTCGTCCTCGGCGAGCGCACGGCCACACGGCCAATGCTGCTCGTCCGACCCGTCGACCCAGCACGGGACCACATCTTGGGCTCCGTCGACGCACCGTTGACCTTGGTGGAATACGCGGACTTCGAGTGCCCGTTCTGCGGCCGCGCCACCGGCGTCGTGCGGGAGGTCAGAGACAGACTGGGAGACGAGCTGCGCTACGTGTTCCGGCACCTGCCGTTGCCGGACGTGCACCTCCACGCCGAAGAGTCAGCACGCGCCGCAGAGGCGGCCGGAGCCCAGGGGCGATTCTGGGAAATGCACGACGAGCTCTTCGACCACCAGGACGAGCTGGAGTCCGAAGACCTCCTCGGCTACGCCGCCGCGATAGGGCTCGACGTCGAACGATTCGCTCGCGACATGTCCGGCGACGGTCTGGCCGGCCGGGTTCGAGAGGACGTCGCTGACGCCGAAGCGAGCGGCGCCCGAGGCACCCCCACCTTTTTCATCAACGGCCACCGCCACGTCGGCGCCTGGGACGCCGATCACCTCATCGAAGCACTCCGGGCACACGCCGGCACCATCGCGCCGTTGCGGCTGGGCGAACATGCAAGTAGTCCTCGCAACGGCGGCGCGGCGTGAGGCAACCTCCTCAGCGAAGAAGTCGGAACCGATCTATGGCACGAGGCCTCTTCCGCCAACGAGCGACGATCAGTCGAGGCTCCAAGGGACCGAAAGGCAGACTGAGGTTCCCCCGATTCGACGGACGGGTCGGGTTAGGGGTCGATCATGCCGCCCGGGTGGCCTCATAGTCGATCGGGCTGAGCATGTGGCAGTAGGAGTGGCGACGCTTCGGGTTGTACCAGGCCTCGATCCAGTCGAAGATCGCCAGCGCGAGCTCCTGGCGCGAGGTCCAGCGGTGTTCGTCGAGGAGCTCGAGCTGGAGGGTGCCGAAGAAGCTTTCGGCCACGCTGTTGTCGAAGCAGTCGCCGATGGACCCCATCGAGCCGAGTAGCCCGGCGGCCCGAAGCCGGCGACCGAAGGCCCAGGACGTGTACTGCGAGCCGTGGTCCGAGTGGGCCACCGTCTGGCCCGCCGGTGGCTGCCGTCGCCATATCGCCATCTGCACCGCATCGACGACCAGCTCGGCCCGGATGTGATCGGCGATCGACCAGCCCACCACCCGGCGGCTGAAGGCATCGAGCACGACAGCCAGGTACACCTTGCCCTCCGCCGTTGGATGCTCGGTTACGTCCATCACCCACAACCGGTCAGCCTCATCGGGATCGAACGAGCGCTGCACCAGGTCATCGGCGGGCTCGCTGCCGTCCCGTCGGGTGCAGCCGTGACCCCGGCGGCGATAGATCCCGGCCACGCCGGCCTCGGCGATCAGCCGCTCGACGCGCTTGCGCGAGCAGCGGATCCCTTCACCCAGGCGAAGCTCGGCATGGACCCGAGGTGAGCCATAGGACCGCCGGCTCATCCGGTGGATGTCGACGATGGCGTTGGTGAGGACTGCGTCGTCGTGGTCGCGATTGCTGCAGGGTTGGGCCCGCCACGCGTAGAAACCGGAGGTCGACACCTTCATCACCCGGCAGCAGGTCGCCACCGGCAGGTCCGAGCAGGCTCGGACGATGAAGGTGTAGGTCATTTTGGGAGGACGTTCTCCCGGGCGAAGTAGGCGGCGGCCCGCTTGAGTATCTCGTTCTCCATCTTGGTGACGCGCAGCTCACGGCGAAGCTCGGCCAGCTCGTCGCGCTCATCGCCCGACAGCCCGATGCGACGGCCCTCCTCGACGTCGGCCTGGCGCATCCAGCCGCGCAGGCAGCTGTCGGAGATCCCGAGGTCGGCAGCGATCTGTGCGACCGGCTTCTCACGCAACCGAGCGAGCTCCACGGCGCGCTGTCGGAACTCCGGCGGGTGTGGTCGGGGCATCTGGACATCCTTCCAGGGGCGACCATCGTCGCCTCAGGTTGAGTGTCCGCCAAGCCGGGGGAAGCTCAGTTGATCCCGGCTAGGAGCATGGCGGACAGTCTGTCGCGGGC
>CADCTF010000111.1 GCA_902805655.1 uncultured Acidimicrobiales bacterium
GGTCGACCTGCATGCCCTCGAGGGCGTGGGGGTCGACTCGCCCGAAGCCGCAGTGCTGGCTGCGGCGGCGGTGCTCGCCACCGCCCGGGCCGCCGGCTTCACGCCCGAGAGGGCATCGGGCCCCGCGATCGAGCCCGCCCCGATCGATGCTCGGCCGCCGGCGGCCGCCACCGCGGTGCAGCTCCTCGAGCTGCTGCTCGCCGGTGACGTGCGGGTGCCCGGCGGGGCGGCGCCTCTGCTGGCCGACTGGCTCGAACGTTGTGCCTTCGCCGGCCGCCGGCCCCCGCCTCGCCTGGTGCCGCGCATCCTGGATCTGGCCAGCACCGAGGAAGACCTCCGGCGGGCCGCCATCGAGGCCACCGGCGGCCTGGCGCCATGGCTCGGCCGCCGCAACCCGGCGTGGGCGTGGGCATGGGCGGCGGCGGAGGTGGCCCCCGCACCGGCGGCCGACGGCGTCGCCGAGTGGGAGACGGCAACCCGGGGACGGCGCGTCGAGCTCCTCGACCGGCTCCGGGCCACGGACCCGGCGGCCGCCCGAGGCCTCGTGCAGCAGGCCTGGGCGACGGAGGGGGCGGCGGAGCGGGAGGCGCTGCTGGCCACGCTGGCGGTGGGTCTGGGTGAGGACGACGAGCCCTTGCTGGAGAGCGCCCTCGACGACCGGTCCAAGGCCGTGCGGGCACGCGCCGCCCGGCTGCTCGACGAGCTCCCGACATCCGGGCGAGCACACCGCAGGGCGGCGCGCGCCGCGCCGCTCGTGTCGGTCGGTGGCCGCCTCCGGCGGGGCCTGGTGGTCGAGCCGCCCGGGGAGCTGGACGACGCCGACCGGCGCGACGGCATCACCGACGACCGCATCGGCACCCTCGGGGTGACCGCCAGCCGACTGGTGCAGCTCGTGGCCGCCGCTCCTCTTTCGGTCTGGCCGTCCCACCTCGGCCAGGACGTCGAGTGGATCGTCGACCACGCCCGCGAGCACGCCGAGCTGCTGGCCGGGTGGTCGTTGGCCGCCGTCCGCCAAGGCGATCCGCGCTGGGCGATGGCGCTCCTCCGCCACGTCGCCCGGGCCGACCTCCTCGGGTCGCTGCCGCCCGACGCCGCCGCCGCCTGGCTGGAGCGATCGGTAGCCCGCCTCCCCGAGGCGTCGCTGTTCCCACTGGTGGCGGCCGTGCCTGCGCCGTGGCCGGCATCACTCAGCTCCGCGGTCGTCCGGCGGTACGCCGACCTGGCCGAGAAGGCGCCGCTGGTCGAGCTCGTCGCGCCCTTGCTCGTCCGCCGGCTCGACCCCGTCGTCGGGCCCGACGTGGAACGGTGGGCCGGGCGGCTGCCGGAGGGAAGTCGGGACCGACGGACGCTTCGCAACCTGCACCACGCCCTGACCATCCGCCGTTCGATCGCCGAGGAGCTGCGATGACCGACGCCCCGCCCGACATCCTTCGGGCTCACGCCGAGCAGCAGTTCGCCGACGAGCTGGCCGCGCTGGCGCGAGACGACGACCGACCGCGCCCGCCCAGCTGGCGGCTGTCGCCGTGGGCCGTCGTGACCTACGTCCTCGGCGGCGTGGCGCCCGACGGCACGGAGATCTCCCCGAAGTACGTGGGGCACCGCCGCCTCATCGAGATCGCCGTGGCCACCCTCACCAGCGACCGAGCGCTCCTTCTGCTCGGCGTCCCCGGCACGGCCAAGACGTGGGTGAGCGAGCACCTGGCCGCGGCCATCTCCGCCGACTCGACGCTGCTCGTGCAGGGCACCTCGGGTACGCCAGAAGAGGCCATCCGCTACGGGTGGAACTACGCCCGGCTGCTGTCGGAGGGGCCCAGCCGCGGCGCTCTCGTTCCCAGTCCCGTGCTGCGCGGCATGGAGACCGGCGCCATCGTCCGCATCGAGGAGCTGACGCGCATCCCGGCCGACGTGCAGGACGCGCTCATCACCATCCTCAGCGAGAAGACGCTGCCGATCCCCGAGCTCCACGAGGAGGTGCAGGCTCGGCGGGGCTTCAACGTCATCGCCACCGCCAACGACCGCGACCGTGGCGTGAACGACCTCTCGGCCGCCTTGAAGCGGCGGTTCAACGTGGTCGTGCTGCCGCTGCCGGACGACGCCGAGCAGGAGGTCGACATCGTCCGCCGCCGCGTGGCCGACCTCGGGCGGGCCTTGGAGCTGCCGGTCGAGCTGGAGGTGCTCGGCGAGATCCGCCGGGTCGTCACCATCTTCCGCGAGCTGCGAGAGGGAACGACGAGCGACGGGCGCACCAAGATCAAGTCACCGTCCGGCACCCTGTCGACGGCCGAGGCGATCTCGGTCGTCACCAACGGGCTCGCCCTCGCCGGGCACTTCGGTGACGGCGTCCTCCGCGCCGGCGACGTCGCCGCCGGGCTGACCGGGGCCGTGATCAAGGACCCCACGCAGGACGCGATCGTGTGGCAGGAGTACCTCGAGACCGTCGTGCGCGAACGGCGCGGCTGGAACGACCTCTACCGGGCCTGCCGGGAGCTGACCTGAGCGGCGGGCGAGGTCGGCTCGACGTCCTCGGCGTCCGCCATCACGGCCCGGGATCGGGACGGGCGGTCGCCCGCGCCCTCGACGAGCTCGACCCGGAGGTGGTGCTGGTCGAGGGAGCACCCGAGCTGGACGCCGTGCTCTCGCTGGTCGCCGACCCGGCGATGGAGCCGCCGGTCGCGGGCCTCGTGTACGCGCTCGACGAGCCGTCGCGCGCCGCCTTCTACCCGATGGCCGCCTTCTCGCCCGAGTGGATCGCGCTGCGGTGGGCGCTGGCCCGCGGCCGGCGGGTGCAGCTGATCGACCTGCCCGTCACCCACGTGTTCGGCATCGGGCCCGAGCCGGTCGCCTCCCGGGACAGCGACGACGTTCGGGTCGACCCGCTGGCCGCGCTCGCCGCCGCCGCCGGCTACGGAGATGCCGAGACGTGGTGGGAGGACATGATCGAGCACCGGCACAACGGGCTCGAGGTCTTCGACGTCATCCTCAACGCCATGCGGGAGGTGCGGAGCTCGACACGCTCCACCGGACCGCATGCCGACCGGAACGAGCTTCGGGAAGCGGCGATGCGCCGGGTCATCCGCACCGTGCGCAAGCAGCACGACGGCGGCATCGCCGTGGTGTGCGGTGCCTGGCACGCGCCGGCCCTGGTCGAGGAGGCCTTCCCATCCGCCGCGGCCGACTCGGCCCTGCTTCGAGGCCTGCCGAAGATGAAGGTGGCGGCGACGTGGGTGCCGTGGACGTCCCAGCGGCTGTCCCGCGCCTCCGGCTACGGAGCCGGCATCGACTCCCCCGGTTGGTACGCCCACCTCTTCCGCTCGCCCGACGACGTGGTCACGCGCTGGATGACCCGAGCAGTCCGCCTCTTGCGCGCCGAGGGGATGGAGGTCTCGACGGCGGCGGCCATCGACGCCGTCCGCCTGGCCGAGACGCTGGCGACCCTGCGGAGCCGGCCGGCGGCCGGGCTCGACGAGGTGATGGAGGCCAGCCGCGCCGCCCTGTGCGGCGGCTCCGACGTTCCGCTGCACCTCATCCGTCGCGATCTGCTGGTCGGCGACGACCTCGGCTCGGTCCCACCGTCGACCCCGATGGTGCCGCTCGAACGGGACGTGGCCGCGACGGCGCGCCGCCTGAGGCTGACCCGCGCCGCGGTGGCCAAGACGGTCGAGCTCGACCTGCGGACGGCGTCGGGCCTCGACCGCAGCCGGTTGCTGCACCGCCTGCGGCTCCTCGGCGTCCCCTGGGGCCAGTGGGCCGACGTCGGCCGCACCCTCGGCACCTTCAAGGAGGCATGGGTGCTGGAGTGGGCGCCCGAGCTCTCCGTCGCCATCATCGAGGCCGGCGCATGGGGCACGACCACCGGGGCCGCGACCACGGCCAAGGTGGAGGCGGACGCGACCGCAGCCGACCTCGGCTCGCTGACCGTCCTCGTCGAGCAGTCCTTGCTGGCCGACCTGCCCGACGCGCTGGCTCACGTGGTGGCGGCGCTGCGCGACCGAGCCGCCCAGCAGCGCGACGTGGTCGAGCTGATGCGGGCGGTCGAGCCGCTGACGCGGGTCGCCCGCTACGGGGATGTCCGCTCCGGCGGTCGTGCCCTCCCCGATCTCGACGGTCTGCTCGATGCGATGGTGCGCCGCATCGCCATCGGTCTCCCCAGCGCGGTTGCCTCCCTCGACGACGAGCCGGCCGCAGATGTCCAAGCCTTGGTGGAAGGCGTGCACCGTGGGCTGGCCACGCTGGACCGACGTGACCTGCGCGACGTCTGGGAGCGGGCGCTCGTCACCGTCGCCGACCAGACCGGCGTCCACGGCGCCGTCGCCGGTCGAGCGGTGCGGCTCCTGCTCGACGCCGGTCGCATCAGTGGCGAAGAGGCCCGCCGGCGGCTGTCCCTGGCTCTCTCGCGCGCCGCGGACCACCTGGCGGGCGCAGCGTGGCTGGAGTCGTTCCTGCTCGGTGACGCCCTGCTGCTGCTCCACGACCGCCCGCTCCTCGAGGCCATCGACGGTTGGCTGCAGGAGGTGGCCGGGGACGTCTTCGACGACGTGCTGCCGATCCTGCGGCGCTCCTTCGCCCGGTGGGAGCCGGCCGAGCGACGCATGGTCGGCGACCACGTCCGCCGCCTCACGGCTCGGAAGGCGGACGGAGGCGGTGGTGCAGACCGCGACGACGAGGGCCCGGCGATCGACCCGGAGCGCGCCGCGCTCGTCGTGCCGCACCTGCGCCGGCTCCTGGGTGCAAAGGGATGACCGAAGAGCTGCGGCGGTGGAGGCTGGTGCTCGGCGGTGGCGACGCCGACGGCACGGGGACGGACCTGGAGGGCCTCGACGCCAGGCGGGACGCGACCCTGGAGGCGCTGTACCGCGCGGGCGGATCCTCCGCATCCCGGAACGGCGGCCTTGGTGCCTCCTCACCCCGGGTGGCCCGGTGGCTGGGCGACATCCGCACCTACTTCCCGACGTCGGTGGTGCAGGTGATGCAGCGCGACGCCATCGAGCGGCTCGGCCTCCACCGGCTGTTGCTCGAGCCGGAGATGCTCGACGCCATCCAGCCCGACGTCCACCTGCTCGGCACGCTTCTGGCGCTGAGGTCCTCCATCCCAACCGCCTCCCGGGATGCGGAACGGGCCGTCATCCGCAAGGTCACGGACGATCTCGAACGCCGGCTGGCGACGAAGACCGCCTCCGCCGTCACTGGCGCACTGCATCGCTCGGCCCGCCAGCGCCGTCCCCGATTGCACGACATCGACTGGAACCGCACCATCGCCGCCAACCTGCGGCGGTACCAGCCCGAGTACCGGACCGTCATCCCCGAGGTGCTCGTCGGCTACGGACGCAAGACGTCGCAGGTGCAGCGCGACCTCATCCTCGCCATCGACCAGAGCGGTTCGATGGCGTCGTCGGTCGTGTACGCCTCCGTGTTCGGATCGGTGCTCGCGTCGGTCCGCGCGCTGCGCACCCGACTCGTCGTGTTCGACACCGAGGTGGTCGATCTCACCGACGACCTGGCGGATCCTGTCGAGGTGCTGTTCGGCGTGCAGCTGGGCGGGGGCACCGACATCAACCGCGCGGTGGCGTACTGCGAGCAGCACGTGAGGACACCGCGGGACACGATCCTGCTCCTCATCACCGACCTCCACGAGGGTGGTGACACCGAGGAGATGCTCCGCCGTCTCGCCGGGCTCCACCTCGCAGGTGTGCGGGTGATCGTGCTGCTCGCCCTGTCGGATGACGGAGCACCGAGCTTCGACCACGACAGCTCGGCCGCCCTGGCCGAGGTCGGCATCCCCGTCTTCGCCTGCACACCGGACCAGTTCCCCGACGTCATGGCCGCGGCGATCGACGGTCGGCCGGTGATGCCTCCGTCGGCGTAGCGCCCGCCGATGGCCGCGATCCTCGTGCACGTGGTCGAACCATCGCCTCTACGCTCGTCCCGTGGAGGACGAGCCGCCGAACGACGTCCCCGCTCCCGTCATCGCCAAGGTGCAGGGTTGGAGGAAGCGCAGCGTCACAGGCGCCTTGCTGGCCGGGGCGATGCTCGGGCTCGAAGAAGCGCTCACCGACCGGAAGAAGCCGGAGATCGTGCGGGAGATGGACGACTCGGGAGATCCCACGCCCGACGGCGTGGCCCTCGACCTCCACCCGACCGACCCGGCCCAGTCGACGGCGCGGGTCCGCCGCCCTCTCTGAGCGATCAGCTGGGTTCGGCGCTCACCTCTGCCGCGCTGGTAGGCGCGGCCAGCGTGGCCCACACCACCTTGCCGCCGTCGGGGCGGAGGTCGGTGCCCCAGTGGCAGGCGAGGGTGTCGACGATGGCGACGCCGCGTCCGTTGAGCGCGGCCTCGTGGTGGGGCCGCCGCCGCGGAACGTTGCCACTGGTGTCGTGGAAGGCGACGGTCACGTCGCCCTCCTTCGACCGCCGCACGAAGACCCGAAACGGCGACGACGCGTGCAGCAGCGCGTTGCTGGCGAGCTCGGAGGCCACGAGGGTCGCGTCGTGGACCAGACCACCGAGACCCCAGCTGGTGAGGGTGTCCTTCACGAAGCTGCGCACCGCCCGAGGCGCGACGGGAGTGGGCAGGAACAGCTGCGCGCGCTCCGTCTGCTCGGCCGCACCGGCCTGCGTGCTGGTCTGGGTGAGGGCGGGCGGCGCCACCACATCGCTGTGGTGCGCGCAGACCGAGGCCACGTCGGCCAGCTCGGACTCCGCGAGCGACGACGCCCGGTAGGCACACCACAGCACCAGCCGGTCGTCGCTCAGCGCCTCGTTCCACAGGCCTTCCAGGGCCAGGGTGCCGCTGATGTCGCCCGCCTGCCAGAGCAGGTCCACCATCTCACCGAAGGCCCGGACGCGCGGCCCCCGCCCGGCTGCAGCGGCCAGCACGGGGGCGATCACCGAGTGGAACCGCTCGTGGTCGGGCACGCCGCCGACCAGCAGCTCGGACAAGGTGTCGGCCGCGTCGAGCGTCGTGATCATCCGGTCGCGGAGCAGCGCAGCCACGGGAAGGCCGTCGGCATCGAGGGCATGGATGAGGCCGTCGAGGTGGCGCGGCGTCGCGATCAGCACCGCCGGCTCGCCGCGACGCAGGCCCTCACCGACGAAGCGGGCCAGGTCGACCACGAGCTTCACGTCGGTCGGGTAGAAGGAGGCGACGTGCCGTACCGCACCGGCGGTCGACATCGCTCCGGCGGTCACGGGGCCATGGTACCCGTCGGCATGAGGCGCTGGCCTGGGCATCGGCGGGCGAGCAATTCCGCCAAGATGGACACGTGCCCACGCCGGAAGTCGAGACGCTGCGGGCGGCAGTCGAGCGGGTGGCCGGCCAGCTCTACGCCCTCGACACCGATCCGCAGCTCGCCCTGCTGCGCGATGGGAGCCTCCGTGGCGCGTCCGCAAAGGCCGCCGCCGAGGTCACACCGCTGATCGACTCGCTCTGGCAGCGCTATCCCGACCTGCAGGCCGCCGCCGCCGACGTGGCCGACACCGGGCCGGTGCCCGCGTCGGTGCTCCAGACGCTGTACCAGGTGGAGGTCGACCTGGCCGAGGTGACCGCCGTGGGCGAGCGGTTCGTGGCGGCTTGGCACCAGGTGCTGCCGGAGCTAGACGAGGCGACCGTCACGGTGGCCGGGCTCGAGGCGCAGGCCGTCTCGCTCGGCGTCCCCCACGACGGCGCCGTCGTGGCGGCTCGGCGCGCCCTCGACGCCTTCAGCTCGGCTGTTGCTGCCGACCCGCTCACCGCCGACGCCACGACCGCATCGGCCACCATCGAGAAGGCGGCGACCCGGATTCGAGAGCTCGTCTGGGCTCGCGACGGCCTGGACGACGGGCTGCAGGCCGCAAGGGAGATCGTCTCGGAGCTTCGCCGGCTCATACCCGAAGGAGCGGAGGCCGCCGAGCACACCCGCAGCCGCATCACCGACCCGTCCGGGTTGCTGGAGCCGCTCGACCCGGCTTCGGTCGACGGCGACGAGCGCTCCCTCGGCCCGTGGCTCGAGCGCCTGGCGACCCAGGCGGCAGCAGGCGACTGGCTGGCCGCGTCAACCGGTCTGGAGCGTTGGCGCCTGGTGGCCGATGGACATCTGCGCAACGCCCGCGCGGTGCTCGAGGCCAACCGTGCGCCGGTGGAGCGGCGGGAGTCGCTGCGCGGCCTGCTCGGCGCGTACGAGGCCAAGGCGGGCGCGGCCCGGCTGGCCGAGCACCCGGACGTGATGGGGCTCCACCGGGCCGCCCGGGCTGCGCTGCTGGCTCGGCCGTGCGACCTCCAGGCCGGTGAGGTGGCCCTCCGGGCTTACGGAGAGGCCATCTCGAGCCTGACCCGGTCCAGCCGGGCGGCCCAACCGGACGCGTCATGACTGCGTGCACGGCACCGGGTTGCAGCGGCTCGATCCTCGCTGACGGGTACTGCGACACCTGCGGCGTCAAAGGAGGCACCCGGCCGGCGCCTGCACCGATCGCAGCCGCGGCGCCGGTTGCTCCGCCTCGTGCGGCGGCGCCCGCCGCGCCCGCCGCGCCGGGTCCCGCCGTCCGTACCACCGAGTCGTCCCTCACCGGTCGCTCGCTCGTCACCGGCTCGGCCCGCGCCGGCGGTTCCCGCCGCACGAGCACCGGGCGCACGTCCGCCTCCAGCCGCCGGTCGAGCATCGGTGCCGGCCTGATCGACGTGGCGCCCGCGCCGGCCACCGACCCCTCCACGGTGATCATGGCCGTGCCCGAGGTGGCCGAGGAGAAGCGGTTCTGCTCGGGCTGCGGGGCACCCGTCGGTCGGTCCAAGAGCGGTAAGCCCGGCCGCCAGCAAGGGTTCTGTGGCCGCTGCCGAACCGCCTACGACTTCGTCCCCAAGCTGCGCCAAGGTGAGCTGGTCGGCGGCCAGTACCAAGTCGTCGGCGCGCTCGCCCACGGCGGCCTCGGGTGGATCTACCTCGCGCAGGACCGTGCCGTCAGCGACCGGTGGGTCGTCCTCAAGGGGCTGCTGAACAGCGGGGACGAGGCGGCGGTGGCGGCAGCTGTGGTGGAGCAGCGCTTCCTGGCCCAGGTCGAGCACGCCAACATCGTCAAGATCTACAACTTCGTCACGCACCAACGGGCGGGCTACATCGTCATGGAGTACGTCGGCGGGCCGTCGTTGAAGCAGGTGCTGAAGCAGCGCCGGACAGCCAACGGCGACCAGCCCGACCCCCTGCCGGTCGACCAGGCCATCGCCTTCGTCCTCGCCGTGCTGCCCGCCTTCACGTACCTGCACGGTCGCGGGCTCGTCTACTGCGACTTCAAGCCGGACAACATGATCCAGACCGGTGACCAGATGAAGCTGATCGATCTCGGCGGCGTCCGCCGGGTCGACGACCCCGCCGGCGACATCTACGGAACGGTCGGCTTCCAGGCGCCCGAGGTGCCCGAGCTCGGGCCGTCGTTCGCATCGGACGTCTACACCATCGGCCGCACGCTGGCCGTGCTCACCCTCGACTTCCGCGGGTACCAGTCGACCTTCCAGCACCAGCTGCCAGAGCCCGCTGACCACCCCGTGCTGGTGCAGCAGGACTCGTTCTACCGCCTCCTCCTCAAGGCGACGGCGCCCCACCCCGACGATCGCTTCCAGTCCGTCCCCGAGCTGGCCGACCAGCTGATCGGCGTGCTCCGCGAGGTCGTGGCCGTGGCCACCGGCCGTCCGCACCCAGCAGCCAGCACGGTCTTCGCCGGCACGCCAGCGGACGACTCGCTCCCGCCGCTCTCCATCGATCCCTCCTCACCGGCGGCCGGCGTGCTGAGCGGCCTGCCGGCGGACCCCGCAGAAGCGCTGGCCGCCCTCGACGAGGCGGTGGCCGGCGGACAGGTGGAGGCCAGCGTCGAGGTGCGCCTCCGGCGGGCCCAGGTGCTGCTCGACCTCGGTCAGGCCGAGCCCGCAGCCACTGAGCTCACCGCGATCGAGACCGAAGATCCGTGGGAATGGCGAGCCGTCTGGCTCCGTGGCGAGGCGGCACTTGCGGCAGGCGACCTGGCTGCCGCGGCCGCCGCCTTCGACCGCTGCCGCACAGAGGTTCCCGGTGAGCTCCCGCCCAAGCTGGCTGCGGCACTGGTCGCGGAGCGCGCGGGCCAGCACTCGACGGCGGCCGCCCTCTACGACGTCGTCACCACCGTCGACCCGACGTACGTGGGCGCGGTCATGGGCCTGGCCCGAGCCCATCTGGCCGCGGGCGACGTCCCCCGGGCCCTGGCCGCCTACGAGCGCGTGCCGCGCACGCACCGTGCGCACACGGCGGCCGAGGAAGCGGCGGCGCGCACACTGATCGGCGCCGGGCGCTTCGACGAGGCAGCCACGTTGATCGAGACCATCGACGTGCCGCCACGACAGAAGGCCACCCTCGATGTCGAGCTGTTCGAGGCGGCGGTGAAGTCGGTCGGGAAGACCCCGGCGCCTCCCGCGACCAAGCTCCGCGGCCGGCCCTTCGAGGAGCGGTCCCTGCGATCCGGGCTCGAGCAGGCCTATCGCTGGATGGCCGACCTGACGCCTGATCCCGGCGAGCGCGTGCGTCTCGTGGACGCCGCCAACCGCGCCCGGGCCGTGTCGCTCCTGTGACCGCGACCACGGCGTCCGCCGCAACCTGCGACGCCTGTTCGGCCTCGGTCGCCCCCGGCGACCGGTTCTGCGAGGCCTGCGGCCATCGGCTGGGGGCCGCACCGGCGCCCACGGCCACGGCTGCCCCGGCCGGAGGGGCGACCGCCTGCCGTTCGTGCGGTGCGGTGGGGTCGTTCGTCGACGGGTGGTGCTCCAGCTGCGGGCTGAAGCAGCCGGCGCGGCGCGATCACCTCGAGCTGGAGCTGCTCGAGGTCGGCGTGGCCGGCGTCACGAACAAGGGGCGCCGGCACCACCGGAACGAAGACGCCATGGCCGCGCTCGCAGGGGATGGCTTCGTCGTCGCCGTGGTGTGTGACGGCGTTTCCACCACCGTGCGGCCGGACGACGCCTCGCAGGGCGCAGCCGATGCCGCCGCCGCCGTGCTGCTGGCCGCCGGCCCGGCCGCGCCCGACCACGGGCACGCCTACGACGCGGCGCGAGCCGCCGTGATCGCAGTGGACTTCGTGCCGCACCCCGATCTCGGACCGCCCTCTTGCACCTATCTCGCCGCCGTGGTGACCGATGCGGCGATCTCCCTTGCCGCCCTCGGGGACTGCCGCGCCTACTGGGTCGACGACACCGTCGCCCGGCAGCTGACGGTGGACGACTCCTGGGCCACGGCCCAGGTGCAGGAAGGGTTGATGTCGTCGGCCGAGGCCTACGCCGATCCGCGCGCCCATGCCATCACCGCCTGGCTCGGGCGCGACGCCGACCCCGCCTGGGTACCCGCCCTCGTCGAGTTCGTGCCGCCGGGCCCCGGGCGCCTGCTCCTCGTGTCGGACGGCCTCTGGAACTACGCGCACGAGCCGGCCGACGTGGCGCGCGCCATGCAGGCCGGCGACGACCTGGCTGCCCTACCCTCGGCCCGGAGGCTGATCGACTTCGCGAACGCCGCCGGGGGCGCCGACAACATCACGGCCGTCATCGTCGACCTTCCCCTGCCGAAAGGATCCGCACCCGCATGACCTTCTCCGCCAGCGCGTACCAGAACGAGTACCTCCCGGAAGGCGCGACTGAGGTGCATGCCGTCGTCACGGTGACGTCCGAAGGCGGCGTGGCGCCCGCCTCGGCCTCCGGCACCGAGCGGGCGGTCGTGCTGATCGTGGACTCCAGCGGGTCGATGAACCAGCCGTCGAGCAAGATCCGGGCGGCACGAGAGGCACTGGCGGTCGCCATCTCCGAGCTCCCCGACGGCACGTGGTTCGCGGTCATCGCCGGCTCCGACCTGGCCACTCCTGCCTACCCCCCGGTGCCGCCGGGCGGGGTGCCGCAGCTGGTGGAGGCGAGCGATCGAACGCGCAGCGAGGCAACCTCGGTGGCCCGGTTCCTGGTGGCGCAGGGCGGCACGGCCATCTCGACCTGGCTCGACCTGGCCCTGGTGTTCTTCGCCAGCCGCCCCAACGCCATCAAGCTGGCGTACCTCCTCACCGACGGGCAGAACCAGCACGAGTCACCGGAGACCCTGGCCGCGGCCCTCGCCCGGTGCAGCGGCGTGTTCCAGTGCGACGCACGCGGCGTGGGCGCGGACTGGCGGGTGGCCGAGCTGCGCCAGATCACCTCCGCCCTGCTGGGCGAGGTGGACATCATCAAGAGCCCGGACGAGATGGACGAGGACTTCCACGCCTTCCTCGAGCGGGCCATGGGCAAGACCGTCGCCGACGTCCGGTTGCGCCTGTGGGCGCCTCAGGGGGCCACCGTGCAGTTCGTGCGCCAGGTGGCGCCGACCATCGAGGACCTCACTGATCGAGCTACGGCGGTCAGCCCGCTCATCGGTGACTTCCCCACCGGCGCTTGGGCGGGCGACGAGAGCCGGGACTACCACGTGTGCGTGAAGGTGGCCCCCGGAGCGGTCGGCGAAGAGCGGCTCGCGGCGCGGGTCAGCCTCATGGTCGGCGACTTGGCGGTCTCGCAGGCGCTGGTGCGGGCCATCTGGACCAACGACGAGGCGCAATCCGCCCGCATCGACCCAGCCGTGGCGCACTACACGGGACAGGCCGAGCTGGCCGCTGCCATCCGTGAGGGGTTGGACGCCCGGACGTCGGGTGACGATCGCACGGCCACGATCAAGCTTGGGCGGGCGGTGCAGCTGGCGAACGCCTCCGGCAACGACGGCACCGTCCGCCTGCTGCAGAAGGTGGTCGACGTGGAGGACCCGGCCACCGGCACGGTGAGGTTGAAGCGCGACGTGGAGGCACTCGACGAGATGGCCCTCGACACCCGGTCCACCCGCACGGTGCGCGTCACCAAGGCTGCGAACCCGGCTCCGCCCGCTCCCGGCGCGGGGGCATGACCACCTGCCCCGCCGGCCACCAGTCCGGCACCGACGACTACTGCGACGTGTGCGGGTTGGCCATCGCGGCCGCCACCACCACGCCGGCCGCGTCGGCCACGCCCTCCCTGGCCTGCGCCAACTGCGGCACCGCCCATGAGCCGGCCGACGTCTTCTGCGAGGTGTGCGGGCTGGACTTCACCACGGGCCAGCTGCCGGCGGCGCCTCCGCCTCCCTCGCCTGCTTCTCCTTCGGCTTCCGCCGCGACGGCGACGCCGCAGGCCTCGTCGGGCGCGCCATGGATCGTGACCATCGAGGTGGACAAGGCGTTCTTCGACACCAACGCCACCGAGACGCCCGATTCCGCCATCGCCCTGCCCGCCGACCGCGGTCCCCGGGACATCTCGGTGCAGGGCGACGAGGCGCTCGTCGGGCGCCGGAGCAACAGCGGCGTGTACCCGGAGATCGACCTCACCGGCGCCACCGACGACCCCGGCGTCTCGCGTCGCCACGCACGCCTGCGTCGCACCGCATCGGCCTTCGAGGTCGTCGACGAGGGCTCCACCAACGGCACCCGGGTGAACGGGGCGGCCGACGCCATCCCGCCCTCGCAGCCGGTCCCGCTCGCGGACGGGGGCTACGTGCACGTCGGCGCGTGGACCCGCCTCACGGTGCGGTCGGCTGCCGCCGGGACCACTGCGTGAAGCGCGCCAGCAGCTGGATCCGGCAGGCGCGCGCCACCACGCCGGGGCGCTTCCGGCTCTGGTCCCTCGTCCTCACGGCGTTGCTGGTGGCGTTGTCGGTGCTCGGGGCCCTGGTGGCTTCCAACGTCTCCGGTGCGACCGGCCGGATCCGGGAGAACACCGGCCCTGCCCTCGTGGCCACCCAGCTCGTGACGGCCAGCCTGGCCGAGGCCGACGCCGCCGCGACCGCAGCGTTCCTGTCCGGTGCCCAGGAAGATCCCGAGCAGCGGCGGCTCTACGAGCAGGCCCTGGCCCGCGCCTTCCAGTACACCGAAGAGGTGTCGGCCCGGATCGGCGCCGACCCAGGAGCGCACCGCTCGCTGCAGGAGCTGTCGGTGCTCATGAGCCGCTACGCCGGCCTGGTGGAAGCGGGTCGCGCCTCCAACCGTGCGGGGGTGGCCGGTGCCGCGACCTACCTGCTGGAGGCCGTCGACCTCCTGGCGACCGAGGTCACCACCAAGGCATCGACCCTGATCGCCGCGTCGGAGGCCCGGCTCGAGCGGGACGAGGCGACGCGGGCCGGAGGCGTGGCGCTCGCTCGCGCCGCCGGGATCGCAGTGCTCTTGCTGCTCTTGGTGGCCCAGGTCTCGCTGCTACGTCGGACGCGCCGCATCATCAACCCCGGCCTGGCGCTCGCCACCGTGTTGCTCCTGGTCGCCGTGGCCTGGACGGCCACCGTGATGTCCCGGTCCGAAGCCCGCTTCGAGCGGGGCCGGCGGGACGGCTACGAGTCGATCGCCCTGACCGCCCAGGTGGCCTCCACCGCGTACAAGGCCCGTGCGGACGAGACGGTGGCGCTCATCGGCAACGACCGTTCGCGACAGGCGCGGGCCGACTCAGCCGCGTCGCTGCTCATCGCCGGCCCGGTGACGCCCGCCATGGTCGCGTCAGTGCGCGCCGGAGACGACCCCGCCGGCACCGGGCTGTTCGACCAGGTGGTGCGAGGGGCGGACACAGCCCGCGAGCGGGCCGCCGCGGCCGAGCTGCTGGTGCGGTGGCAGCGCTACCGCGACACCGTGGCCTCCCTGCGATCCGCGGCCTCCCCCGAACAGGCCCGCACCCTCGCGGTCGGCCCGGCCAGCTCGACCTTCAACGGGTTCAACTTCACCCTCGAGTCCGTCCTCGGAGACAACCGCACGCAGTTCCTGGATGCGCTCGACGGCAGCGCCGGCGCCCTGCGCGGCCTCACCGCCATCACCCTGGCCCTGCCGTTGCTGGCGGCCCTCGGGGTGCTGTTCGGCTACCAGACGCGGATCAACGAGTACCGATGACGCACCCCGGCGGATCACCCCGACAACTCTGGACGCGGCGCCGGTTCCTCGCCACGTCGGCCGGCGCGGCGGGCGCCCTCCTGCTGCCGGCGTGCTTCTCGAACCGTGACCCGGCCGCGCCCGACGCGCTTCGCGTCCTCAACTGGCCGGACTACATCGATGCCGACGGTGACGACGGCAGCCCAGGCACGGTCCAGCGGTTCACCGACGCCACCAACGTCCCCGTCACCTACACCGAGGAGTACGAGGGCAACGAGCAGGCCTTCGCGGACGTGTTCGAGCCGACGCTCGGATCCGGCCAGCCGACGGAGTTCGACCTGGTCGTCCCCACCTACTGGGCCGTCGCCCGCCTGCTCGACAGGGGCTGGCTCGAACCGATCCCCATCGAGCGCGTGCCCAACCACGTCAACGTCGACCCCGCCTTCCTCGGCATGCCGTGGGACCGCGGGGCGCGGTTCCACATGCCGTGGCAGATCGGGATCACGGGCATCGCCTACAACCCGGCACTGACCGGTGGGCCGATCAACGCGGTGGCCGACCTGTTGCAGCCGGCGCTGCGGGGCCGGGTGGGGATGGTCGCGGAGATGCGCGAGACGCTCGGGCTCCTGATGCTGACGCAGGGAGCCGACCCGTCGCGCGCGACCGAAGCCGCGGCCGATGCCGCGCTCGACCGGCTGGAGACCCTGCGGCGCGACGGCCAGGTCGCCCGGTTCACGGGCAACGAGTTCGTGGACGCGCTCAAGACCGGCGAGTTCGCCGCCTGCCTGGCCTGGTCGGGCGACATCGTGCAGCTCCAGGCCGAGCGGCCGGACATCCGCTTCGTCATCCCGGTGGAGGGTGGCATCCGCTGGTTCGACAGCATGATCATCCCGAAGGGCGCGGCGAACGCGGAGGCGGCGGCCGACTGGATGAACTTCGTGTACGAGCCGGCGAACGCAGCCCGCATCACTGCGGCGGTGCAGTACATCAGCCCCGTCCTCGGTGTGCGCGAAGAGCTGGCTCGGGCCGGCGGAGAGGCGGCGGCACTGGCGAACAACCCGATCCTCTTCCCCGACGACGCCACCCGCCGACGCCTGTACTTCTGGGCCGGTCTCGACTCGGACGCTGAAGACCGCCTGCAGGAGCGCTTCTCGGCCATCACCGGATGAGCGAGGACGGCATGCACCACTTCAGCCCGGAGGTGGACCGATTCGCGGCCGAGGTGTTCGCCTTCGCCCTGCGACGAGCCAGCGAGGATCTCGGCCACATCGAGCTCGGCCACCCGCTTTCTCCCGCCGAGCTGGATGCGGCGGCAGGAGCCACCGTCACGCAGGCCGGTCTCGGGGCCCGGGAGGCGCTGCGCCTCTTCACCGACGTGCTCGAGCCGGCATGCCTGTCCACCGACTCGCAGCACTACCTGGCGTTCGTTCCGGCGGCACCGACCGAGGTCTCGATCCTGGCCGACCTGGCGGTCAGCGCGTGCTCCATCTACGGGGGCTCCTGGCAGGAGGGCTCCGGGGCGGTGTGGGCCGAGAACCAGGCCCTGCGCTGGCTGGCCGACCTGGCCGGGCTCCCGCCGGAAGCGGGCGGTTGCTTCGTCGCCGGCGGCACCATCGGGAACCTGTCCGCCCTCGTGGCGGCGCGAGCCTCGGCCGGCGCTCCACCTTCCGGGCGCCGGCGGGCGCTGGTGGTTGGTGGCGCGTCCCACTCGTCGCTGGCCACGGCGGCCGAGGTCATGGACGTCGACCTGCTCGTCGCCCCCGGTGACCGGCTGACCGGCGCCGGCCTCGAGCGCGTCCTCGCGGAGGAAGGTGAGCGCGTCTTCGCGGTGGTGGCCACGGCCGGCACGACGAACCTCGGGTTGATCGACGAGCTGAGGTCGGTCGCCGAGGTGTGCCAGCGCTTCGCCGTGTGGCTCCACGTGGACGGTGCCTACGGCGGGGCGGCGCTGGCGGCGCCGTCGGTGCGCCGACGCTTCGACGGCATCGAGCAAGCGGACTCGTTCATCGTCGACCCGCACAAGTGGCTCTTCGCACCGTTCGACTCCTGCGCCCTGCTCTACCGAGACCCCGAACGAGGCCGCTCCGCCCACTCCCAGCACGCCTCCTATCTCGACGTGCTCACCGAGGGTGCGGACTGGAACCCGTCGGACTTCGCCATCCACCTCACCCGGCGTGCCCGGGGGTTGCCGTTCTGGTTCTCGCTCGCGGCCCACGGCACCGCGGCCTACTCAGAGGCGGTCGAGACCTGCCTGCGCACGGTCGCCGAGGGAGCCGAGCTGGTGCGGGGCGCCGACCACCTGGAGCTCGTGTGCGAGCCCGAGCTGTCGGTGCTGGCCTTTCGCCGCGTCGGCTGGTCCGCTGCGGCGTACCGCACATGGTCGGACGAGCTCCTCCGTCGCGGCACGGCCTTCGTCGTGCCGTCGGCCCATGCGAGCGAGCCGATCCTGCGCTGCTGCGTGGTGAACCCCCGCACGACCGCCGACGACCTGCAAGTGGTCTTCGACTCGCTGGCCTGAGCCGGGCGGACGGCCCTCAGAGGCGCCCGAAGCCCGTGGCCGTCAGTGGCTGGTGCGGCCCTTCGCCGTGGTCACCGGTGCGATGAGCCGCTCGGCCACGGCACCGGTGACGAAGCAGTAGACGGCCTTGGCCGCCACGTCGACGATGCGCTCGCTCCGCGGCCAGGTCGAGGGCGGCGCCCCCATCCCCGTGGCGTTCTCCAGTGTCTGGTCGGTGGAGAGCCGCACCACCGTGTGGGCCAACGAGGCTCCTGGACCGCGCAGGCCGGATGCGGCCCAGAGGCCCCGGAGCGCGCCCAGCACCGCGCCGGTGCCCCAGTGCATGGCGTGGTTCGCCACCAGAGGCTGATCGTGCGACGCGGGCCGTCGGCCCAGCAGGGTGAGCAGCGTGCGGCCGGGCACGTACGAGTTCGGCCGGTGGGTGAACCCTTGTTCCACCTTCTCGAACAGCGTCATGGCGGCGACACCGGCGAGTCCCGACGCGGCACCGACGAGAACGGATCGTCCAGGCATGTGGGCCGTCTTACCCGGCCCCGGGCGACCTACCAGCCGTAGCCGCGGCCCAGCAGCCGGCGGGCGATGGAGCGCAGCGGCCGCCAGTCGATGCCGCACCGCTCGAGCACTGCTTCGGTGTCGCACCCCCCGAAGGCGAACAGGGCGAGCACGACGTGGAGGGACCCGATCGGAGCGGCCGGGCCGGCCAGCTCGTAGGCCTCGCTCGCGGCCACCGCCAGCAGGTGCTCGCCCGACGGCAGCAGCCGGCCGGAGTGCCCCTGCTCGTCCCGGCGTGACCGCTCGGCCGTGACCTCGGCGAGCAGCCGGCGCGAGTGCGAGCCCAGCACACGGAGCAGGTCGTCGTCGGCGACCTCGAGCAGCCGCTCGAGCAGCAGTAGGTCGTCGACGGCGCCGGCCGCAGCCTCGGACATGGCGGCGCTGGCCTCCTCGAAGGCCTCCGCTACGTCGGGGTCCAGCCGGTCGGCGAGCACGCGTGCAACCTACCGCCCAGCCAGGTAGCGGCCCCGAGCGCCCCCGACGCACCATCTCTTCGATCGACAGGAAGAAGTGGATCGACGAACGACGTTCTCCGGGGTAGCAGGAGCGCCATGCCCGATCAAGATCCCATGCAAGTCGAGTCCGCCCTCGAGAAGCTCAACACCGCGCTGGGCCTGCAGCACCGCTCCGCACTGGAGATGACCACGATCGCCGGCAGCCTCACCGGCATCGAGTGGCACGCGGTCGGCGACGTCCTGTGGTCGTGGGCCGCCGAGGAGCTGGCCGACAGCCGCCGCCTGGTGGAGAAGATCGTCGCCCTGGGCGGGACGCCGAGCACGGAGACGCCGGCGTTCGATCACATCGCCGATGCCGCCAAGGCGCTCGAGGTGCTCGTGGACCACGAGCGGGAGGCCCTCGCCGCCATCCACGCCGTCATCCCCGACACCGGCCAGGAGCCCCGCTCGGAGGCACTCGAGCACCGGATCGAGCACATCATCATGCGCAAGCAGGAGCAGGTCGACACCCTCCACCGCTTGCTCGGGAAGGCTGACACCTAGCCCGAACGGCGCGAGGATCGACGGATGGACGCCGACCCCCGAGCCGTGATCGAACGGCTGCAGGAGACCATCAACGCCCACGATCCCGGCGCGAGCCTGCAGCTGTTCGCGGACGGGGCCCGCCTCACCAGCGCACGGGGACGGGTGCTCGACCTTGATGGTCTGCAGCGCCTCATGCTCTCGAGCCTGAGCTCCTTTCCAGACCTGACCGTCCGAGTGGTGCGGTGGATCGTGGAAGGCGACGTGGTGGTGACCGAGGAGGTCATGGAAGGCACCCACCAGGGGGAGTTCGCCGGCCTCGCTCCCACCGGCAAGGCGGTTCGGCTCCCCATGGTGCACGTGTCCCGGGTGGTCGACGGACAGATCGTCGAGCGCTCGTCGTACCAGGACACGGCCGGCATCGTCCGCCAGCTGCAGGCCACCTGAGTCACCAGGCGGCCATCGGCTCCTCGTCCACCTGCACGCGACCGTCGTGCAGCCGGGCGACGAGCACCGACGTGGCATCGGCGTCGAGCACGAACGCGTCATCAGATCGACGGGCGCCGCGCAGCCAGACCCGCCGCAACCAGTCGGTTCGAACCCAGCACTCCACCACCAGGCTGCCGCTCTCGTAGCCCGCCTCGAGCATCGGTGGTCCGGCGCCGGGCGGGAGCACCCGGCACCGCAGCACCACCGGCGTGCGGCTCGGCTCGCCGGTCGAGCCGAGCCAGCGCTGCAGCTCGACCTCGGCGCGGTTCTGCGTCGTCGAGGTCACGTAGTGGGCCGGACCGGGCCCGGAGTCACGGGCCCACGCTCGTTCGGCTGCGGCGATCAGACCGAGCGCCCGCACCGGTTCGAGGTCAGGGCCGAGCCCGGCCACCGACGACGGGGTGGCTCCGCGCCAGGCGAGGAGCACGGCGAAGCAGGGGGTCGGGGATCCACCGAGGGCCGCCAGAGCGGCCTCGCCCGCGAGGTCGTGGTGGTCGAGGCGGAGCTTGCCCCGGTGCAGACGCACTCGGTGCCACTCGCCCTGGCAGGCGATCGTGGCCGACGCCTCCGGCAGCGAGCGCGCCCACCGCAGGGTCACGCTCCGTCGATGTGCACCACGCGCGCCCAAGCCGGCGCCGCCCTGGCCTCGCGAGGCCCGGCTCCGATGAGGCCGATCACCACGCGAACGTTGCGCGGGGCCTCGGTCGGCCACGTGGTCTGGCCGTCGGTGAGGACGACGACGATCGACGCCCGCGGCCGAAGGTCGAGAGCCGCGGCGATGCCCTTGGCCATGTCGGTGCCGCCGCCGCCCACCAGCGCGGCCTGCGCGGCGCGCGAGATGCGGGAGACGGCGTGCACCTCGGCATCGACGGACAGCACGGTGATCCCCGTCCGCCGAAGCCCGGCGCCCTGCAGGATGCCCTCCACCTCGACCAGGATCCGGCCCATGTCGTCGTCGTCCATCGACCCCGAGGTGTCGCAGACGACCGCCACCTCGGGCACGGGACGGTGCAGCGCGGGCAGCACCACGTTGCGGGACACCGACGCTCGCCGCGAGGGCCGGCGGTACGAGTAGTCCACCGCGCCCGTCACCGACTGGATGCTGCGGCGGATCTCCGCTCCGAGCGCCCGGCGCCAGTCCACCCGGGGCTCGAGCAGGTCAGACGCCCACCGCTGCCAGGCGGCCGGCACGACGCCGATGCCTGCCCGCGCCGCCTCCCGGAGGGCGCCGGCCACCTGGGCGCGTACGAGATCACCCTCGTGCTGGGACAGTCCGCCCTCCGGCGGACGGGGGCGAGGGCCGCCCTCGTCCGACCCATCGCGCTCAGGGTCGTCGGGAGGTTCGTGCGGACCTCGTTGGCCGTGCGCGCCGCTGCCGCACTCGGGAGCGGGCGGCTCCGACTTCGGCTCGGACTCCCCTTCCCCCTTGGCCTCCGACTCCGACTCCGACTCGGCCTCGATCTTCGACTCGGCGTGGAAGTACTCCTCGGCCAGGCGGTTGCGCTCGCAGCCCAGGTCCTCCGGCAGCACCGAGGTGCCGGGCACCTTCAGGCCGGCGTCGGCCAGGTCGTCGTTGATCTCGGCGTCGGCGGCGCGGGCCCACCGCGCTTGCGCCGCACCGGTGATGCCCAGCGAGTGGGCGCGACCGGAGTGATCGCGCACGAGGTGGCCGACGTGATGGACGAGGAGGCTGCCGAGCTCCTCCACGGTCCACCGGTGGGTGACGTCGGGGTCGACGTAGAGCCGCCAGCGCTCGTCCACCTGCACCCCCCCGAGGCCGGGCACCTCCTGCACGGGAAGCGCGAACAGGGCCGACGCCAGGTAGGGGAACCGGTGGGGCGCAGTAGCCCAGAGCCGGGCGGCGGCCAGCTTCCTGGCGTCCATCGGCCTCGGCTCGGCCGTGCCCGCCCTCTCGGCTCCGTCGGTCACGGCAGGAGGCCGGCATCCTTGAGGATCGGGGCGAACAGCTTCACCTGCGGCGGCGCCGGAGCGCCGGCGGGGCGGCACCGCGCGAGCACGCGGGCGGCCACGGCCGCGACGTCGGGCGCTCGCTCACCGGCCCGGGCGAGCACCTGCCAGCCGGCGTTCCACCGCTCGATCGTCGGGTTGGCCGCCACCGCCGCAGCCACGGCGGACAGCACTGCGTAGGCGCGATCACCTCGGTCCGGCAGGTCCGCCCCCTGCGGGTCGGCCAGCACGGCCTCGGGATCGGGCAGGTCCATCTGCGTCTCCCAGGTGAGCAGCTGGATGCCCGCCGCCTCCCCCACCGCTCCGGTGACGAGAGCGGCCCGGCTGGCCTGGCTGGCACCGGCCGCGGACGCTGCGGCCCAGAGGCGGGCGGCCATCTCCCATGTGCGCGGGCTGGGCCAGCCGCGCCCGGCCCGGGTGGCGTCCGCCGGCACGTCGAGCACCAGTGCCGGCCGCACCGACACGAAGGCGGCGATGAGCCCGCGGGCCAGCGGGAGGTGGTCGGCCCAGGTGGCAGGCAGGACGGGAACGACGGGCGCCGGGAACCCGCCGACGATGCCCGGCGCAAAGGTGGCCGCCTCCACCGTCCAGTCGAGGTGGCAGAACCGGTTGGCCAGCGGCGCGCTCAGGTCCCAGCCGTCGGCGGCCTGCTCGGGTGGGTTGGCGGCGGCGACGATGGTCACGTCGTCCGGCAGGGCCAGGTCGCCCACCACCCGCTCCAGCACGACCCGCAGCAGGGCGGCCTGCACGGCCGGCGGGGCGGTGGAGATCTCGTCGAGGAAGAGCAGCCCCGTGCCGCCTTCCACCAGGCGCTGCGCCCACAGGGGCGGAGCGAAGCGCACCACACCCTGGTCGACCACGGGCAGGCCGCTGAAGTCCGACGGCTCCCGGATGGCGGCGATCACCGTCTCGCACGGCATGCCGGCCGCCTCGGCCATGGCCCGGATGGCGCTGGTCTTGCCGGTGCCGGGGGCGCCCCACAGCAGCACCGGAACTCTGGCGGCCACGGCCACACCGAGCGCCTCCACCGTTGTGGTCTGGGCTGCCATCCCGACACCTTGGCACGGTTCGCGCGCTTGGTCGTCCCGAGTGCGGGGTCCTCAGCCCGGCAGGCGTGCGACCAAGGCGTCGAACAGTGCGGAAGCTGCGGCAGGGGGCACGACGTGCACGATGTCCGTCAGGTCCGCTGTGGCGCGGTCGTCGAGCCCGAGCAGCTCGGTCATGAGGGTGGGCCGCCACGCCCGCGGTACCGCGCACTGGAACCTTGCGCCGCCGCGGCTGCGACGCTGGGCGATGCCCACCGCCTTGCGAGCGCCCACTGTCACCTCGCCCGGTGCCAGGCCGGCGAAGCAGACCGCGCCCGACCAACGTCGACACACCAGCGCCCCCGCGTGGGTGGTCCCGCCGGCCACGCCCACATCGCCGAGTGCCGCCGACCACGCCTCGCCGAGCCATCGGCTGGAGTGGCTGACGTCGTCGGTCCAGAGCGCATCCGACCGCGGGAGCACCACGTCGACCCACAGCACCTCGCCCGGGCCGACGAGCACCGCCCCTCCCCCGCTGCGCCGCCGCACCACCTCGATCCCGTGGCGTCGGCACGCGTCCACGTCGACGGAGTCGGCCGGTTGCGTGCTGCCGAGCACGAGCGCCATGGCCTCGACCTGGATCAGGGTGATGCTGCGCTCGGGCTCCGGCGGAAGGGCGGCCTCGTGCATCGCTCGCGCGCTGCCACGAACCCGGTCGACCCTCCAGGGTCGCGCCTCGGTGGCCGTCAAGCCGACATCGACGCGATGGCCGCCCTGGGATCCCCGAGATACTGGTCCCAGTCGGGGCGAGCGCCTCCCATGGCGAAGAGCACCCAGGCCCTCCCCGCCGGCGCCTGCGGCGTCCGGCGGAGCCGCATGTGGGTCTCGTGGAGGAACCGGTCCTCCTTGCGGGCATTGCACGGGCGGCAGGCCGCCACCACGTTGTCCCAGGTATGGGCCCCGCCGCGGCTCCGCGGGATCACGTGGTCGATGTTCTCGGCCGTGGCGCCGCAGTACTGGCAGCGGTGGCCGTCACGCAGGAAGACGGCCCGGCGGTTGAGCGCCACGCGGGCCCGGTACGGGACCTTCACGAAGTTGACCAGCCGCACGACCGACGGCTCGGGAAAGGTGCGGCTCACGGAGTGCAGCTCGTGTCCGGTGCTCGTCACCAGCTCGGCCTTGGCGTCGAGCAGGAGGAGCAGCGCACGTCGGGTCGATATCACGGAGAGCGGCTCGTAGGAAGCGTTGAGAACGAGCGCTCTGGACACGTGAAGGCCTCAGGCCCGAGGCGAGCCGGGTCGGTCGGAGCTGTGGGCTCCAGGTGGAGGAACCGGCACGTGCATGCCCGGAAAGGCTACCCCACGGCCTTCCCGAACCTCTTGCTCCATTCGAGCCAGCGCACCACATCGTCGGGCTCGGGCTCGTGGTCGGAGTCGCCGTACTGCGTCTGCAGACGGAAGCGCAGGTACTCGGAGTCGGGCAGGGGCAGGAACGGACGCCGCCGCCACCACCCCGTCGGCGCCAGGCGGAGCACCTGCACGACGGCGGTAGGCCACAGCGCGGGTCGTCGCAGCACTGCGCTCACCGCATCCCACCCGACGGCCATGCCCCGAAGGTACCGGCGCGTGCCTCCCGAACCGAACGCGCTCATTCCGTTCGGCTGAGGCCCCTCCAACCGACGGCGGCCGCTCCGAGCACGGGGCCGTCCGCGCCGAGGCCGGCGGGGAGGATGCGGGCGCCGCGCGAGAAGTCGAGTCGGGCCGAGCGGTCGACCTCGGCCTGGGCCGCGGCGAAGAAGGGTGCGCCGAAGCCGAGCGCGACGGATCCGGACACGAGCGCGAGGCGCAGGTCGAGCAGGTTGGCCACGCAGGCGACGGCCCGGCCGACCAGCCGACCGGTGCGCTCCACGACCTCAGGCCCGGCCTCAGCGGCCGGCCGGCCGGTGATGGCTCGGATGGCCGTGCCGGACGCCTCGGCTTCGAGACAGCCGCGGGCACCGCACGGGCAGGCCCGACCTTCCGGCTCGACGATCACATGGCCGATGTGACCGGCGTTGCCGGCCGCCCCGTCGACCAGCGAACCGTTCAGCACGATGCCACCGCCGACGCCCGTCGACACCACCATGGCGAGGTAGCTCTGCTCGCCAGTCGCTCCGCCGACCCACCCCTCCCCCAGGGCCAGGGCCTTGGCGTCGTTGTCCACGAAGGTGGACAACCCGGTCAGCTCGCGAAGTCGCTCGCGCAGCGGAAAGCCCCGCCACGCCGGGATGTTGAGGGGCGAGACCTCCGCACCGCCGGCCGTCATGGGTCCGCCGCAACCCACCCCGCACACCACCTCGGAACCGGATCGCACAGCGGCGATCACGGATAGCACGGTGGTCCACGGATCGGAGCCAGTGAGCTCCGCCGTGCGCCGAAGGATCCCGCCCGCCTCGTCGACGACCGCCGCTGCGATCTTCGTCCCCCCGACGTCGAGAGCCACGGCCGTGCGCACGGCCGCAACCTAGGGCCGCCGGCCGCCTCTGCGTGACTCGCGACTGCAATGCTGGCCGCCAGCCCTAGCAAACGCTTCGCAGGTACTCTGCCGTGGTGGCCCAACAGCAAGCGGTGGCGCAGACAAGCTCGTCGTTCGCAGACCGCTTCGAGGGGATCGTCGAGAACGTCGAGCGGGTGATCCAGGGGAAGTCGGACGTCATCCGGCTGGCCGTGGTGTGCCTGATCGCGGAAGGCCACCTGCTGCTCGAGGACGTGCCCGGCGTCGGCAAGACCAGCCTGGCCAAGGCCCTGGCCGCATCGATCGACGGCGAGTTCAGCCGCATCCAGTTCACCCCCGACCTGCTGCCCTCCGACGTGACGGGGGTGATGGTCTACAACCGGGGCTCCGGCACGTTCGACTTCCGGAAGGGCGGCATCTTCGCCAACATCTGCCTCGGCGACGAGATCAACCGGGCCTCCCCGAAGACGCAGTCGGCGCTGCTGGAAGCCATGGGCGAGCGCCAGGTCACCGTCGACGCCACCAGCTACAGCCTGGCCAAGCCCTTCATGGTGATCGCCACCCAGAACCCCATCGAGCACGAAGGCACCTACGCCCTGCCGGAGAGCCAGCTCGACCGCTTCCTCATGCGCATCCAGGTCGGCTACCCCGACAAGGCGGCGGAGATCATGATCCTCGACACGCACGCCGCGTCCACGACGCTGGCCGACGTGAAGCCGGTCGTCACTGCGAGCGACGTCACGTCGATGGTCGCCATCGCCCAGCGCGTCCACGTGGCGCCGAGCCTCAAGGGCTACCTCGTCGACGTCGCGGTGGCCACGCGCAGCCACGCTCGGCTGTCCCTCGGCGTCTCGCCCCGCGGCACGCTCGCGCTGCTGCGAGCCAGCCGCGCGCTCGCTGCCTCCCTCGGGCGTGACTACGTGCTGCCCGATGACGTGAAGGCCCTCACCGGTCCGGTGCTCGAGCACCGCGTGATGCTGAGTCCCGAGGCCCAGATGGCCGGCGTCACCCAGGCCGAGGTGCTGCAGGACGTGCTGGGGTCGGTGCCCGTCCCGATCCACAAGGGGTAGGTCGACCCCGGGTGCTGACTCGCCGGGGCTGGGGGCTCGCCCTCAGCTCCATCGCCTTCCTCGTGGCCGGCCGGCTCTTCGGCTTGCCGGAGCTCTTCGTGCTGGCCGCCGTGGCCGCGGCCCTGTGCGCCGCCGCGGTGGGCTACGTCTACTTCCGTGGGGTCGATGTCACCGTCGACCGCCAGCTGCACCCTCCTCGCGTCTTCGCCGGCGGGAACAGCCGGGTCGAGCTGGAGCTGCACAACCGCTCGTCCCGGCGCACGCCCGTGCTCACGGTGCGCGATCCCTTCGACGGTGGAGCTCGATGGGCCCGGTTCCTCAGCGCGCCCTTGGGCCCCGGCGCCCGCTCGCGCGCGGCGTACCGCCTTCCGACCGAGCGCCGTGGCATCTATGACGTGGGCCCCATGCACGTCGGCGTGGCCGACCCGTTCGGCCTGGCCGGCGCCCGGTTCCAGGTGGCAGGCGTCAGCCAGCTGACCATCTATCCCCACATCGACGTCGTCCACCCGCTGCCCTCCACCCAGGGCCACGACCCCCACTCGGGCACGCAGAACCCGACGGCGCTCATCGGCCCGGGGGAGGACTTCTACGCCCTGCGTCCCTACGAGCTGGGCGACGACACCCGGCGGGTCCACTGGCCGTCCACCGCCCGCGTCGACGACCTCATGATCCGCCAGGACGAGATGCCTTGGCAGACCCGCTCCACGATCCTCCTCGACGTGCGGGCCGAGGTGCACACGGACGCGAGCCTCGAGATCGCGGTCTCGGCTGCAGCCAGCATCCACGACGCCACGCGTCGCCAGCGCGCCCTGCTGCGGATGGTCACCACCGCCGGAAGCGACTCCGGGTACGCCGCCGGCCACGCCCACGACCAGGCCATCCTCGAGCACCTGGCCACCGTGGGCACCACCCGCGTGAACCGGCTGGCGGGCGTGGCCGCCTCGCTGCGCCGGGCCGGCAACGGCGGGTCGCTCGCCATCGTCACCACGGCCGAAGCGAGCGACGCCGACCTCGACGCGCTGGCCGAGCTGCGGGGCCGATACTCCTTGATCGTCCTGGTGCTGGTCGAGCGGTCCGCCTACACGCGCTCCGCGTACGTGAAGCGGCTCCCCGACCGGCCGGTGCCCATCTTCACCGGTGTGGCCCGGATCACGGCCGAGCAAGGCTTCCCGTCCGCCTGGCGAAGCGCCATCACACCGGTCGGGAGCCGCCAATGACCGCCACCGCCACTCGCCCTTCTCCGCGGGTCGCCGACGTGTTCGAACGTCGCGAGCCGCCGAAGGACACGCCTCCGGAGCCGGCTTCCCAGGCGCCGGGCGGAGGAGCGGGCGACACCCTCACCCTGCTCGCCCTCACCCTTTCCGTCGCCATCGGGTTCGGGCGTCTGTTCTCGGGCACCGCATGGGTGTACCCGGTGATCATCGCCACCGTGGTGGGGCACGGTCTGGCGTGGTTCCTGCGCCGTCGAGGTGCGCCGACCGCGCTCGCCGCGGCAGTGACCTTGCTGGGCGTCGTCCTGGCCACCATCTGGACGCTCCTGCCCCAGACCACCCTCTACGGGCTGCCGACGATCGACACGCTGAGCACCGCGGCCGACTCCCTCACCAACGCTCGTGCCCTCTTCCGGCAGGTGGCTGCTCCTACGCCGGCCGTGCCCGGCTTCCTGCTGGCCATCATGGTGGCGCTCGGCATCACGGCCTTCATGGCCGACTGGGCTGCCTTCCGGGTCAACGCCACCTTCGAGGCGCTGATCCCGTCGTTCACCGTCTTCATCTTCACCGCGGGCGTCGGCAGCGGCCGGTACCGCCTGTGGGCCACCGCGCTGTTCCTCATCGCCGCGCTGGGCTTCCTGCTGGCGCACAGCCTCTCGCTCCAGACCCGGTTCGGAACGTGGTTCGGGGGCCGGCGATCCTCGGGACCGGGCACGGTGGCCTCGGCCGGCGCCGCCCTCGGAGGCATCGCGCTGGTCGTCGGCCTCATCGTCGGCCCGGCGCTGCCCGGTGCGGACAGCGGCGGCATCGTGCGCTACAAGGGCCAAGGTCCGGCCGGGCCGGCGAGCCGGGCCACCGTCTCTCCCCTCGTCGACATCCGCGGTCGCCTCCAGGAGCACGGCAACATCGAGGTGTTCACGGTGAAGTCACCGGTGCGTGCCTACTGGCGCCTCACCTCCCTCGACACCTTCGACGGCACGATCTGGTCCTCCGAGGACAAGTACACCAAGACGCGTGGCCGGCTCGCCCGGGACGTGACACCGGGGCCCGGGGTCCAGACGTCGGAGGTCGAGCAGGAGTTCGAGGTCCTCAGCCTGTCGTCGATCTGGGCGCCGGCTGCGTACCAGCCGAGCAGCCTCTCCGGTCTCGACTCGCCGAGCTACAACGCCGACACGGGAAGCATCATCACCAAGAACTCCTTCAGCAACGGCTCGAAGTACCGGGTCACGTCGGTCATCCCCTCATTCACGGACGCCCAGCTGAGGACCGCGCAGGTCGCCGTGCCCGACGACATCCGGGCCACGTACCTGGCCCAACCGCAGGCCGCGCCCCGTGTCAGGGACCTGACCAGCCGCCTCACCGCCGGGCTCCCCAACCAGTACGAGAAGGCACTGGCGCTGCAGAACTACTTCCGCACGTTCACCTACGACCTGCAGGCCATCTCGGGCCATGACAGCCGTGCCCTGGAGACCTTCCTCTTCGACACCAAGCGCGGGTACTGCGAGCAGTTCGCGGGTGCGTACGCGGTGATGGCCCGACTGGCCGGCCTGCCCGCCCGGGTGGCCGTCGGCTTCACCCCCGGAGATCTCGAGGCCGACGGGCTGTACCACGTGCGTGACGAGAACGCCCACGCCTGGCCCGAGGTCTACTTCGAGAACTTCGGCTGGGTGGCCTTCGAGCCGACGCCCGGCCGTGGTGCGCCGTACGCCGAGGGCTACACCGGGGTGCCGGAGCAGCAGGATCCGGCCGGTGCCAGCCCGACGACGGTGCCGACCACGACTCCGACCAGCATCGCCCAGGGCCCGGTGGAGGGCGCCGAGGAGACCATCCCCGACCTCACGAGCGGCCGGGACGAGACCCTCTCCGCCGAGGTGGGCACCGACCCCGTGATCATCGGCTTCTTCGTCGTGCTGGGGCTGATAGCGCTCTACCTCCTCGTCGTGCCGCTGCTCCACTACCTCCGCCGCTACCGCCGCCACGCCGCCGCCACCACCCCCACGGCCAAGGTGCTCGCGGCATGGGCCGACGTCGAAGACGCGTTCGACCAGGCCGGCATGGCGCGCCACGACGCCGAGACGTACGCCGAGTACTCCGTGCGCGCCGGCCGATCCGCCGGCCTGAGCACCGAGGTCAACACCGAGCTGCGGCTGCTGGCTCGGGAGGCTGCGGCATCCGTCTTCGCCGGCGACGACCGCAGCCCAGAGGTGGTCGACCGCTCCATCGCAGGCGCGCGCCAGGTCATCGCAGCCGTGCAGGACCAGCTCGGCCCACGCGAGCGGGTCGCCTGGTGGCTCGACCCCAGGCGCTTCCTGCCGGCTCGGCGCTCACGCACCGGTGACGGGCGTCGGGCCGAGCCCGCCCTCTCGGCTCGCTAGCCCGGACGTCCTGGCGTCAGGCGCCGGCGGCCCGCACCATTTCGATGGCCTTGTCCGGCGGGACCCCGAGGCGCTTGGCCTCGGCGAGGTAGCGGGCGGCGGCCTCGGCGAGGAGCGCCAGCCGGCGGTCGCCAGTGAGCGGCGGGGCCATCACGGCGATGCCGTGCGCGGTGGCGCTCGAGCCGATGCCGGCGAGCGAGACGGCCGCTCCGACGCTACAAAAGACGTTCAGGAGGCAACGCCTCCGGCCGTCACTCCTCGCGCTTGAAGCGCTCCTTCAGCTTGCGGCTGCGGGAGCCGAGCACCTCTCCGAGGTTGCCGGTGCGCTGGGTGACCGATTGCAGGCCGGCCTTGCCCATCTTGCGGAGGTTGCGCTCGCCCACGATCGCGCACGCCAGGGAGATGGCGAAGCCGAGCGTGGCGATGGGCAACGACTGCGTGAAGGTCAGCACCAGGAGCACCAAGCCGGCTACGAACCCGACGGCGGCCCACTTGACGTTGCGGCCGGCGTGCCGGTACAGCGTCTTGGTGCTGACCTCGCGTGCGAAGGCGGGGTCGGAGTCGTAGAAGTTCTTCTCGATCTGCTGGAGGATCCGCTGTTCGTCCTCAGAGAGCGGCACTCTCGATCCCTTCCACCCCACACGGTCATCAGAACCGACTTCGGACATCTTCGCGCACGTACTGCGCTACAACAACGCGTCGTGCCTGATCAGAGCTGAAGTCGGCCGTCGCTATACCCCACGGTCCTGCCGCGGCCCCCATTGGGTGTCTCCCTGGCGCTTCAGGTGCAGGCCGTCGGCTCGCACCAGGGCGGCCGGCCCGACGGCTCCGTCCCCGAAGCGCTCACGGATCTCGTCGATCGCCTTCGACGCAGAGTCCCACCCGGGCGGCTGCCCCGCCGCCTCCGGAGTTGGGTCGTCGAGGGTGAGCTGGCGGGCCCGGGCATCCTCCAGGTTCGACATGGTGATCCCGAAGAGGCGTACGCCGGGCCCGGGATCGATGTGGGAGAGCAGGTCACGAGCGGCACCGGCGATGACGACCGCCACGTCGGTGGCCGCGGGAAGCGTGGAGGACCGTGTGATCGTGTGGAAGTCGTGGAAGCGCACCTTGATCGACACGGTGCGACCCTGCAGGGCTGCCTTCCGTAGGCGCGTCGTCACACCGTCCGCCAGGCGCACCGCCTCGCGCCCGAGAGCCTCGTGGTCGTGGAGGTCGCGGGCGTAGGTCTCCTCGTGGCCGATCGACTTGGGCTTGCTCACCGGCACCACGGCTCGCTCGTCACGCCCCCACGCCAGGTCGTGCAGGTGGCGACCGCTGGCCTTGCCAAGGGCCCCTTGGAGCGTCTCGATCGGCAGCGCGGCCAGGTCGGCCACGGTGACGATGCCGAATCGGGCGAGGCGCTTCTGGGTGGCCGGCCCCACGCCCCACAGCGCGCCGACCGGCAGCGGGTGCAGGAACTCCAGCTCCTTGCCCGGCTCGACCACCAGCACGCCCGGCCCGGGCACCGGCCCGGCGCGTGACGGCGTCGGCTTGGCCGCCTTGGAGGCCAGCTTGGCCACGAACTTGGTGGTGGCCACGCCGACGGCGCATGGCAGGCCCAGCTCGTCGGCCACCCGCTCGCGGATGCGGTGTGCGATCTCCGCTCCTGTGCCGAACAGGCGCTGCGCACCGCCCACGTCGAGGAACGCCTCGTCGAGCGAGATGCCCTCCACCAAGGGCGTGAAAGATCGGAAGATCTCGTGGAATTGCCGGCTGTAGTCGGCGTAGCGGTCGTAGCGCCCGTGCACGAACACCGCCTGGGGGCACAACCGCCGGGCGCGCACCGAGGGCATGGCCGAGTGCACGCCGAAGGCCCGGGCCTCGTAGCTGCACGACGCCACCACCCCCCGGGCGCCCTCGCCGCCGACGATCACCGGCTTGCCTCGCAACGACGGATCTTCCAGCATCTCCACCGACGCGTAGAAGCTGTCCATGTCGACATGGAGGATGCTCGCCGCCATCCTCACGGCCGCCGCCCTAGAGCCGGACGACCGACATGGACGCCCGATCGGCGCCGTCGACCCGGTACCGGTAGGCCCGGCCGGACTCCCACCGCTCGTCGATCCACGCGGTGAGCGGCTCCCAGAGCCACTGGCCCCCGCCCTGCCGCAGGAGCGGCACGCACTCGAGGCACGGGATGAAGCGCGCATCGACGACGATGCCGTCGAGGTCTTCCAGCACGAGGTCACCGGCGAAGGTGACGGCCCGATGCACCTCCACCTTCAGCCGCCAGCCGAGGCCCGATGCGTCGACCTCCACCTCGTAGACCGGGCCTTCCCAGCCATCGACCGTGATGCCGGTCTCCTCGAAGACCTCGCGGGTGAGGCCGTCGACCACCGACTCACCTTGCTCGACCTCGATGACGCCACCGGGCGTCGACCAGTCGTGGCTGCCGTTCTTCCGGCGGTTCTGCACGAGGAGCAGCCCGTCGGGACCTTCGATCAGGCCGCTGGCCACCAGCCACTCGCGCACCGCACGATTCTGCCAGAGCGGTGTGACACCGGGAACGTCGACCCCGGCCGGCCCGCCGACGTGCGGGCGACCGCCGGGGATAGGTTGGGTTCGCCGAAGAGGGGGTCAATGTGAGCGAAGCACTTGCGAAAGCACGAGAGAACCGGTCGAGCCTGCGGGAGGCCATCGACAACGCGGAGGCCACTCTCGCCGCCTCGCCTGGAGACCACGTGCACACCTGGGCCGCCGACGTCGACGAGTCGCTGGCCACGCTGGGGCGCGCCCTCGAGCAGCACATCGTCGTCACCGAGGCTCCAGGCGGCCTACTGGAGGACATGGTGGCGGCCAACCCCTCGCTTCGGGAGCGCGTCAGCCAGACCCGCCACGAGCACGAGCAGCTGCGCGCCCAGCTCGGCCGCATCCGGGCATCACTGACCGGCCGGAGCACCGACGTGGTGGCCGCCCGTCGCCACGTGGCCGAGCTGCTCACCGAGCTCATCCACCATCGCCAGCGTGGCGCCGACCTCGTCTCCGACGCCTACGGCATCCCGTCGGATCCCGAGATCCCCCCGCCGCCCCGTAGCCACTAGGGCTACGGCGCGCGGTGCGACTCGGCGAGGTGGGCCCGCAGCAGGTCCTCACCGAAGTCGCCGTCGGGGTCGCGAAGCACGGTGTGGACGTGGTTCGCCCCGTCCTGCGTGTTGTCGTACTCGATCAGGAGCCCCGGGCCCTGGAGGCGGTAGTAGAGGGGTGATCGGGGGCCGGTGGCGCCGCCCCACGCCAGGTGGACGTCGGGGCGGGTGGCCGCGAGGCGGCTCCGCATCGACGCCGCGACCGGCGCGGTCAAGCGGTCGAGATACAGCTCGACGAGGGCGTCGAAGAGCCGGGCGGACGTCCCGGTCATCCGGCCCCTCGCCACGCCGGCCGGCTCGAGGTCAGCACCGAGCCTCGGGGCGTTGGTGGAGAGGATGTCGTCCGGCGCGACCTCGTAGACCCGGGAGCGGGTGCGCTGGGCGGGCACGAGGCTGTCGATCATGGCCACAGCCAGGTCCCCCTCCGAGCCGAGGGGCCGCAGCACCGGCCCGGTCGCGTCCACCACCTCGGCCGGGTTGGCGCCGAAGAACAGCGGCGTCGACGACACAACGCCGTCGACGACCGTCACGTTGACCGAGAGGTGGTGGCCCTCGAAACGCCATCCCCACGGCTCGAGGCCGCCGGGCTCGCCGAACACCGTCGTGGCGTAGTCGGCCCGGTGCCGTCCCCATCGCTCGGGCTTGTGGCGCCGGGCGCCGCTGCCCCCCTCCATCTCGTCGAGCACGTCCTCTAGGGCGATGATCGTCGTCGCTCGGGCGTAGCCCGAGAGGCTGAGCGCCGAGGCCACCAGGCGGTAGGCGGCCTTCTGCGCAGGGGCGTCCATGTCCGTGAAGGCCAACCCGGGACGTCGGCGGGGGACGTAGTGCCAGTCGCGGCGGGCGCTGTCGTCGGCGAAGGGGCGGTGCGCCACGGCGCGCTGGTCGTCATCCAGCAAAGCGACCAGGTCCGAGGCCAGCTCGGCCATCCTCACCGCCGTCGACCTCCCTTCTGGCGTTGACATCCCGCCAGCCTACGATCGAGGCGTGGGAGCGAACGAGGAACGGCCGATGTCCGCCCTGCCGTCCGTGCGGGCCCGCGCCGTCGCCTTCCTCGCCATCATCCTGGCCGGCGTCTGCGGCGCCCTGATCGGCTGGTCCTTTGTCGACCTGCAGTGCACGGGCCGCTGCGCCACACCGAACGGTCTGGGCGCCATCGTCGGCGGCGGCCTGGCTGCTGGCGGTGTGGCCGTCGTGGTGGTGCTGGCGCTGCGAGCCATGGGCGAGTGGCGTCGCATCCGTGAAGAGGAGCTGTTGAACGAAATCCCCCGCAGCTGACGCCAGGGATCCGTTCCTGCAATGGGCAGCTCCCTCATCACCTGGGAAGGGCTCAGCCGGCCGGTGTGATGCGCCGGAACCCTTCTGCGCCGGACACTCCCGCTTCGGCGCCGGCCTCGGCCGCGCGCTGCTGCACGATGGTGCGAAGGTGCTCGCCGGCCTCACCGAGCTGGCTGACGTGGCACTGCAGGGCTCGAGCCTTCACGTCGATGGTTCCCGAGATGTCGACCCAGACGTCGGGCTCGAAGGTGCCCGACAACCAGATCTCCCGGGCGCGATGGGGAGGTCCTGCGTCGGGGAAGTAGAGCGGGCTCCAGGCCGCCGGCGCCACGGCGTCGACCGCCGCCCAGCCGACCTCGCGGTGGTCGCGGTGGTTGACGTACGAGGAGCCGAAGAACAGGGCGGACGGATCCGGGCACACCACGATCTCCGGGCGCACCGACCGGATGACCGCCACCAGGTCGCGCCGCAGCCTCAAGTCGTTGTCCACCTCGCCGTCGGGCCGGCCGAGCAGGTGGTGCCCGGCCAGCCCCAGCACGCCAGCAGCCGCAGCGGCCTCCTGCGCCCGTACATCGGCCAGAGCGACGGGGTCGGTAGCCGGATCGAGCGAGCCCTTGTCCCCCGAGGCGCAGATGACGACGTGCACCACCGACCCGGCACGCGCCCACGCGGCCAGCGTGCCGCCGCAGGAGACGTCGGCGTCGTCGGGGTGGGCGTACACGGCCAGAGCGCGCGCCGGCACGTCCCGCACCACCGTCATGGATGGCTCACGGGCAGGACGCGATGGCCTTCATCGCCCGCTCGACGCCGGCATCGTCCACGTCGACATGGGTCACCAACCGCAGCACCGACGGAGCGATGGTGCCGGCCAGCACCCCTTCGCTCCTGAGGTGGCCCACCACCTGGTCGGTGTCGGGATGGCGCCAGGTGACGATGTTCGTCCGTATGGCGGACGGGTCGCAGCCCGACTCCGGCCACCGGTCGGCGACCGCCTCGGCCAGTCGCCGGGCCCGGTCGTGGTCCTGCGCCAGGCGCTCCACCATGGTGCGCAACGCCACCAGCCCGGCCGCCGCGAGCACGCCGGCCTGACGCATGCCGCCCCCCAGCCGCTGGCGCTCGTCCCGGGCCGCCTCCATGAGATCGACGGATCCGGCGAGGAGCGACCCGACCGGAGCGGCCAGACCCTTCGACAGGCAGCACATCAGCGTGGTCACCGGCGCGGCGTAGTCGGCCGCCGAGGTGCCGGTGGCCGTCTCGGCGTTGAACAGCCGTGCCCCGTCGAGGTGCACCGGGATGCCGGCTCCCGCGGCCACCACCTGCTCGAGGCGGTCGAGCTCCCACGGGGCGCCGTCGGCCGGCATGTGGCTGTTCTCGACGCAGATCAGCCCGGGGCGCGGGTAGTGGTGGTCGACGGCGGCCACCACCCAGGCCACGTCGGCCGGATCGAGCGACCCGTCGTCGTCGGCGACGGTGTGGAACTGCACCCCTGCGTTGCGCCCGGCCGCTCCGTTCTCGTAGATCACCACGTGCTGGCGGGCCCCGGCGATCACGGTGGATCCGGGCCCGGCCAGCAGACGGATGGCGATCTGGTTGGCCATGGTGCCCGAGGGCACGAACAGCGCCGCCTCCTTGCCCACCCGCTCGGCGAAGGCCTCCTGGAGCGCGTTCACCGTCGGGTCCTCGCCGTACACGTCGTCGCCCACGTCGGCGTCGGCCATGGCTCGGCGCATCTCCGGGGTCGGTTGGGTGACGGTGTCCGAGCGGAGGTCGACGAGGGCGCCGGTCATCCCGGCCACCCTACGGCGCCGCGCCTCCTTTCCCTTTCCGTCGGCCACACTGGGCCACCGTGCCCGGTGCCACAGACCTCGACCACAACGATGGCGGCTCGCAGTCGGCCCACGTTCGGCCCGAGCTGATGCGCATCGCCGTGCAGGTGGCTCGATCGGCCGGCGCCCTGGTGGCCGAGCGACGGGGCCAGGCACGCACCTCGGTGTCGACCAAGTCGTCGCCCACCGACATGGTGTCCGAGGTCGATCGAGCCAGCGAGGCGCTGGTGCTGCGCCTGCTCTCCGAGCTGAGGCCCGACGACGCGGTGCTCGGTGAGGAGGGCACGGAGGTGACCGGCACGAGCGGGGTGCGGTGGGTGGTGGATCCCCTCGACGGCACCACCAACTTCCTCTACGACTTCCCCTCGTTCGGCGTCTCGGTGGCCGCCGAGGTGGACGGTGTGGCGGTGGCCGGGGCGGTCTGCGACCCCGTGCACGGCGAGGTCTTCTCCGCCGCCCGTGGTCTTGGTGCATGGCGCGGCGACCAGCCCTTGACGGTGGCGGCGCCCGTGCCACTCGCCAACGCCCTCGTCGGCACCGGCTTCAGCTATCGGGCCGCCAAGCGCATCGAGCAGGCCGCCACCCTCGGTCGCGTGCTCCCGAAGGTCCGGGACATCCGCCGCGCCGGCGCAGCTGCGCTCGACCTGTGCTGGTTGGCCGCGGGACGCGTCGATGCCTACTACGAGTGGGGACTCGGCCGATGGGACTGGGCCGCCGGCCTGCTCATCGCCACCGAGGCCGGCCGCCGGTCGGTGTGGCTCGACGACGGCACCCTCGTGGCCACGTCCCCCGAGATGCTGGACGAGCTCGTCGCGCTGGTGCAGGTGCCCGGCTGACGGCACCCCACGCCGGCGTCAGCCGTGGAAGAGCTCGGCCACCTCGAGCAGCTCGGGGTCCACGGTCTTGAGCACGTCGACGCCCTCGGCCAGGGGCACACGGATGATCGCACCCGCCCGCAGAGCCACCATGGTGCCGAAGTCACGGGCATGGATGGCGTCGATGGCCGCCACGCCGAAGCGGGTGGCCAGCACCCGGTCGAACGCTGTCGGCGTGCCGCCTCGCTGGATGTGACCGAGCACGGTCACCCGCGTCTCGAACCCCGTGCGCTTCTCGATCTCCTCGGCCAGCACCTGCCCGATGCCCCCGAGGCGCACGTGGCCGAAGGCATCCACCTCGCCCGAGCTGAGCACCATGGTGCCTTCCTTTGGTTTCGCCCCCTCGGCCACGACGACGATGGAGGCGAAGCGGCCCTTCTCGTGGCGGCGGGTGAGGTCGGCGCACACGTGGTCGATGTCGAAGGGCACCTCGGGCACGAGCACCTCGGCGGCTCCGCCCGCGATGCCTGCGTACGTGGCGATCCAGCCGGCGTGGCGGCCCATGACCTCGCACACGAGCACGCGGTCGTGCGACTCGGCGGTGGTGTGCAGGCGGTCGATGGCATCCACCACGATCTGCACGGCGGTGTGGAACCCGAAGGTGACCTCCGTGCCCGACAGGTCGTTGTCGATGGTCTTCGGCACACCCACGACGGCGACGCCCTCGCCGCTGAGCTTGTGGGCCACGCCGAGCGTGTCCTCCCCGCCGATGGCGACCAGGGCATCGACGCCGAGGGCGGCCATGTTCTCCTTCACCCGGGCCGGCCCGTCCTCCACCTTGTAGGGGTTGGTCCGCGAGCTGCCCAGGATGGTGCCGCCCCTCGGGAGGATGCCTCGGCAGTGCTCGACGTCGAGGGGCATGGTGCGCCGTTCCAGCGGGCCACGCCAACCGTCGAGGAAGCCGACGAACTCGTGCCCGTAGGACTGCTCGCCCTTGCGCACCACGGCGCGGATCACCGCGTTCAGGCCGGGACAGTCACCGCCACCTGTGAGGACACCGACGCGCACCTGCAACCTCCTGGTCTCGAGACCCCCGCCGGGCGACCCTAGGCGCGGAAGGCCGGGCTCAGCGGCCGGAGCCGCCGGGACGAGCCCGGGACAGCAGCACGACCTCTCGCTCGAAGTCGGTCAGGTCCTCGAAGCCCTTGTACACGCTCACGAACCGCAGGTAGACGACCTCGTCCACCTCACGCAAGCGATCGAGCACGGCCCGACCGATGCGCTCGGTGGTGACCTCCGGTCCCTCCAGGCGGAGCACCTCTTCGACCTCCGCACCCAGCGACTCGAGCACCTCCGCCGACACCGGGCGGTTCTTGGCTGCGGCCCGCATGCCGGCGACGATCTTGGCCCTATCGAAGGGCACCCGATGCCCCGATCGCTTCACGACTGAGAGAGGCAGCTCCTCGAGCCGCTCGAACGTGGTGAAGCGACGCCCGCAGGACAGGCACTCACGCCGGCGCCGAATGGCGGCTCCATCGTCGGCCATGCGGGAGTCCACGACCTTGTCGTCCTGCTCGGCGCACGCTGGGCATCGCACGCCTGGACCGTACCCCCACCGCACGGGAGCGCCTACGGCACCACGAGGCGCTCCCCGACCTGCAACGGCCGGCCGCCTCGGGCATCGACCATGGCGTCGACCAGCGGCCGCACGTCGCCATGGGGCTGGAAGCGCCTGGCAACGCCCCACACCGTGTCGCCGGGTTGGACGACGTGGGTTCGTTCGGCCGCCTTCGCCGTCGGAGGCGTGGGCCCGCCGATGGACGAGGTCGACGAGGACGCAGCTGCTGAGGTGGCCGAGACCACCAAGCTGGTCACCACGCCGGCAACGACGTGGATGCCGACCAGGAGGCCGACGCCCACGATGGCCGCGACGATGCGACGGCGCCGGTAGGTCGCAGGGCCCACTCCGCTGCGGCGCGCGCCTCCGACTGGAGCCGAGCGGCGAACCGGCCGCGGCGCCGGAACGAGTCTCGGCTCCCACGAGCGCGGGGCTGCACCGCTCGGGCCGGGAAACGCTATGGCGGCCATCGAAGCTCCTCTCCGGGATGTGATGATCCCTCGAACGCTCGTTCGCTGGCTCCATAGAAGCAACGAACTATTGTTCGTGTCAAGCGAATCTTCGAACAAGCGTTTGTAGCGTGCCCGGACGCATGGTACGGTACGGGAACGCACGTTCGATTCAGGAGGCCGACCATGGTGGACCCAGTGCTGACCGGCAAGAAGCGCCACATCCTCGAGTTCATCGAGGCCTGCCTGCGCGACCGGGGCTACCCGCCGTCGGTACGGGAGATCGGGGAGGCCGTCGGCCTCACGTCATCGTCCACGGTGCACGCACACCTCGGCTCTTTGCAGAAGATGGGCTACCTCCGTCGCGACCCCACGAAGCCGCGGGCGATGGAGGTCCGCTTCGACGTCTCGTCGGGCGCCGCCGTCGACAAGGGCCGCGTGCGTCACGTGCCGCTGGTGGGCGACGTCGCGGCCGGCACCGACGTGCTGGCCCACGAGAACGTGGAGGAGCTGCTGCCCCTCCCGGAGGACTTCACGGGGCCCGACGGCACCTTGTTCATGCTCCGGGTGCGGGGTGACTCGATGATCGGGGCCGGCATCCTCGACGGCGACCACGTCGTCGTGCGCCAGCAGACGACGGCCGACAAGGGCGACATCATCGTCGCCGGCATCCCGGGCGAGGAGGCCACGGTGAAGACCTTCACGAAGAAGGGCCAGAAGATCGTCCTGGTCCCCGCCAACGAGCGCCTGAGCCCCATGGAGTTCGCCGCTGACGACGTGACCATCTTCGGCAAGGTGGTCACGGTCCTGCGGCGTCTGTAGGGCGGCCCGGTCGACCTTCGCTCCAGGTAGCGTGCGCGGCGATCGTCGAGAGAAGGAGGCACGGAATGCCGGTGCGCACGTCGAAGGCTCAGTGGGAAGGCTCCATCCAAGAGGGCAAGGGAACGATGCAGCTGGGGGGCGGTGCCTGGGAGGGCCCCTATTCGTTCTCGTCCCGCTTCGAGGAAGGTTCCGGCACCAACCCGGAGGAGCTCATCGCCGCAGCCCACGCGGGTTGCTTCTCGATGGCCTTGTCCGGCGCGCTCGGGCGAGCCGGCCACAAGCCAGAGCGGGTGAGCACGTCGGCGGCGGTGCACCTCTCGAAGACCGATGCCGGGTTCCGCATCCAGCGCATCGACCTCACCACCGAAGCGGTCGTACCGGGGCTCGACGACGAGGCGTTCCAGGAGATCGCCAAGGGTGCCAAGGAGGGCTGCCCGGTGTCAGTCGTGCTGGCCGCGGCGGAGATCACCCTCGACGCAACGCTGCTGACCTGATCGGTGCCCGCCGAAGTGCGCCGGCAGCGTCCAGGGGGTAGACCGCTGGCATGAGTGACAAGGATCCCTACACCGAGCCCGAGAACAGCACAGTGTCCAACTGGGAAGGCCAAGAGGTCAACAAGGACATGGACCTCGTCGACAAGCTCGTCGAGGAGGAGGGCGGCGATCTCGAAGCCGCCGAGAAGCGCTTCGAGAAGGAGTCGGCCGGAGCCGAGCCCGGCCCCGGCGAGGTCAAGCGGAAGAACGGCGAAGGCTTCGTCTAGCCGGTCAGCAGTGCCCTGAGGACGTGGTGGCAGCGCTCGATGCGTGAGCGCTCCACCCGTTCCTGGGCCGTGTGCGCGAGGGAGGGATCGCCGGGCCCGTAGTTGGTCGCCGGTATCCCGTGCGCAGCGAAGAAGGCGACGTCGGTCCACCCCAGCTTGGCCAGCGGCGGCTCGGAGGTGGCGGTCACGAGGGAGGCCAGGAGCGGGTGCTCCAGGTTCGGCATCGCACCGTCGGAGCGATCCGTCAGCTCCCACGTGTCGCCCGCTTCGGGATCGAAGGTGGGCCCGAGGACGTCGAGCACATGGGCCAGGGCCTCGTCTCCGTCCCGATCCGGGGCGTAGCGGTGGTTCAGCGTCACGGTGGCCAGGTCGGGCACGACGTTGCCGGCGACGCCGCCGGTGACCGCCACCGCCTGCAGCGCTTCACGGTACGTGCAGCCCGACAGCACCGGCTGGCGCTCGCGGTAGCCGTCCACTCGGTCGAGCAGCCGGCCCAGCCGGTGGACGGCGTTGGTGCCCATCCAGGGCCGCGCCGAGTGGGCCCGCTCCCCTCGCAACGTCACCAGCACGCGCAGGGTGCCCTGGCAGCCGGCCTCGACCAGGGCGTTGGTGCCCTCCCCGAGGATCGCCGCGTCGGCCGCGAGCAGCTCGGGATGCTCGGCGAGGAGCATCCGCAGGCCGTTGTGGACGGCTGCGATCTCCTCGCACTCGTAGAACACGTACGTCACGTCCACCGCGGGTTCCGAGACGGTGCGCGCCAGCTCGAGCTGCACGGCCAGGCCTGACTTCATGTCGGTCGAGCCGACCCCCCACAGGGTGTCGCCCTCGATGCGGGCCTCGGCGTTGCCGTTCACCGGCACGGTGTCGGTGTGCCCGGCGAGCAGCAGCCGTTGCGGCCGCCCGAGGTGGGTGCGGGCCACCAGGCTGTTGCGGACGCGGGTCACCTCCAGCCAGGGGACGGCCCGCAGCTCGGCCTCGAGCCAGGCGGTGATGGCCGCTTCGTCCTTGCTGACCGAGGGGATGTCGACGAGGGAGGCCGTGAGCGCGAGGAGGTCGGTCACCCGACGTTGACCCCCGACTCGCGGAGGATCATGTTCAGCCGGGCTTTGTCGTGGCGCTCACCCTCGGTCAGCCGCTTGATGATCAGCACGCACGGCAGGCCGAACTCACCCCCGGGGAACGTCTTGCGCCGGCTCGCCTGCACGCCGACGCTCCACGGGGGCACGACCCCGCGGCTGAGCTCCTCCCCCGTCTCGGCATCGATGACGGGGATCGTGGGGTTGAGGATGACGCTCTCCCCGAGCACGCTGCCCCGGCACACCCGTGCGCCCTGGGTGATCATTGAGCGGCTGCCGATCATCACGTCGTCCTCCACGATCACCGGCGCAGCCTGCGGGGGCTCGAGCACCCCCCCGATGCCCACGCCTCCTGAGAGGTGCACGTTGGCGCCCACCTGCGCGCAGGACCCCACGGTCGCCCAGGTGTCGACCATGGTGCCGGCACCGACCCGTGCACCGATGTTCGTGTAGCTCGGCATCAGGATGGCGCCGCGGTCGATGAAGGAGCCCCAGCGCGCCGAGGCGCCCGGAACGACCCGCACGCCGGCCGCCTGGTAGCCGGTCTTGAGCGGCAGCTTGTCGGCGAACTCGAAGGGGCCGACCTCGGTGGTCTCGATCGCCGAGAGGGGGAACAGCAGCAGGATCGCCTGCTTCAGCCACTCGTGTACGACGACCCGGTCGTCGACGACCTCGGCCACCCTGGCCTCTCCCGTGTCGAGCAGCTCGATGGCCGACCGCACGGTCGCCATCGCATCTTCGTCACCGGCGGCCAGGTCGGCCCGGGTCTCCCACAGCGCTTCGATCTCGGATTGGAGGTCAGCCATGGGCGGCGAGGCTACCGGCCCGTCCAACGCCCGGTTTCGGGCACCGGGCGTTGCGGTCAGGCCGAGGCGAGGCGGCGGGCGACGAGCTCGAGGCGCTCGAGCGGCTGCACCATGGCCACCCGGACGTAGCCGGCCCCCTGCGGCCCGAAGGTGTCACCCGGGGTCACGAGCACGCCGCCGTCCACGGCCAGGCGCTCGGCATGGCCCCAGGCGTCGCCGTCGGGCGCCTTGGCCCACAGGTAGAAGCCACCCCCGGGCAGCTCGGGCCGGGGCCCCACACCGGCGAGCGTGTCGGCGAACCGCTCGAGCCGCTCGCGGTAGCGCTCGGCCTGCACGGCGACGTGGGCATCGTCGCCCAGCGCGACGACGGCCGCGGCCTGCACCGGGCCGGGCACCATGAAGCCGGCGTGCTTCCGTACCTCCCGGAGGTAGTCGACCAGGGCCTCGTCGCCGGCGTAGAAGCCCACGCGCACCCCCGCCAGGTTCGACCGCTTCGAGAGCGAGTGCACCGCCACGAGGCCGTCGGTGCCCTGGGACAGGATCGTCTGGCGCGGCCCCTGCCACGTGAACTCCACGTAGCACTCGTCACTGAACACCGGCACGCCGTGAGACCGACCCCAGGCCGCGGCCGCCTCGAGGTCGTCGATCTGACCGGCAGGGTTGCCCGGCGTGTTGACCCAGAGCAGCAGGGCTCGGGCCGCGTCGTCCTCACTGATGGCGCTGAGGTCGAGCCGCCAGTGCTCGTCCACCGGGACCGCCACGGCCCGGCAGCCGGCGAGGATCGCGCCCATCTCGTAGGTGGGGTAGCTGATCGCCGGGTACAGCACCGTGTCCCGGTCAGGCGTGCGCAGCTTGAGGTACTGCGGAATGCACGCCACCAGCTCCTTGGTGCCGATGCACGCCGCGATCGCCGTGGAGGGCACATCGACGCCGAGCCGGCGCTGCATCCACTCGCTGGCCGCGTTGCGCAGCGCCACCGACCCGATCGACGCCGGATAGCCCCGCTCGGCCCCGGACTGCGCCAGCGCGTCGATCACGAACTGGGGTGGGGGGTCGTTCGGTGTTCCGACCGAGAGGTCGACCGCTCCCCCCTCGTGCCGTTGCGCCTTGGCCTTCATGGGCTCGAGGCGGTCGTAGGGGTACGGCGGTGGTTCGAAGCCAGCGGCCATCCCCGGCACTCTAGGTGTGAGGCTCCGACTCAGACCCGGAACTCGGCGACGCGAGCGGTGCCGGCCGGGTCGAGGCGGACGAACAGGCGCGTCCCACCCTCCTCGTGGGCCTCGGACAGCACCTCGCCCTCGCGGTGCAGGGTGGCCACCACGTCCCCGCGGTCGAAGGGAACGACGACCTCGACCACGTCCGCCAGCTCCCGGAGCCGGTCGCCCAGGACCCGCACCAGGTCCTCCATGCCCTCACCCGTCTCGGCCGAGAACAGCACTGCACCAGGGAACTGGGCCAGGATCCCCTTCGCCTCTGGCGTGGCCATGTCCGACTTGTTGAACGCGATCATCTCCGGGATGTCGGCGGCGCCGATCTGGCGAAGCACGGCGTGGACCGCATCGATCTGGTCGAGCGCGTGTACGGACGAGGCGTCCACCACGTGCAGCAGCAGGTCGCTTTCGGAGACCTCCTCGAGCGTCGACCGGAAGGCCTCTACCAGCTGGTGGGGCAGCTTGCGGATGAAGCCCACGGTGTCGCTCAGCAGCACGGTCTCACCGCCCGGCAGCTGCATGCGACGGGTGCGCGGGTCGAGCGTGGCGAACAACCGGTCCTCGGCGACCACGCCCGCATCGGTGAGCCGGTTGAGCAGCGTGGACTTCCCGGCGTTGGTGTAGCCGACGATGGAGACCGTCTGGTTGGGCCCGGCCGTCCGCTGCTTCCGTTGCGTCTGGCGGTGCTGGCGAAGCGCCTTGAGGTCGGTCTCGAGCTTCTGCATGCGGCGCACGAGGCGACGGCGGTCGACCTCGAGCTGCGTCTCTCCGGGACCGCGCGTGCCGATGGCGCCACCGGCGCCGAAGCCGGCGCGCTGCTGGGCCAAGGAGGTCTGACGGCCCCGGAGCCGGGGCAGCCGGTATTGGAGCAGGGCCAGCTCGACCTGGGCCTTGCCCTCCTGGGTGCGCGCGTTCTGGGCGAAGATGTCGAGGATCACCGCGGTGCGGTCGATCGCCGTGCGACCGAGGATCTTCTCGAGGTTGCGCTGCTGGCCGGGTGTGAGCTCGTCGTCGAACACCACGGTGTCGGCATCGACCTCGAGGGACACCTCCCGTAGCTCCTCGGCCTTGCCCTTGCCGATGTAGGTCGCCGCGTCGGGCACGGATCGGCGCTGCACGATCCGGGCCAGGACGTCGGCTCCGGCGGTGGTGATCAGCTGGGCCAGCTCGTCGAGGTGGGCCTCCACGTCGTCGGGGGATGCCGGCGGGATCACCACCCCCACCAGGACGATCTTCTCCCGGAACGACCGCTCGATCAGGGACATGTGACCTCCACGGTGGCGATGCGCTGAGTGGGGCCGGTCAGGCGGGCCCGCTCGCCGTCGAGGTCGACCACGAGGTCCCCTCCTGGATTCCGCACGGTGACGTGGTTCCCGCTGAGGCCCCAGGCCCGCGCCGCCACGGCCGACGCGCAGCTACCCGTGCCGCATGCCTCGGTGATGCCCACGCCGCGCTCGTGCACCCGCATGGTGAGGTGGTCCGGGCGGTCGACGGCCACCAGCTCCAGGTTCACGTCGGCGTGGTGCCGCCCCAGGTCGAGCAGGTCCTGGCCGGCGTCGAGCAGTACGAGATGCGGGTTGCCCATGTCCACCTCCGCCCTTCCCGGCTCAGCCCGGACCATGCGGGCCGAACCCATGTCGACGCTCACGGAGCGGAGTCCCGGCTGCTGCTCGGGGTGCACGACCAGCTCCCGAATGCCCCCGGGCGTGGCGATGCGCAGCTCCGGTCCGGTGTGCACGCCGAGGTCCACGACGGTCTGGGCCATGCAACGGATGCCGTTGCCGCTCATCTCGGCCGGGCTGCCGTCGGCGTTGTGCAGGTCCATGGTGAGGTCCGCGCCGCCGGTGCCCGCGAGCACCCGGATGAAGCCGTCTGCGCCGACACCACGGCGGCGTTCGCACAGCTGAACCGCGAGCGCGCCCGCGCTGGTAGCAAGCTCGTCGCCGAGATCGACGAGCACCAGGAAGTCGTTGCCCAGGCCGTGGGCCTTGGTGAGCTTCAGGACCGGCATCTCGACGCCCAGTCTCCCAGCAGGGCCGGCAGGACGGCGACAGGATTCCCCACCGCGTGGTGCCAGACGATGCGCGGGTCGCGTCCGAACCACGAGCGCTGCCGGCGGGCGAGGTGCCGGGTGCGCCGGACGGCCTCTGCGATCGCCGTCTCCAGGTCCGCACCGTCCTCCAGATGCCCGAGGAGCTCCCGGTAGCCCAGCGCCTGGCGGGCGGTGCGGGACAGCGCGGAGCCGTGCTGGTCGACCAGCGACCGCACCTCGTCGAGAAGACCCCCGGCGACCATGGCGTGGAACCGCCGCTCGATCCGTTCGGCCAGCACGGGTCGAGGCACGTCCAGGCCGGCCAGCAGGAAGCGCGTCTCGGGATAGGCCTGCAGGCCCGGACCGAACGAGGAGAACGGCCGCCCGCTCCCGAGCGTGACCTCCAAGGCCCGCACAACGCGACGCCGGTTGCCCGGCTCCATGCGGCCCGCCGCCACGGGATCGAGCCGGGCCAGGCGGTAGTGAAGCGCAGGCGTGTCCTCGAGCGCTTCGAGATCGGCCCGCACCTCGGGAAACCGGCCGGGCACCTCGAAGTCGTCCACCACGGCTTGGACGTACAGCCCGGTGCCGCCCACGACGAGAGCCCGGTGCCCCCTCGCCTCGATGCCCTGCAGAGTCTCGGCGAAGGCCTGCTGATACCTGGTGACGGTGAAGTCGTCGGTCGGCTCCACCAGATCGAGCAGGTGGTGTGGCACCTCGGCCCGCTCGGCCGCGGTCGGCTTGGCCGTGCCGATGTCCATGCCGCGGTAGACCTGCATGGAGTCGGCCGTCACCAGCTCGACGTCGGGCCACGTGCGGGCCACCTCCAGGGCGACGTCGGACTTGCCCGAGGCGGTGGGACCGACCAGCACCAGGTGCGGCCGCTCGGGCCCTTCGCTCAGACGGCAACCACCGGGATCATCGTGCGATGCCGGGGCTTGGCCGTGACTGCGAGCAGCTCGCCCATGAGGTGGTGCGGGGCCGCCCGCGTGACGCGTACGTCGGCGAACGTGCCCGGTGCCAAGGGGGCGCTCGGGAAGTGGATCAGCTTGTTCTGGCGGGTGCGCCCGGCCAGCACGGCGGGGTCCTTCCGGCTCGGCCCTTCCACCAGCACCTCTTCGGTGAGGCCGACCCGCCGCTCGTGTCGGGCCAGCGCCGACCGCTCAACCACCACCTTGAGCCGGGCGAAGCGCTCGGCGATCACTTCGGCGGGCACGAACCGGTCGGTGAGCTCGGCCGCCTCGGTGCCGGGCCGGGGGCTGAACACGAACGTGTAGGCGCTGTCGTACTCGGCCTCCGCCACGACCTCGAGCGTGCGCTCGAAGTCGGCGTCGGTCTCCCCTGGGAAGCCCACGATGATGTCGGTGGTCACGGCCAGGCCAGGCACCGCTTGGCGCGCCGAGACGAGCTTCTCGAGGTAGCGCTGGGCCGTGTAGCCGCGATGCATGGCGGCCAGGATGCGGTCGCTACCCGACTGGAGCGGGTAGTGGAGGTGCTCGCACACGGTGGGCACCTCCGCCATGGCCGCGATGGTCTCCGGCCGCAGGTCCTTCGGGTGGGGGCTGGTGTATCGCACTCGACGGATGCCCTCCACCTCGCCCACGGCCCGCAGGAGCTCGGAGAACAGCGGCCGTCGCCGGGTGAGGTCGCGCCCGTAGGAGTTGACGTTCTGACCGAGGAGCGTGACCTCCACGGTGCCGGTCGCGGCCAGCGAGCGCACCTCCCCCACCACATCGTCCACCGGGCGGCTGATCTCGCGCCCCCTCACTGACGGCACGATGCAGAAGGCGCAGGCGTTGTCGCAGCCGATCTGGATGGTGACCCACGCGGCGTACGGCACGTCACGCCGCACCGGAAGGGCGCTCGGGAAGGCGTCGCCCTCCTCGAGGATCTCCATGACCGGCCCCTCGCCGGCGGCCGCCCGCCGGAGCAGGTCGGCCGCGCTGGCCACGTTGTGGGTGCCGAAGACGGCGTCCACGAACGGGGCACGCTCTTGGATGAGGCCCTGGTCCTTCTGAGCCATGCAGCCACCCACCGCGATCTGCAGACCCGGTGAACGATCCTTCAACGACTTCAGGTGACCCAGGGTGCCGTACAGCTTGTTGTCGGCGTTCTCACGGATCGTGCACGTGTTGAGCACGACGACATCGGCGTCGTCCGCCGATTCGGTGGCGACCATGCCCTCGGCCTCCAGCAGCCCGGCGATGCGCTCCGAGTCGTGCTCGTTCATCTGGCACCCGAAGGTACGAACGATGTACCGCCTGGGCGTCGACATGGGTGGCCCAGTATCGCGCCCCCTTGCGAGGGACGGGCCCGCCCGGTAGCCCCGAGCCGGTCGCAGCCGCTCGGGTCGGGGCTACCGGGAAGCGCTCAGTCGAGCTTGATCGGCTCGTCGTCGCCGGCGCCCTTGCCCAACGGCACCTCGATGGCGACGCCGATGCCCTTGGCTGTGCGCACCTTCTCGTAGAGCTCGATCATGAGCTCCGGACTCTCGAGGAGGAACTCCTTGACCTTCTCGCGCCCCTGGCCGAGCTGCTCGCCGTCGTAGGTGTACCAGGCACCCGACTTCTTCACGAGGCCGATGTCGACGGCCACGTCGAGCAGGGAGCCCTCACGGCTGATGCCCTTGCCGTACATGATGTCGAACTCCGCCTGACGGAAGGGCGGCGCCACCTTGTTCTTCACGACCTTGACCCGGGTGCGGTTGCCCACGACCTCCACGCCGTCCTTGATGGACTCGATGCGTCGGATGTCGAGGCGGACCGAGGAGTAGAACTTCAACGCCCGGCCGCCGGGAGTGGTCTCCGGCGAGCCGAACATGACGCCGATCTTCTCCCGCAGCTGGTTGATGAAGATGCAGATCGTCTGGCTCTTGTTGAGGTTGGCGGTGATCTTGCGCAGCGCCTGGGACATGAGCCGGGCCTGGAGGCCCATGTGGCTGTCGCCCATCTCGCCCTCGATCTCGGCCCGGGGGGTGAGCGCGGCGACCGAGTCGATGACGAGCACGTCGAGCGCGCCGGAGCGGATCAGCATGTCGGCGATCTCGAGCGCCTGCTCACCCGTGTCGGGCTGGGAGATGAGGAGGTTGTCGACGTCGACCCCGATGTTCTTGGCGTACTGCGGGTCCATCGCGTGCTCGGCGTCGATGTAGGCGCAGATGCCGCCGTTGCGCTGCGCCTCGGCCACCACGTGCATGGCGAGGGTCGACTTACCGGAGGACTCGGGACCGTAGATCTCGACGACCCGGCCTCGTGGGAGCCCGCCGATGCCGAGAGCCAGATCAAGGGCCAGGGACCCGGTGGAGATCGCCGCCATGGGCACGATCTCCTTGTCGCCCATCCACATCACCGAGCCCTTGCCGAACTGCTTGTCGATCTGGCCGAGAGCCATCTCGAGTGCCTTGTCTCGCTCCACTGTTTTCCCTCCGGGTCGTTCGCTCGTTACCTGGGCCCCACCCTACGAAGGGGGTGTGACAAGGAGTTCCAACAGCGTAACTTCGAACGGGCGTTCGGTGGTGGAGCCTGGCCCAGCTCTGCTCAGGCCCGGCGGTCCGACACCACCCACGAAGCCACCGCGCTCGCGCCGGCGGCCGTGAGCACCGCCGGCCAGGCCCCGATCTTCTTGGCCAGCGGATGCGACGCACCGAAGCCGCCGAGGTAGACGGCACTGAGCAGCGCGGTGCCCGCCGGGCCGGAAGTGGCCATCCAACGCCGCCCCGCGACCACCCCGCCTGCGGCCAGGACGGCACCGCCCAGCGGCCGGACCTTGGTCTGGCGGGCGACCAGGTAGCCGCCGACGAGCGCGCCGGCGACGATGGGTGCGGTGGGGATGGCCATGCGAGCGACGCTACCCGCCTCGTCTCGGCCGGCCAGCCCTGCAAATGCTGGGCCGCGCCAGCTGTTCAGCGATCGAGGTCGGCGGCCGTGACCTCGTGGCGGAGCGGCTCGCCGCGCACCCAGGCCTCCAGGTTGGCCGCGAACAGGTCGGCCGCACGGGCGTAGCGGCCGGCGCCGCTGGCCGAGGCGTGCGGCGTCACCGTCACCCGGGGATGGACCCACAGGGGGTGGTCAGCCGGAAGCGGCTCGGTGGCGAAGACGTCGAGCAGCGCCGCGTCCGGCACGCCCCGGTCGAGGGCGCGCAGCAGCGCCTCCTCGTCGACCAGAGCTCCTCTCCCGACGTTGACGAGCACCGAGCCGGGTCCCATCCGACCCAGGAAGTCCTCGTCCACCATGTGCCTCGTGGCTGCGGTGGCCGGCGCAGCCAGCACCACGATTTCGGCCTCCGGGAGAGCGCTCGCGACGTCGTCCGGCCCGATCATCTCGTCGACCGGCTCGTCCCCCACCGGGTTGCGGCGGACGCCGGTGACCGTTGCGCCGAACGCCCGAGCCCGCACGGACACCTCGGCACCGATGCTGCCGAGGCCCACCACGAGCCAGCGGGTGCCGGCCACCTCCCGGAAGTCCCGGCGGTCCCATCGCCGGGCCCGTTGCGCCTCGTGCCACTGCTCGGCGCCCTGGTAGTGGTCGAGGACGACCCGGAGCACGTGCTCGGCGATGGAGACGGACTGCACGTGCGATGTGGTGAGGCGAACTCCACGACGCACGAGGTCACCAAAGACGGGAGCGTCGGTGCCGGCGGCCGAAGACTGGAGCCAGCGCAGCGACTGGGAGCGCATCGCCAAGCCGAAGAACGGACGGGTCGGCGCACCCGGATCGAACAGGTCCGACGTCGCCCAGGCCACTTCCGGCTTGGCCTCGTCGCGGGCGACCTCGCCGTCGTCACCCACGATGCGGCCGTCGGCTTGCATGCGAAGGAGCCGGGCGCCGGGGGCCGCCCCGAGCACCAGCGGTCCGAACCCGTCGTGAGCGGTCGAGGTCAGGAGGATGTCCACCGCGCCGACTGTACGAGTCGCGACCTCAGCGGTTGATCGCCTGCAGCTGTGCCACCCGCAGCTCGAAGTCGGTGGTCGAGGAGAGCTCGCCGAGGTCTCCGCCCACCCCGAGGTTCGACGTCCACGTCACGTGCCAGTGCACGGTGGCCGAGACGGCGAACACCTCACCCGGCTCGCCGACCGAGGTGCGTTCGTAGGTGTAGGCGCAGGACGGCCTCTGCACGGCGTCGGCCCGTGCGGGGTCGTAGGGCGTTCCGGGGTTGTCGCAGGTCCAGGGGCTACCGGTGCCCATGTCCCACACCACCCGCGCCGGGGTGGCGGTGACGGTGGACGTCACCGGACCGGCGGTCGCCGTGGCGGACATGGTCTCCCAGCCGTCGTCCAGCCACAGCCACACCGGCACCCGCACGATCTGTGTGTGGGCGGGATCCGGGCTGGTCTGCGCGCCGGGGGCCGGCAGCTCGAAGGTGGCCACCTGCAGCTCGGCCAGGATCCTCGGATCGATGCCGCCGGGTGCACCACGGGCGGTGGCGGCGATGCGCTCGGCCGGGCCCCACACGAGCCAGGCGGACGATGTCATCCGGCGGGACTCCACCTCCAGGCACTGGCGAAAGACCAGCTCGCCGTCGCCGACGTCCTCTGCGCTCACCCGGCCCTCGAAGTAGCCGTGCGCATCGACGCTCCTGCCGTCCACCAACGCCGACTCACCTCCGAGCGGGCGGAGGTGCGTGCACACGATGGCCGGCGGCTGGGGCCGCGGCCCCGCCGGCCGGCGGTAGGTGCCTCGCCGCCAGCGGCGGCCGCTCGTGCTGTTGGTGACCACCGAGCTGGGCGAGCCAGCTTCTGACTGGCTGTGTCCAGCGCTGGCTCTGCCGCCGTTGCCAAGGACCGAGCCGCCGACACTGTTCTCCCCGGTGACGAAACCAGCGCTGGCGCCAACCGGAGCAGCCGCCGCGACGGCAAGGGCCAGCGCTACGCCGGCACCCAGCATCAGACGGCGCATCCGGCCACCCCGTCCCACTGCTCGATGCCCTCTCGCTCGGCAAACTTCCAGACA
>CADCTF010000112.1 GCA_902805655.1 uncultured Acidimicrobiales bacterium
TCGTTCATGAGGGTGGCCAGTGCGACCGCCCACCCGTTGCCGACGTCGCCGAGGCGGTCAGCGTCCGACACCCGCACGTCGGTCATGTAGACCTCGTTGAACTCGGCCGCACCGGTCATCTGGCGCAGAGGCCGGACCTCGACGCCCGGTGCCTTCATGTCGAGGAGGAAGTACGTGAGGCCTCGGTGCTTGTAGGCGTTGGGGTCGTGGCGAGCCACCAGGATGCCGCGATGCGAGAGGTGGGCGCCGCTGGTCCACACCTTCTGGCCGTTGATGACCCACTCTTCGCCGTCGCGCACGGCTCGAGTGGCCAGACTGGCCAGGTCGGAGCCGGCCCCCGGCTCGCTGAAGAGCTGGCACCAGTGCTCCTCGCCGGTGAAGAGCGGCTTCAGGTAGCGGCGGCGCTGGTCGTCGTTGCCGTGCACGGCGATGGTGGGAGCAGCCATGCCGCCGCCGATGCCGCCGCGGATGCCCATCGGCGCACCGGCCGCAGTCAGCGCGTCGTTGACGATGCGCTGGTTGCCCGGGGCGATGCCGAGGCCGCCGAAGCCCTCCGGGAAGTGCACCCAGGCCAGGCCCATGTCGTACTGCAGGCTCAGAAAGGCCTTGCGGTCGTTCTTGTCGCCCTTGTCGAGCAGCTCCTGCACCCGCTGGTCGAGGCTCTGCTCCGGAGACGTGATCGTGCTCATACCGCAAGGTACTCCGTGATGGCCGACGCGGGCAGGTCGTAGTTCGAGGCTCGAAGTAGGGTCGTCCACGACGTGACCGCACCTCGAGGAGCCCGTGGCCGGGCTCGGAAGCTCACTCCCGAGGAGGCGGCGAACACCAAGATCGACCGGGCGACCCTGCGTCGGGCGTGGCGCTTCGCCCGGCCGTATCGGGGCCTGCTCCTGGGCTATCTCGCGACCATCGCCCTGGCGGCGGTCGTCGCGGTGCAGCCGCCGCTCGTCTTCAAGCGGCTGATCGACACGGCCATCCCGTCGCAGGACCTCGGGCAGGTCAATCGCCTCGTCGCCCTGGCGGTCGGTCTGGCACTGGGCGAGACGCTCATCCGCCTCGGGAACCGGTGGTTCGGCTCCCGCATCGGCGAGGGCCTCATCTTCGACATGCGCACGACCCTGTACGACCACGTGCAACGCATGCCCATCGCCTTCTTCACCCGCACCCAGACCGGAGCGCTGATGAGTCGGATGAGCACCGACGTGGTCGGGGCTCAGGGCACCATCACGACGCTGGCGACGGTGAGCTCCAACGTGTTCCTGCTCTTCGCCACCCTCGCCGTGATGATCTCCCTGAGCTGGCAGGTCACCGCGCTCGCACTGATCGTGCTGCCGTGCATCGTGCTGCTCGACCGCCGGTTGAGCCCCCGGATGGTCGAGCTCTCCCGTCAGCGCATGCAGCTCAACGGTGACATGAGCGCCACCATGACCGAGCGCTTCAACGTCTCCGGTGCCCTGCTGGTGAAGCTGTTCGGGCGCCGCCAGAGCGAGACCGACGCCTTCTCCACGCGTGCCCGCGCCGTGCGCGACAGCGGCATCCGCATGGCCATGGTGTCGCGCATCTACTACGCCAGCCTGACCCTGATGGGCGCCCTCGGGACGGCCGGCGTGTACTGGGTCGGCTCCCGAGCCGTGATCAGCGGCGCCCTCGGGCTGGGAGGCCTCACCGCACTGGCGGCCTACGTCGCTCGGCTGTACTCACCGCTCACCGACCTGTCGAGCGCACGGGTCGACCTTCTCACCGCCCTCGTCTCCTTCGAGCGCTGCTTCGAGGTGCTCGACCTGCGACCCGCCATCGAGGAGAAGCCCGACGCCGTCGACCTGCCGTCACCACGCGGCCAGGTCGAGGTGACCGACGTCTGGTTCCGGTATCCCGCCTCGGCCGACGTCTCGCTGCCGTCGCTCGAAGGCGAGACGGCCGGACCGGAGGAGGCCGCGGGTGAGTGGGTGCTGCGGGGTGTGTCGTTCCGGGCCGAGCCCGGGACGATGACCGCGCTGGTGGGCTCCTCCGGAGCGGGGAAGACGACGCTCAGCTCGCTGGTGCCGCGCCTCTACGACGCCACGCGGGGCGCCGTGCGCATCGACGGCGTGGATGTGCGCGACCTGACCTTCGCCTCGCTCACCTCCACCATCGGCGTGGTCACACAGGATCCCCACCTCTTCCACGACTCGATCGCGTCCAACCTGCGCTACGCCAAGCCGGGCGCCACGGACGCCGAGGTGGTCTCGGCTTGTCGCGCCGCCCGCATCCACGACCTCATCGCGTCGCTGCCGAGTGGCTACGACACGGTTGTCGGCGAGCGGGGGCACCGCATGTCGGGTGGCGAGAAGCAGCGCCTGGCCATCGCCCGGCTGCTGCTGAAGAACCCCGCCGTCGTCATCCTCGACGAAGCCACGGCCCACCTCGACTCCGAGACCGAGCTGCTCATCCAGCAGGCGCTGGCGGAGGCGCTGGAGGGACGGACGGCCATCGTCATCGCCCACCGGCTGTCCACCATCCGCGCCGCCGACCAGATCCTGGTGCTCGACCGGGGCCGCGTCACCGAACAGGGCCGTCACGAGGAGCTCGTGCACAGCGGCGGCCAGTACGCCGAGCTCTACAACACCCAGTTCGCAGCATGACCCGCTGGGCCGTGCACGAGACACCGGAGGAGGCCGCCACCGGGAGGCCGTAGAAGAGTCGGGCTGGTCGCCTGGTCCCTTGACCAAGCTCGGGTCGTACCATCCTCTCAACGGGCTGGCCGACACCGAGTTCCACCTGTTCCTCGCCACCTCGGCCACCGAGATCGGGCCGCCGACCGACTCCACCGAGGCTGAGCGCATCGAGTGGGTCGCCGTGAACGAGGTCCGCCAGGCCATCGAGCGGGGAGAGGTGCAGGACGGCCTCTCGCTCACGGGTCTGCTCTGGGCCTTGGCGCCAGGCCGCCTCGGCGCTTCCGCGCGCTGATCTCCCCCAGTGGGGATGGGGTCACAGAAGCGGCGCAGCGGCGGCAGGTGGGCTTGGCGTACGAGCGCCTCTGGGGAAGAATCGACGCATGGCCACCACCGAGCTGCCCGCCGACGTCGAGAAGCTGCGCAACAACAACGAGGCCACGGTCGTGGTCGACACGGCCGGAAGCGTCGTGTTGATGAACGCTCCGGCTGAGCAGCTGCTCGGCGTCGAAGAGGGCGACATCCGCGGCGAAGCCATCGAGCTGCTCCTCCCCGAGAAGATGCGGTTCGGCCACCAGGCGTACCGACGGGGCTTCTTCGCCGAGAACAACAAGCGGGAGATGGACCCGGGCCTCGACCCGGTGGCCGAGCGGCCGGACGGCACGCACGTGCCGGTCGACGTGATGCTCGACCCCATCAAGGCCGAGGACGGCAAGATGTACGTCGCCGCCTACGTCAGCGAGCGCGCTCCCAGCGAGCCCGGCAGCCACGAAGTCGTCGACGAGGCCTGAGCCGCACCGGCCACGAGCAGGACCTCAGGCCAGGGCGGCCTTGAGGAACCCGATGTCGGTGGCGATGCCGGCCGCCGGCGTCTCGCAGACCACGGGGGCGCCGGCCGAACGCACGATCTCGGTGAGCGCCTCGAGCGCGATCTCACCTGAACCGAGGTTCTCGTGGCGGTCGCGCCCCGAACCGGCCGGGTCCTTCGAGTCGTTGCAGTGAACCAGGTCGATGCGCCCCGTGATGGCGAGGATCCGCTCGACGGCGGACACCAGCTCTTCGCCGGCGGCGTGGGCATGGCAGGTGTCCAGGCAGAACCCGACGTTCGGGAAGCCGCCGATGCGGTCCCAGAGGCGCGCCAGCACGTCGAAGTGCCGGGCCATGGCGTGGTCGCCGCCGGCGGTGTTCTCCAGGTAGAGCGGCACGTCGGTCTCGAGCTGGTCGAGACCCTTCACCCAGCGCTCGAACCCCGCCTCCAGGGAGTCGTCGTCGGTGACGTGGCCACCGTGGACGATCACGGCCCGGGCATTCAGCTCGGACGCCGCATCGCAGTGCTGCTGGAGCACCTTGCGGCTGGGGATGCGGATCTTGTTGTTCGGGGAGGCCAGGTTCACGATGTACGGCGCATGCACGTACAACGGAACACCTGACGTGCGCAGGGCGTCCGCATCCGCCCTGGCCACCGGCTTCTTCCAGCCCTGGGGGTCAGCCAGGAAGATCTGCACGAGATCCGCCCCGGTGGCCGAGGCCACCGAGAGCGGATCGTCGGTCTTCACGTGCGCACCGATGAGCAGGTCCTGCGGCGATGTGGGCTCCACCCAGGGAGCATCGCACGGGGCCCACCGCGGTGCCCAGGGTCAGGCCAACCGGCTGCGCCCGCCGCGGGTGCGGCTGCGGCTGCGGCTCGTCACCAGCTTGTAGACGAGCAGCACGATCACCGCGCCGACGATGGCTCCGATGTAGCCGACGGCGTCGTCGGGACCGCCGAAGATGAAGCCGCCGAGGATGGCACCGACGACCCCGAGGACCAACGTGGCCAGCATGCCCATGGGATCACGGCCGGGGATCAGGAGACGTGCGATGGCCCCGGCGATGAGGCCCATGATGAGGAATCCGATTATGCCCATGGCCCTCAAGTACCCGAGGGCGACCGCATCTCAATCCTGTGACGCCTTCGACCAGTCGTCGATGAGCGCTGGCAGCTCGGCCAGGCGTTGGATCGTGGCGTCCGGCTCGATGTCGTACGAAGGCACCGACGGGTTCGGGCGATGGACGGTGCGCATGCCCATCGAGCGAGCCCCGAGGACGTCGTCGTAGAGCCGGTCGCCCACGAACACGGCCCGCCCCGGATCCGTCACGCCGATCGCGTCGAGAGCCGCCTGGAACGCCACCGCATGGGGCTTGGTGTGAGTGAGCTCACTGGTGTAGAGCCGGGCGTCGAGCAGGTCGACCAGTCCGTCGCGAGCGAGGAAGTGCTCGTGGAACGCCCGGGGCCAGTGGGTGTTGGACAGAAGGGCCGTGCGGATGCCGCGTGATCTCAGCGCGACGAGCATCGACGCCGCTTCCGGGTCGTGCACGATGTGCGGCGTCCAGGAGTCGAGGTGCTGCGTGGCCGCCTCTTCTAGCACCGCCTCGGTGACGTCGAGGCTGAGCTCGTCGGACGCCATGCGGAGGATCTCGCTGAGGGTGGCGGCCCGCTGGTCCTCCGCGATCCAGCTCCATGTACGGGCTTCGATCTCGACCAGCCGGCGGCACAGCTCGTCCTCCCGGGCGGGGTCGAGGTGGTGCGCAGCCAGGCGCCACATGTCGGCCAAGTCGATGGCGGCGTGCACCGACAACGTGCCACCCCAGTCGAAGAGCACTGCGTCGATCACGCCATCGCCACCAGGTCGAGCAGCGAGTCGTCCCAGTAGTCGAGCGTCCCGTCGGGCATCAGCAGCACGCGCTGGGGAGCCAGCTCCTTCACGAACTCGGCATCGTGGCTGACCAGGATCATGGCGCCGGACCAACCGGCGAGCGCCTGGGCCACGGCTGACCGGGACGGCGGGTCGAGGTTGTTGGTGGGCTCGTCGAGCAGGAGCAGGTTGTGCTTGCCGGCCACGAGCTGCCCGAGGGACAAGCGGGTCTTCTCGCCGCCGGACAGGGTGCTCGCGTCCTGCCACGCCTTGTCGCCGGTGAGCCCGAACATGCCGAGCAGGGCCCGCAGCGACTCGTCGGTGACCGAGGCGGCGGCTCGCATGTGGTCGAGCAGGTTCACCCCGGCGCGGATGCCCTCGTGCTCCTGGGCGTAGTAGCCGGTGGAGACGCCGTAGCCGAACTGCACGGTGCCGTGATCGGGCTCGGACTGGTCGGCCAGGATGCGCAGGAGGCTGGTCTTGCCGGCACCGTTGAGGCCCATCACCAGCAACCGCTCGCCCCGCTCGAGGGCGAAGCTCACGTCACTGAACACCGGAGGACCGCCGTAGCCCTTGGCCAGGTGCTCCACCTCCAGAACGGTGCGGCCCGAGTGCGGGGGCTCGGGCAGCTTCACCTCGATCTTGCGCTCTCTCGCCGGCCCGGTGACGGCCGCGGACTCGAGCCGGTCGACGCGCTTGTCGAGGCTCTTGGCCACGCGGGCCCGCTTGGCGGTGGAGTGGCGCATGGCGTCGGCCAGGTCGGCGAGCCGCTTGATCTCGGCGCCCTGGCGCACGGCCAGCCGGGCTTGGCGCTCCTCGTCGGCCGCCCTGGCCTTGCGGTACTGCGAGTACGTGCCCTTGTACTCCACCAACGTGCCTTCGTCGACGTGGAGGACGCGAGTGATGGCCTCGTCGAGGAGGTCGAGGTCGTGGCTCACGACGAGAAGGGCGCCGCGGTAGGTGCGGAGGAAGCCGGTGAGCCACGTCTTGGCGTCCACGTCGAGGTGGTTCGTGGGCTCGTCGAGGAGGAGGACGTCGCTTCCCGCGAACAAGATGCGGGCCAGCTCGACGCGACGGCGCTCACCACCCGACAGCACGTCCACCGGCATGTCGACGCGCTCGGGGCCAAGGCCGAGGCCGGCGGTGATGCGACGCACGTCGGACTCCGCCGCGTAGCCGCCTTCGTCCGCGTAGCGCGCCTCCGCCTTCGAGAATCGGTCGACGTTGCGGTCGGACGCGTCTTCTTCGAGCATGAGGCGCAGCTTCTCGATGCGCTGGGCCTGCTCGTCGAAGCCCCGACCCGACAGGATGTGGGACAGCGCGGTGGCCTCGACCCCGGAGCCTCGCGGGCGGGCCTCCTGTAGGAGGTAGCCGAGGGCCCCCTTGACGGTGACCGTGCCTGCATAAGGCGGGTTCTCGCCGGAGAGCACCTTCAACAAGCTGGTCTTGCCGGCCCCGTTCCGGCCCACCAACCCGACCTTGTCACCGGCGCGCACCGAGAAGGTGGCGTCCTCGAGGGTGAGGCGCCCGCCGACCTCGACGCTGAGCTGGGTGGCTTGGAGCACGCATCCATTGTCCATGCCAACCCCCGATACGGAACAATCCCTTTTCATGAACCTGTTCGATCGCGCCACGTCGCTTCTCCCGTCGGGCGGCGGGCGCTTCTCCGTAGGCATCGACGCGGGCATGTATGCCGCCGGCGGCGCCAACGGCGGGTTGCTCGCAGCCATGATCCTGCGCGCCATGACGACGGCCCTGGACGAGCCGGCCAAGACGCCCCGCAGCCTCACCCTGCACTACGTCCGCCCGGCCATGGAGGGGACCGCCGACATCGACGTGACCATCGAGCGGCAGGGTCGCACCATGTCCCAGCTGACCGCCCGGCTGACCATGGAAGGCAAGCTGGTGACGTTCGCGGTGGCGGCCTTCGCCACAGACCGGGTGGGCACCCCGGAGTGGCAGGACCTGACCATGCCGCAGGCCCCACGGCCCGAGGAGATGCCAGCGCAGGAGCGGCCCGGACCGGGGTTCCGCCAGTACTTCGACGTGCGGCCGGTGTGGGGCGGCTCCCCGTTCGCCGCCGAGGCGCCGGAGGCGGCGGCCGACGCGAGCGAGGACGGCGGCGACCACACCACCGTCGGGGGGTGGCTCCGCACACGGGAGCCCCGTCCCCTCGATCACCTGGCCGTGGCGGCCTTCACCGATGCCTGGTTTCCCGTGGTCTTCGCTCGGCGGGCGTCCGAGCTGTCCGTGCCCACCGTCGACCTCACCATCCACTTCCGCTCGGCCATCGAGGCGACCGAGGGGTACTGCCTCGGCCAGTGGCGGAGCACCGTGGCGCGCGACGGCTTCGTCGAAGAGGACGGGGAGGTCTGGAGCGAGGACGGTGTGCTGCTGGCCCAGTGTCGCCAGCTGGCGCTGATGGTGACGCGCTGAGCGCCTACTTCGTCGAGAAGTAGCGGCTCGACGGGCCCGCCCCGTGGCACGCCACGTTCGGGTCGAACTGGCCCGGCAGCAGCTGCACGAACGCCACCGGCCCACCGCCGAAGCCTCGCTGGAGGCAGTAGCGGCCGACGTTGCCCAGACCGTCCGCACCGGCCGACCACACCGGGAGCCCGGGGGCTTCGCTGCCGGCGATGCGGCCCCACTGCAGCGGGGTCGAGTAGAGGCCCGGCTCCTTCCCATGAGCCCGCACGCCGTCGATGGCCCCGCGGATGACCACCGCGTTGATCGTCGTGTCGGCCGTCCAGTAGTTCAACACCTCGACGTCGAGCCAGACGAAGGGCGGGTCGACGCCCTGCGACCGGGCGTAGGTCATGGCGTCGACGACCCCGTTGTAGCCCCAGTTGTACGCGATGCAGGCCAGCTCACCGTTGCAGCGGGGCTGGCGCTCACTGGTGGAGCCAGCGCTCAGCTCGGCGGGCGACCGAGGAAAGCTGACGTTGACGTACACGCCGGCCGCTCCGCTGCGCGTGGCCCACCGCCACTGCTCGGCCAGGCACGGGTTGTGCCGGTAGGGACGGCCGCCGTTGACGCCGACGATGCCGTACTCGAACTTGCCGGTGGGGAACGGGCCACCGCACTGCGGATAGGAGATGTCCCACCCGAACCGGCCGCCGATGTCCGGCTCGGCGACCGGCGCAGCGGCGACCGGAACGGCCACCGGCACCGTGGTGGTCGTGGTCGTGGTCGTGGTCGAGGACGTGGTGGAGGACGTGGTGCTGGTGGAGGTCGGCGGGGTCGTCGTCGGGACGACCGGCCGGGTGGTGGCGGGCATCGATCGACCCGGGGTGAGCACTGTCCGGCGAGGTGCAGGTTGGTCGACCTGGGCCACCGCCGGCCGGCGTGCGGTGCCGGCGACGATGGCCGTGACCGGAGCGTTCAGCCGCGTGCCGGAGGGCGAGCCGAGGTACGGCGCGTCACCGAAGCTGAACACGCCACCGTCGGTGGCGACCAGCCAGTAGCCGTTCGAGCCGGGCGAGACGGCCATGCCGGCGATCTGGCCGTTGATGCGCTGGCCGCTGATCGAGCCGTGGAACGGCGCATCACCGAAGGCGAAGACACCGCCGTCGGTGCCGACCAGCCAGTAGCCGAGACCGGACGCGGTGGGCACGAGCTCGAGCATGGGTGCCTTGGCCCCCATGCCCACCGCCGAGCCGTGGAACCCGGCGGAGCCGAACGAGAACACGCCGCCGTCCGTGCCCACGAGCCAGTACCCCTGGCCGCCCGGAGCCACGGCCATGCCGGCTATGGAGCGGGCGCCGACCTCAACGCCCGAGCCGTGGTAGGCCGCCGTACCGAACGTGAACACGCCTCCGTCGCTTGCGGTCAGCCAGTAGCCCCTGCCGTCGGGCGAGGCGGAGATGCCGACGATCGGCGCTCGCAGCCGCACTCCTGTCTCCGGCATCGAGCCCAGGAACGACGCCGACCCGAAGGCGAAGACACCACCATCGGCGCCGGCCAGCCAGTAGCCCGCGCCGTCGGCCGTCTGGGCGATGCCGACGACCGGAGCACCCGCCAGGCCCGTGGCCGACCCGTGGTCACCGTACCCGCCATGGTTGAAGACGCCCCCGTCCGCAGCCACCAGGCGGTACCCCGGTTCGCGTGCCGGCTCCTGCCGGTCGACGGCCCTCGTGGGTCGCAGAGCCACAGCCGAACGATCCGTGGCGGGACTGAGGTCGGAGCGAGCATGCGGGGCACCGGGAAGAGCTACTCCCGGGGCGCTGGCCGCCAGCGCCGACTCGACGAGCCCAGGAAGCGGGGTGGTGCCCGCTCCCGCCGCCGCCAGGCCGAACGCCAGCACGGCGACGCCGGCCACTGCCCGCCGGAAGGCACCCGTGCGCCGCTCGGCAGAGAAGAGGTCGACGAGCGACGCGCCGAGGCAGCGGTAGCAGGTAGAGGAGCAGGGGACGTGTCCGAGGTGGGAGCGCAGCGCGCCCAAGTCGTCCAGCGGTCCGGCGTGGCCGGTCACGTCTGCGTCCCCTCTTTCGTCCCGCCCCCAGTACTGCTCTCAGCAGTTTGAGGGTCAAGAGCGCCATTCTCCAAGGCGGGAGGGTGGCCATTTACGGGGGCCATGACGGCAATGGCCAGGGCATTTCGGACGCGCAGAGGGCGCCGACGACATCCATGTCGTCGGCGCCCTCAGCAGCGATGCAGCAGTGATCTACCGCAGGTCAGTTGACCGAACGGCTGCCGGCCGATGAGCCGGAGTTGCTCGACGCAGTCTGCGCCTTCGCCTGGTCGCGGACGTCGACCGCCCGCTGCTTCATGCGCTCCCCTGCGCCTGCCATGTTCGGCTTCTCGGCGTCGTAGCGCTGAAGGGTGGCCTCCCACCGGGCCCGCAGCGGCTGGATGCCGCTGCCGCCGATGGCGATGATGGCCGAGCCCACCACTATGGCGAGGATGGCGTAGAAGAGGCCGTTCACGATGGCCGGTGCGATCTGCAGCTGGTTGAGGGCCGCGAACACACCGATCACCAGCACCGCGGCCGACGCCGCGGTGGCCAGCGTCTTGCCGTAGCTCAGACCGCCGAGGGCGCTGCCCACGAGCTCCTTGATCGCCGCGGCGATGGCCGAGGCCACCACGATGATGATCATGGCCACGAAGACCTTCGGCAGGTAGGCGATGACCGAGGCGATGAGGTCGCTGACGGGGTTGGTGCCGAACACGCCGAAGGCGGCCTGTAGCACGAGCAGGAACAGGCCGTAGAAGACGACCTTGGCGATGAGGTCGCTGGCGTCGTACTTCGAGCTGGCCAGCGCCTTCTTCACACCGCCACGCTCGACGGCCTTATCGAACCCGACCCGCTCGAGGACTGCGCCGATCGCCTTCGAGATGACCTTCACGATGATGTAGCCGACGATCAGGATGACCAGGAACCCGATCAGCTTCGGCACGAACTCTGCGACTCGAGACCAGGCACTTTCGATGCCTTGCTCGAAGTCGATTGCTGCCACGACTGGCGTCATGAACGCTCCTCCTTCGAATGGATGCGAGCCTTCCTAACCGTTGGTCGACGAATCCACACCGTTTAGCGTGCTTTTTTTGCGGAGCGGCCGCGCGGCGTGGGTCCGGTACGTTGGGCGGCGCGCATCCGCAGGCGATCCGGGGGGCTCGACCATGCAGGACCTTGTTGGACGAACGGCTGTGGTCACGGGAGCGGCGAGTGGCATCGGCCGGGCGCTGGCGGAGCGGTTCGCGGCCCAGGACATGCGGGTGGCGCTGGCCGACGTGGAGAAGGTCGCGTTGGAGGAGACCACCGAAAGCTTGGCCGACACGGGGGCCGAGGTGATGGGCCGGGTGACGGACGTGTCGAGTCGCTCGGACGTGGACGCCTTGGCCGCGGAGGTGACCGAGCGGTTCGGCGTGCCCCATGTGCTGTGCAACAACGCCGGGGTGTCGGGTGGCGGCGGCCCCCTGTGGAGCACCACCGAGAGGGACTGGTCCTGGGTCCTGGGCGTCAACCTCATGGGCGTCGTGCACGGGCTCCAGGCGTTCCTGCCGGCGATGGTGGCGTCGGGCCAGCCCGGCCACGTGGTCAACACGTCCTCGGTGCTCGGCCTGAGCACCGGCGGCGGCTCGATCTACGGCGTCACCAAGCACGCCGTGACCCGCCTCACCGAAGGGCTCTGGTACGACCTGCAGGCCGCGGCTGCCCCGATCGGCGTGTCGGTGCTGTGCCCGGGCATGGTGGCCACCCGCATCGTCTCGGCCGGTCGCAACCGTCCTGAGCACCTGCGCAACGAGGTGGACGAGGGCGCCGCCGCCGAAGCCGCCCGACGGACCGAGGCGGCCCAGGCCCGGTTCCTCGAGGGCGGCATGTCGCCCGAGGAGGTCGCCGATCAAGTGGTCGACGCCGTCCTGCACGACCGGTTCTACGTGCTGACCCATCCCGAGATGATCAAGCCGATGGTCGAGGCGCGCTTCCGGGCGATCCTCGACGACACGAGCCCCCCGCCGGCTCGTCCGCTGCTCGACCCAAGGAGGATCCCGTGAAGTTCGGACTGTTCTATGAGCTGCAGCTGCCCAAGCCGCTGGACGGCGAGACGTGGGACCCGGACGCCGAGCGGCGGATCTTCCACGAGATGCTCGAGCAGGTGGAGCTGGCCGACCGGCTCGGGTTCGACTACGTGTTCGAGGTCGAGCACCACTTCCTCGAGGAGTACAGCCACTCGTCCGCCCCCGAGATGATGATGGCCGCGCTCAGCCAGCGGACGAAGAACATCCGCCTGGGTCACGGCATCGTGCTGACGCCGCCGAAGTACAACCACCCGGCCCGCATCGCCGAGCGGATCTCGGCGCTCGACATCCTGAGCAACGGGCGAGCCGAGTTCGGCACCGGCGAGTCGGCCTCGGACATGGAGCTCGGCGGCTTCGGCGTCGATCGTCAGATGAAGAAGGCCATGTGGGAGGAAGCCACCCGCGAGATCACCAACATGATGGTGAGCGAGCCGTACCCGGGCTTCGAGGGTGAGTTCTTCTCGATGCCCGAGCGCAACGTGATCCCGAAGCCGTTGCAGAAGCCGCACCCGCCGCTGTGGGTGGCCGCGTCCCGACGGGAGACGACGATGGTCGCCGCCCGCCTCGGAATGGGCTCGCTCGGCTTCGGGTTCGAGACGCCCGAGGAGCTGGGCGAGCGGGCCCGTGAGTACTACCGCCTGGTGCGGGAGGAGTGCTTCCCGATCGGCCACGCCATCAACCCCGCGCTGGCCGTGCTCAACACGTTCATGTGCGCCGAGACGGACGAGGAGGCGGTGCGCCGCAGCGCCAACGGGCCGGGCTTCTTCTCGTACTCGCTCGGCTACTACTACAACCCCATGACCGGCGGAAAGCACCAGCCCGGCGGCCACAACCTGCACCGCGCGTACACCGAGCTCGGCCAGGCGGAGAAGACGGGTGACGGCGCCCTGGCTGCGAGCGGGCTGCTCACCCGCGACGCCATCGCCAAGGACGAGCCCCAGGAGGAGGTGCAGCGGGCGCTCTACCGGGCGGCCCGGAGCGGCTCGGCCATCGGCACCGTCGACACCATCCGCAACAACATCAAGAAGTACGAGGAGCAGCACCTCGACACGCTGATCTTCGTCGCCCAGTGCGGCGACCGGAAGCACGAGCACATCATGGAGTCGATCGAGCGCTTCGGGACGCAGGTGCTGCCCGAGTTCAAGGAGCGCCACGAGACCGAGCACCGGGCCTGGCGCAAGCAGCAGCTCGACGGCGTCGACTTCCCCATCAACTCCTCGATCTGAGCGGGCGCCATGGCCAACCTCGCCGACGTCACCGACACCCAGCTCCGCTCGGAGCTCGAGACCGCGCACGGGCAGCTGCGGTCCAATCAGCCCACCCAGGCGGTGCACACCCTGAGCGACGCCTTCCTCGCCTACCTCGAGCGCAACCCGTCCGTGCTGCAGAAGACGACGCCGATGCGCGACGGTCGCCAGATCCCCGTCGTCATGCGATGGCCCGCGCTCGGTGCCAACCTCTCGATGGAGTCCATCCGCGATGGCCGGCCCCGCATCGAGTTCACCCGTGAGCGCTTCGCCATGAGCGAGGCGCTCACGTACTACGAGTTCACCGTGGAGACCGCCCTCGGCGAGCAGTCGTGACCGCTTCAGGGCGAGTCGTCACGGCATCGGGTGCGCTGCGGGGAGACGTCGATGACAGCCGCGGGCTGACCGTGTTCCGCGGCGTGCCGTACGCCGCGCCGCCCGTGGGCGACCGCCGGTTCCGGGCGCCCCAGCCGGTGGAGCCGTGGGACGGCGTGCGGGACGCGCTCGCCTTCGGGCCGGCGGCCGTGCAGCCGGAGGGGCAGCCCAGCATGTTCGGTGGCCTGTTCGGTTCCGCCGGCCTGGGCGTGAGCGAGGACTGCCTGACCCTGAACGTGTGGACGCCGGCGGTCGACGATCGGCGCCGCCCCACGATGGTGTGGATCCATGGCGGAGCCTTCCGGATGGGGACGGCGGGTGCCGGCGGCTACGACGGCTCTGAGCTGGCCCGCCGAGGCGACGTGGTGGTCGTCAGCCTCAACTACCGCCTGGGACTGCTCGGCTTCCTGTGCAGCCCCGAGCTGGGCGCGGCCAACGCGGGGCTCCTCGACCAGGTGGCCGCCCTGGAGTGGGTGCATCGGGAGATCGCTCGGTTCGGCGGAGACCCCGACCAGGTCACCGTGTTCGGGGAGTCAGCCGGCGGCAAGAGCATCGAGTGCCTGCTGGCCATGCCGGCCGCTCGGGGGCTGTTCTCCAGAGCCATCCTGCAGAGCACCTACTCCCCGCCCATGGACGTCGAGGCCGCGGCGCAGCGCGCCCGGGACATCGCCGCCGAGCTGGGTGCCGGGTCGGCGGACCTGGAGATACTGCGGAGTGCCCCGGTGGACGCGTTGCTGGCCGCCGAGCAGCGCGCCGCGGCGGCGGCGACCGCCGAGGGCCGCACCGCCCCGTCGGGTGCAGGGCCCGTGGTGGATGGCACGGTGCTCCCCCGCCTGCCCATCGAGGCGGTGCTCGAAGGCTCGGCCGCCTCGGTGCCGTTGCTCCTCGGCACGACCCTCGACGAGTCGAGGCTGTTCGGGGCGCTGGCCCCCGAGCCTCCGGTGCGGGACGACGAGACGCTCGCCGCCCGGCTGGTCAGCATCCTGCCCGGCGATGATCCGCATCGGGGACGCCGCGCCGCCGCAGAGTACCGGCGGGCACGGTCGGAGCGAGGCGAGTCGATCGACCCCGTGGACATCTGGTTCGCGGCCTCGACGGATGCCACGTTCCGGCAGCACTCCATCCGTCTGGCCGAGGCGTACGCCGCTCGGCAACCGGACACCTGGATGTACCTCTTCTCGTGGGCGTCCACCTCGAACGAAGGCCGGCTCGGGGCGTTCCACGCCGTCGAGCTCCCCTTCGTGTTCGGCACCTTCGACGAGCCCCTGGGCCGCCTGGCCGGCGACTCCCCCGAGGCGCGCTCCTTGGGTGAAGCCGTGCAGGACGCATGGCTGGCCTTCGCCTGCACCGGTCGACCCAAGGCTTCTGCGCTCCCCGACTGGCCCCCGTACGAGCCGGGCCGCAGGGCGACGATGGTGCTGGGTGCGACGTGTGAGGTCGTCGAGGCACCGATGGACGATGAGCGCCGCCTCTGGGAGTCACTGCAGGCTTGAGCGGCCGGCGCCGCCGCCGCTCCCGAGGGGCCGGTCAGCGGCTGCGGAACTTGTCCAGCTGACGGCGGTCGCGCTTGGTGGGGCGACCTGCCGCCGGGTCACGCACGAAGCCGGGCGAGAAGAGGTCTCTTTCGGGCGCCGGGGGACTGTGGTCGACGATGCACTCGGCGGCGAGCGGCGCGCTGACCCGCTTGTCGATCACCTGCACCACCTCGAGCACTCGGTCGCGCTCGTGCACGTGGGCCGACACCCTGTCGCCGACGCGCACCGGCGTCGACGGCTTGGCCGAGGCGCCGTTGACCGACACGTGGCCACCACGGCAGGCGTCGGTGGCGGACGAGCGCGTCTTGTAGAGGCGCACAGCCCAGAGCCACCGATCGACACGGGTCGCGTCCATGGCTTGATGCTGCCATGGAGTGCCGGGCAAGCGGGCAGCCGTCCCCTCGTGCGTGCTCTAGTGAGCGACATGGAACGCGTTGAGTACGACGAGCTCTCGTTCTTCTCCGAGAACGCCGCGGAGTTCGGCCTCCCGTACGAGGGACCGCCGAAGGTGCGGCGCACCTCCGTCCCACTTCCCGACGGTCGTCAGCTCAGCGCTCTGGTGTGGGGTGAGGGGGAGCCGGAGCTGGTGCTGTTGCACGGTGGGGCCCAGAACGCCCACACCTGGGACACGGTGGCCATGGCCCTCGCCCGGCCGTTGGTGGCCATCGACCTGCCCGGGCACGGCCACTCCGACGGGCCTCGCGGCGGAGCGGAGGCGTTGACCGAGAACGCCGAGGACGTGGCCACGGCGATCCGCTCGTTGGCCTCGAACGCCCACGCCGTCGTCGGGATGTCGATGGGCGGCATGACGTCCCTGGCCCTCAGCGAGGTGGCGCCCGAGCTGATCCGCCAGCTGGTGCTGGTCGACATCCTGCCCAGCCCGGACAAGGCCATGGCCAAGCGCATCCACGACTTCGTGGACGGTCCGGAGACCTTCCAGAGCTTCGACGAGATCCTGGCTCGCACCGTCGCGTTCAACCCCACCCGCACGGAGTCGTCGCTGCGCCGGGGCATCCTCCACAACGCGGTGCAGCTGGAAGACGGCACCTGGCAGTGGCGCCATCGCCGGCATCGCCGTCCTGCGGGCCCGGCCGCCTCCGAGCAGGCCGCCGAGCGCAACGCCGCCCTGTGGGACACCGTCTCTTCCCTCGCCATGCCGGTGATGCTCGTGCGTGGGATGGCGCACGGCTCGGTGCTCACCGACGACCAGGAGGCCGAGCTGCTCCGCCGCCTTCCCGGCGCCCGCGTCGAGCGGGTCGAGGGCGCCGGCCACAGCGTGCAGGGCGACAAGCCCGTCGAGCTGGCCGCCCTCATCGCCGACTTCGTCTACTAGCGGCGGCGATCGGAGGGCATGCTCCCGGTTCCGCTACCGGGGCGAGGTGAGGATCTCGGCTCCGTCGCCGGTGATGGCGATCGTGTGCTCACTGTGCGCCGTCCGACAACCTGTCGCACTTCGAAGCGTCCACCCGTCAGCGTCGGTGGTCAGCTCGGCGGTGTCCGCCATGACCCAAGGCTCCAGCGCGAGCAGCAGCCCGGGCCGCACCTTGTATCCACGGCCGGGCGGACCGCTGTTCGAGACGTGCGGGTCCTGGTGCATCGTCGATCCGAGCCCATGGCCTCCGAACTGCACGTTGATCGGATACCCGGCGGCGCTGAGGGTCGAGCCGATCGCATGGGAGATGTCGCCGATCCGCGCACCCGGACCCGCCGCAGCAATCCCGGCCTGGAGCGCCCGCTCGGTCGCGCTGATCATCGCGACGCTCTCCTGCGGTCGTGACTCGCCCACGATGAAGCTGATGGCAGAGTCTGCGACGACTCCGCCCTTGGAGACGGCGAGGTCGAGCGACAGCAGATCACCGTCCGCGAGCGCGTAGTCGTACGGCAGTCCGTGGAGCACGGCGTCGTTGACGGACGTGCAGATGTAGTGGCCGAACGGCCCGCGCCCGAACGATGGGGCGTAGTGGACGTAGCAGGACACTGCGCCGGCCTCGACGATCATGCGCTCGGCCCACCGATCGACGTCCAAGAGGTTCGTGCCGACCCTGCAACGGCTCCGGAGCGTCTGCAAGATCTCCGCAACCAAGGCGCCTGTCTCGCGTGCTCCGGCCAGCTGGGTCGGGGTCAGGATCTCGATCACGCAATGCCCTTCTCGTTGAGCCAATAACTATCCCGGTAAGAGTATCCCGGTGCCAGTAGACTTCGAGCCGTGGTCCGATTGCCGCTCACGCCCGCCGAGGTCCAGCGAGGGGAGCGCCTCGGTGCTCTGTTGCGTCGGGCCAGGGGGCAGCGCTCGATGCTTGCCACCGCGCTCGATGCGCGTGTCTCGCCGGAGACGCTGCGAAAGATCGAGTCCGGCCGCGTGGCAACCCCTGCCTTCTCGACCGTTGCGGCGATCGCCGACGCCCTCGGCCTCTCTCTCGATGCCGTGTGGAGCGCGATCAACCAGCCTCAACCCGGTGGTGCCGTGACCTCCGGCGATGACGCGCCTCAGCGGTTGACCCCGTAGGTCCCTACGGCACAGGCGGCGACCTCGCCGCCCAGTCAGGCGTTCCGAAACGTGAACACTGCGGTCACCACGGCGGGCGGCACGTTCGCCGACATCGCCAAGCTGACGCACTACGTCGTGGACTGGTCGCCCGAGAAGATGGAATCGCTCGGTGAAGGCGCGATGCGGGACGTCCAACTGAGGCAAGAAACCCCGTGCGCACGAACACATGTTCGTCTAGAATGGCTCCGTGC
>CADCTF010000113.1 GCA_902805655.1 uncultured Acidimicrobiales bacterium
CTGGCGGCGCTGCCGGTCATGTCAGCAGTGGCGACAGACGATCAGACACCGGCACCGGTCGTCGGCGCCGACGGCGGTGCCGGCACGGCGGTGCCGGCACCTCTCCTCCCAGCGGGTCCGGCCGCCGACGACCCTCCGTCGACCTCTGACGTGACCGATGCCACAGTCCCGACCGAGCCTCCTGGTGCAACTGGTGTGCCGGCGGAACCGAGCGGAACGGGCGGAGACGTGCCCGAGGACCGCCCGATCGCCGAGGTGCACGCCCCCGCGGTCGAGCGGGCGACGGACGACCTCCCGACGCCGGTGGTGGTGCCGATCCCCCAGCCGCTGCCCGCGCCCGGGCTGGACGACGTGCAGTCGACCGTGCTCGCCGGCTCGGGGGGCGCGGCGCCGAGCTTCGCCAGGCCGTTGCCGCGGATCATGGCCATCGCCAACCAGAAGGGCGGGGTCGGCAAGACCACGACCGCCGTGAACCTCGGCGCCTGCCTGGCGACGCTCGGGTACCGGGTCCTGGTCTGCGACCTGGACCCGCAGGGGAACGCGACGACCGGCCTCGGGCTGAACCCCCGGAACCTGGCCTCGTCGATGTACGACGTGGTGCTCAACGACCTTCCCATCGAGGACTGCATCGAGCCGTCCTCGGTGCGGAACCTCTTCGTGGCGCCCGCGAGCCTCGACCTGGCCGGCGCCGAGATCGAGCTCGTCCCCGCCTTCTCCCGGGAGCTGCGGCTCAAGCGGGCGCTGGCCGAGGTGCACGACGACTACGACTTCGTGCTCGTCGACTGCCCCCCCTCGCTCGGCCTGCTCACCGTCAACGGCCTGGCCGCCGCGACGGAGGTGGTCGTCCCCATCCAGTGCGAGTACTACGCCCTCGAGGGCCTCGGGCAGCTCCTGCGCAACGTCGACCTCGTCCAGCGGAACCTCAACCCGTCCCTGGAGGTCAGCGCCATCATCCTCGTCATGTACGACGGCCGCACCAAGCTCTCGGACCAGGTCGTGGCCGAGGTGCGGGCGCACTTCGGCGACAAGGTGTGCCGGCACATCGTGCCCAGGACGGTCCGGCTGTCCGAGGCGCCGTCGTTCGGGCAGCCGATCATCGCGTTCGACCCGGCGTCGCGGGGCGCGATCGCCTACCGGGAGCTGGCGAAGGAGATCAGTGGTGGCACGCCGCAGCGGGCTCGGTAGGGGCCTCGACGCCCTCATCCCCGCAGAGGCGGGCCCGGCCACCTCGGTGCTGCGCGACGTCCCGGTTGCGAGCGTGCGGCCCAACCCCAACCAGCCGCGGCGCCACTTCGACGAGGAGTCGCTGACCTCGCTGGCCGCTTCGGTCCGCGAGCTGGGCGTGCTGCAGCCGATCCTGGTGCGGGAGGTGGACGCCGGCGGCTACGAGCTCATCGCCGGTGAGCGCCGCTGGCGGGCAGCGAAGCGGGCCGGTCTGGCGGTCGTCCCCTGCCTGGTGCGGGGGGCGGACGACCTCGCCTCCCTGGAGGCGGCGGTGGTCGAGAACCTCCACCGCCAGGACCTCAACCCGATGGAGGAGGCCGCTGCCTACAAGCAGCTCATCGAGGACTTCTCGCTGACCCACGAGGCGGTGGCCACCCGGGTGGGGAAGAGCCGGGCTGCGATCTCGAACAGCCTCCGCCTGCTCCAGCTGCCCGCCACGCTGCAGCGTGCGCTGCGCGACGGGCAGCTCTCGGCCGGGCACGCCCGGGCCTTGCTGGGCACGCCCGACCGCGCCTTCCAGGAGGCCCTGGCCCGGCGGGCCGTCGAGGAGGGGCTGTCGGTGCGGGCCGTCGAGGAGGCGGTGCGCACGAGGGACGACCTGGCGGACCGGGCGCCCTCGGCCCCCAGCTCCCGGCGCACCAGGGGCGGCACGGCGCTGCGCCAGCCCGGGATGCACGAGCTCGAGGAGCTCCTGTCCGAGCACCTGGCGACGAGGGTGACGGTCGAGGAGCGGGGCCGGCGCGGTCGCGTCGTCATCGAGTTCGCCGACCTGGACGACCTCGAGCGGCTCTACCTGACCATGACCGCAGCCGCCGAGCGGCCACCGAGCGAACCCTCGACCTGAGCTGACCCTGTGGAGGACCACCTCGCCGGGCCTCTACGGCACGTTCATTCTCCCCATCCTGTGGTGAAGGTTGGGGATAAGGCTGCGCTCCGTGCCGGATACGGCGGTTCCGTGACGAAATCGCTACAGATCGAGGCCGAACGTGCCGATGCCCGCCTCGGGGGCGGGCATCGGTCGACATCGGGGTGGGGCGACTCAGAGGTACTCGGCCAGCTCCTCGAGCAGCTGCCCCTTGCCCTTGGCACCGACGAGGCGCTTCTGGGGCTCGCCGTCCTTGAAGATGATGAGCGTCGGGATGCTCATGACGTCGAAGCGACGGGCGATGTCCGGGTTGTCGTCGACGTTCAGCTTGGCGATGCGGACCTTGCCCGCCTGCTCCGTGGCGATCTCGTCGAGCACAGGGGCGATCATCTTGCAGGGACCGCACCACTCCGCCCAGAAGTCGACGATCACGGGTTCGTCCGACGAGGCGATCTCCTCGTCGAAGGTCGCGTCTGAGACGGTGAAGGTGGCGTCAGCCATGGTTGTTCCTCTCTGTGTCGGCGTTGCGGTCGTTGCCCGACCGGCTCGTGGTGGTCACCAGGAGGTCGGCGTGTCGGTGAACTCGGGTGGGACGGCGTGGTTGGCCTCGAGCCAGCGCTCGGCGTCGATGGCGGCCATGCACCCCGATCCGGCGGCGGTGATGGCCTGGCGGTAGGTGTGGTCCTGGACGTCCCCGCAGGCGAACACGCCGGGGATGTTGGTGGCGGTGCCGCCGGGGGCGGTGATGAGGTAGCCGGAGTCCTCCATGTCGAGGATGCCGCGGAACAGGTCGGTGTTGGGCCGGTGGCCGATGGCCACGAACATCCCCGTCACCTCCAGCGTGCGGGTCTCGGCGGTCTTGACGTTGCGGACGATGGCCCCCTCGAGCCGTTGCGTCCCCACCAGGTCGACGACCTCGGTGTCCCACAGGAACTCGATCTTGTCGTTCTTGAACGCCCGCTCCTGCATGATCTTGCTGGCTCGCAGCTCGTCGCGCCGGTGGATCACGGTCACCTTGTCGGCGAACTTGGTGAGGAAGAGGGCCTCCTCCATGGCGGAGTCGCCCCCACCCACCACCGCGATGTGGCGGTTCTTGAAGAAGAAGCCGTCGCAGGTGGCGCACGTCGACAGGCCGTAGCCCAGCAGCCGCTGCTCGGCCTCGAGGCCGATCATGATCGAGCGGGCACCGGTGGAGACGATGACGGCGTCGGCGGTGAAGGTCGGCTCGGCCGCGGTCGGGTCCCCCACCCACAGCTTGAAGGGCCGCTCGGCGAAGTCGACGCGGCTGACCTTCTCGGTGAGGTACTCGGCGCCGAAGCGGGCGGCCTGGGCCCGGAAGCTGGCCATGAGCTCCGGTCCCTGCACCCCGTGGACGAAGCCGGGGAAGTTCTCGACCTCCGTGGTGAGCATCAGCTGGCCGCCCGGCTGGTCGGTGGTGGACGACGGCTCACCCTCGATGACCAGGGGTGCCAGGTTGGCGCGCGCCGTGTAGATGGCGGCGGTGAGGCCGGCCGGGCCGGAGCCGATGATCACCACGTGACGGGACTGGGGCACGGCGGACGGTCCTTCCTG